>NZ_JBFEFG010000280.1:600000-900000 GCF_040718835.1 Bremerella sp. JC817 | reverse complement strand
ATGAAGGCGGTGAAGACATATTTGCCGTCGCTGGCTGGGGTGGTCGAGGCTTGCGAATTCTTCTGATGAATCCGCATAAAGCCGCCTTGATGGATATTGGTGGTCCACAGCACCTTGCCGCTGCTCGCCTCGTAGCAGATCAGCGACTTCGATTCGAGCTTCTCATCGGCCGTGGTGATCAGTACTTTGTCGCCAATCACGATCGGCGTGCTGTGGCCTAGGCCCTGGATCTTTGCTCCCCACAAAACATTCGGCTGACTGGTCCAGTCGAACTGGACTGTTTCGCCGTGGGCAACGCCATCTCGCTGTTCGCCGCGCCACCAGGGCCAGCTATGGGGAGGGAGGGAAATCGGCTCGGCATCCGAGGTTTGCGATCCTTCGGGCGCACGGATCTCCTCAACCGGTTCCTGCCGGCAACCTGGCAGCAGTGCGACTGCCAATATCCAGATCCAACCAAAGCGCATCTTGCTTTTCTCCTGTCGAATCATTTTTCGACATGACGTTATCGCAAACTACCGGACCGAAATAAATTCCCTGAATTCTCGTCGTGGCAAGGTCTGCCTAATTGCTTAGAATAACATTCTACGCGAATCCGCTAACACAATGTTCTCACGGAGTTAGATAAAACACCATGGTTGGGCGATTCCTCCTTCTTGCAGTAGCCGTTCTTTGGACCGGCCTTTTCACCCTCCCACTGGCGGCCGAAGACTACGCCGGCCAAGCCGATCTCGACAAAGCGGTCGATCTGAAGCTGGATGCGGAAAACATGGCCGACCTTGGCAAGGTTGCTGACCTTTGCGAAGCAGCTTTGAACAAAGGCCTGCACGAAGAAGACCAGGTCTTCGCCAAGCAGCTTCTCACCTCGGTCCGTTACCAGCGTGCCGAAGCGATGGCCAAGGGTATCCTGGAAGAAGCCCAGCAGCGTAAAGACTGGAAGCAACTTCGCGACAACGCCGTGGCGGAAGTCGACAAAGGTTTGGCGTTCGACGATACGGTCGGCATGCTCTACCTGCTGAAGGCTCGTCTGTTGATCATGCCCGACGGCAACAAGGAAGAAGCCGAGAAGAGCATCAACAAAGCGGTCGAACTGCTGAAGGGAACCGGCGAGCAACACTCGAAGGCGTTGGTCGTTTCGTTGATCTTCGCCAAAGGTCCGGAAGCTCAGATCGACGTGCTGACCAAAGCGATCGAAGCCAACCCGAACAATGCTGATGCCTATCGCCTCCGTGGTTTGATGTACCTGGAACAAGGCAAGTTTGAAAACGCCTTGGCCGACCTGAAGATCGTGACCGAACAGTTGGCCCCAGGCGACCTGACTTCGCTGCAAGCCTATGCTCGTGCGTTCGCTCAACTGGGCGAATTCGACGAAGCGATCAAAGCGGTCAATCAGATCGTCAAAGCGAATCCGAACTCGCCGATCGGTTACCTCCTGCGAGCCCAGTTCAAGACCATGGCTGGCAATCTGGATGCGGCGATCACCGACCTCGATCAGGTTCTGGTTCTCGATTCCCGCTCGGTCCCTGCCCTGCTGATGCGAGCCAGCTTGTATGTCGAACGCGAAGACTACAAGGCCGCCCTGCAAGACGTCGAACGTGCCTTGGCAGTCGACACCGGCAACATGCAGGCCTTACTGATGCGAGCCACGCTGTACGCCCAGGAAGGCAAGTACTCCGAAGCGATCCGCGACCTGGAAGCGTTGCAGATGCGGAGCGACAAGAATGAAACGATCGCCCTGCAACTGGCCGCCTTGTACCAGGCCGACAAGCGTCCTCGCAAATCGGTTGAAATTTACAACGCCGTTCTGAAGGAACAGCCTGACAACGCACTTGCCCTGCGTGGCAAGGGTGACGCCCTGCTCTCGTACGGCAAGCATGCCGAAGCGGTCGCTGCTTACGAAGAAGCCTTGAAGATTCAGGACGACGAAGAAGGTGGCATCCTGAACAACCTGGCCTGGGTGCTTTCGACCTCGACGCAAGACAACGTCCGCAATGGCGACAAAGCGTTGAAGTACGCAGTCCAAGCCTGCGAAGCGACCGATTACGCCGAAGCCCACATCCTTTCGACCTTGGCCGCGGCTCACGCCGAGAAGGGCAACTTCGAGGATGCTCGTAAATGGTCGAAGAAGGCTGTTGAAGCTGCCGGTGGCGACGAAGCAGCCGCCGAGATTCGCGACCACCTGAAGAAGGAACTGGAAGCGTACGAAAAGAACGAAGCCTGGCGGGAGCTGCAAAGCACCAAAGAAGGTGGCCCCACCGAAACGATCGCAGGGCCAGCTTCCGAAGTCGCCGACCAGGTGAAGAAAGAAGCCGAAGCGAAGCCAGCCGCGGAAGAAAAGAAAGCGGAAGAGCCCGAGATGAAAGACCCAGCGCCAGACATGGCTCCGGTTTCGTAAATCTCGCCTGCGACGGTTTGCCTCGGCTCGGGTCATTCGCAAGAATGACACCTGAAGAGGCCACACGCAAACAACACTGCCCCGGCCTGACATCGCCGGGGCTTTTTTTTGAAAGGATCTTAGCCGCAATGGAAATCCAAACGAGCGAGCAACTGACCCAAAAGAAATGCAAGCCGTGCGAAGGGGGCGTCGATCCATGCACCCTGGACGAGTCCAACAATCAGCTTCTCAAACTGCAAGGCTGGTACCTCACGCACGACGGCCAGCGGATCCGCAAAGACTGGGTCGTGAAGAACTTCATGGCCGGCATGAAGTTCTTTAACCAGGTCGCGGAAGTCGCCGAATCAGATGGGCATCACCCAGATCTGCACATTGCCGGCTATCGCAATGTTTCGATCGAATTGTGGACCCACGCGATCGGTGGACTAAGCGAGAACGACTTCATTCTGGCCGCTAAGATCGATCAGCTTCCGATCGACCTAAAGTAGATAGGGCGACTTCCCTATTTGCCCAGGCAAGTGAGTTGCCAACTGCCCAACATGACCTAAGGTTTCAGAGGCCCCTGCGCACTGATCTTAGGTCTGAAGGCAATCTCATGACTGGGCACACTGAATTACTCGACGCACCTCAAACGCTGCCTGCGGTACGACCAGCACCGCAGTTGCCGGTAGAACATGCCATTGAGGGCAACTTGCCACCGCTCGTCCGAACGGTGGTGAGCAGCCATGCGATCATCTGGACCGTGATTCTGACCTTCGGTCCGCTGGGCTTGCCGCTGATCTGGCTGAGCCCCAAGTATCGTCTGTGGTCGAAACTGCTGACCACGTTCATCACGCTGGCGGTGACCATCGTGCTGCCGATCGCTTTGACGATCTATTGCACGCAGTATCTGATTCACCCAGTGCTCAACGCGATGGAGAGTGCCAACGCATCGGGCGGAGCTCTTTAGGCGTTGGTTTCGCTGAGAGCGCGATAGTAAGACTGAACCACCGGACGGCGGTACAAGGTTGGCAACACCTGGCGACGTTTTTCCAGCAGATAGACCTGGGCCTGCTCTGGCGTCATCCCTTTGGCTTTCATCAACCAGCACAGCACGATGGTGGCACTTCGTGCCCTGCCTGCTTTGCAGTGGACGTAGACATCTTTGCCTTCCGCCACGTAGCGTTCGATAAATCGGACCCCTTCGTCGATGTCCTCGACACTCGGGGGCGTGAAATCGACCGTTGGCAAATAAAGCTGCTCGACGCCATGCTCTCGGTAGATATCGAGCGGGCCTTCATATTCGTGGCAAGTATTGATCACACCGGCGATCCCACTTTCTGCCAGGTCTTTCGCCATCGTGCGGGACGGAACCGCGCCGACGAAGACATGGGGATCGATCTCGTCGTACCACCGCCACCACTTCAGACGACGGATCATCGTCCAGTTGTAGAGATACGACGGCCAGTAAATCAATTTCGCGTACAGGTTTTGAAAAAAACGCTTCATCTTGGCCAAAAAGGAACCGGTCTCGTTTCAGTCGCAGGTTTCGGCCATCGGAAGCGATCAATTGATTCCCATGGCCTTTGCCACCGATTATGATGGTTGGCGGTCTTCCATCCCACCCTGCCCAGTCCTTTCGGGCAGGCGGCCTACCGAAATGGGCGAACTTTTTGCCCTCCCACCCACAAAAAACGCTCTTGAGGAGAATCTCATCTATGTTGCGCCTGGTGTGTAGTTTTGGCCTGCTGCTTGGCATGGTCACGTTCGCAATCGCCGAAGAACCATCTTTAAACCAACCACCCAATGGTTTCAAAGCGTTGTTCAACGGCAAGGATCTCTCGGGCTGGAAAGGCTTGGTCGGCAATCCGAAGTCGCGTGCGGCGATGTCGCAGGAAGAGCTGGCTGCCGCGCAAGCCAAGGCCGACGAATCGATGCATGCGCATTGGAACATTGAAGATGGCGTGCTGGTGTTCGACGGCAAGGGGCAAAGCCTCTGCACTGCCAAGGACTACGCAGACTTCGAGATGTACGTCGACTTCAAAATCAAAGAAGCAGGCGACAGCGGCATCTACGTCCGTGGCGCTCCGCAGATTCAGATCTGGGATCCATCGAACAAAGGTCCAAACCCCAAGGGCGTTGGCTCGGGCGGTCTCTACAACAACCAGAAGAATCCTAGCGAGCCGCTGGTTACCGCCGACAATCCGATTGGCGAATGGAACACCTTCTACATTCGCATGATCGGCGATCGCGTTACCGTCAAGCTGAACGGCAAGCTGGTGACCGACGACGTCGTGCTGGAAAACTACTGGGAACGCGACAAGCCAATCTATCGCAGTGGCCAGATTGAACTGCAGAACCACGGCAACACGCTTTACTTCCGCAACATCTACATTCGCGAACTGGTCACCCCAGATCAGTTGTCGAAGATCGAAGCCGCACTGCCCGAGAAGCCACGTGTCGAACCGAAAGAAAAGCACAACGTGCTGGTCTTCACTCGTTACGACGGCTACCGCCACAGCTCGATTCCGGTTGGTGCGATGGCTGTGAAGATGCTGGGCGAAAAGACCGGTGCTTTCGATGCCCACATCACCAACGACCTGACGCTGCTCGATCCTGAAACGCTGAAGGACTACGACGCGATCGTCATGGTCAACACGACGGGGTCTTGGATCAAGCCACGCGACGAAGACATCGCCAAGCTGGTCGCGGCCGGCAAGAAGATGAGCAAAGAAGAAGCGGAAGAGATGTTCCGCAAGAGCCTGCTCGATTTCGTCAGCAGTGGCAAAGGCCTGGTCGGTTTCCATGCGGCCAGCGATGCCAACTATCACTGGGAAGACTTCGGCAAGCTGATCGGCGGTTACTTCCATGGTCACCCATGGCACGAGAAAGTCGGCATCAAGATCGACGACCGTGAACATCCGCTGATGAATGCTTTCGGTGGCGAGAACTTTACCATCGTCGACGAAATCTACCAGTTCCGCGATCCGTACTCGCGTGAAGCATTGCACGTGCTGCTCTCGCTGGACGTCGAGAACACGAACATGGAAAAGAACGGCATCCATCGCAAAGACAACGACTTTGCCGTGTCGTGGGTCCGCAAATGGGGCGATGGTCGCGTGTTCTACAGCTCGCTGGGACATCGCGAAGAGATCTATTGGAACCCGCAGATGCTGCAGTTCTATCTCGATGGTATCCAGTTCGCCCTGGGCGACATCGACGCCGCTACCGCCCCCAGCGCCGCCAAGTAAGAAGATCAATTAGGAGCCGCCACGGGCTACCTGAGTCCGCACCCTGCCCTGCTTTGGAGATCGCATCCAACGCGGCGGACAAGCTGTGCCGACCCAGGTAACCCGTGGCTCTCTTTCCCCCCTGCCCCCGATCCGATCACAAGGAATTCCCATCATGCCTCATCGTTTCATTCGTCCATTGCTGGTACTGCTGTTTGTCGCCTGCCTGGCGGCTCCTTCGCTGGCGGAAGAAAAGGCCAAGCTGAAAGGACTGCTGATTACCGGCGGTTGCTGCCACGACTACCCCAACCAAATCAAGATCATCACCCAGGGGCTGAGCCAACGCGTCAGCATCGACTGGGATGTCGCCCTGGCTGGCGAAGACCGCAACATCCAAGTGCCGGTCTATCAAAACCACGACTGGATCAAGCCGTACGACATTGTTGTGCACAACGAATGCTATGGCGGCGTGACCGATGTCGACTTCATCGAAGGCATCGTGGCGGCTCATACCGAGAACAAGATTCCAGCGATCTTCATTCACTGCTCGATGCACAGCTATCGCAACGCCAAGACCGACGAGTGGCGCAAGCTGATCGGTCAACGATCGACCAGTCACGAAGGCAAGCATCCGCTCGACGTCGTCACGCTTGAATCGGATCACCCGATCATGAAGGGCTTCCCACAAAACTGGAAGGTCGAACGAGGCGAGCTCTACAAGATCGAGAAGACCTGGGATTCCGCGACCCCGCTGGCCAAGGCTTACGGCGTCGACACCAAGAAAGATCACGTCGTGATCTGGACCAACGAGTACAAAGGGACTAAGACTTTCTCGACGACGCTGGGTCATTACAACGAAACGATGAACAACGACGACTGGCTCGGGCTGGTTGCTCGTGGTGTGCTTTGGACAGTCGATGGCCTGAACGAAGATGGCACCCCGAAGGCTGGCTTCGAGGGTACCGGTAAGCAAGAGATCGATCTGAGCACGCCAAACCCAGACAAAGACAAGAAGCCAACGCCGGCCAAGTAATTGACGGCGCGTTTCGCTTCTTTCCTCAGTAAACCTTGGCTACCGTCTTTCGGCGTGTAGCCATTTTCTTGGGCTCACAGGCACCACGCCCCCCTCTAGGGAAATACCCGCTCCGCTACATGCCACTTTCAGCTAGATTCGTACTACCTGGTCATTTATGATTATTTAGCGCGGATTTTCCTTTTCGCCCTTCCTGTCGCCCTGAACTCCCCAAGGTGCCCCCATGCTTTGTTCTGTCCGCCGCCGCGGGTTTACGCTCGTGGAATTGCTTGTCGTGATCGCCATCATCGGCGTTTTGATCGCTTTGCTTCTTCCGGCCGTTCAGCAAGCGCGAGAAGCGGCTCGCCGGATGAGTTGCACGAATAACCTGAAGAATCTCGGGCTTGGTCTGCACAACTACCACGATACGTTTGGTAGCTTCCCTTCTGGTTACATCTCGAATCGTACGACTCCGCCTGCTTCGAGCGGAACCTGCTGGAGCAACTCCGGCGACAACAATGCGTTCGCCCCGTGGACCGTGATGCTGCTTCCGTTCCTCGAACAGAACGCGCTGCACGATCAATTCAACTTCTCGCAGAAGTTCACGATGAATCCGGTCGATGGTGCTGGCAGCACTGCGAACCAGACTGCATGGCAGATTCCTTTGTCGATCTATCAATGCCCTTCCGATCCACGCGTTTCGGAACAGCCGAACCTGCTGTGCTACATGGGCGTGATGGGTGGCGGCGTGTTCAACTCGTCGTCGAGTACCTACGACTTCCAATGCCGCGCCAGCAGCGATCCTCTGCGTGGCAACGATACCAACGGGATGCTCTACTTCCATTCCGCCGTGCAGTTCCGCGATGCGATCGATGGCACGACCAACGTGGTGATGGTGGGCGAAAGCCGTTACCAGACCCACAACCGAGCTGATGGCAAGAACTTCGGTTGGGCCAGCAGCGCCAACGTGAACAACCTGTGGGGCTTCCCTGCCACGCTGGCCAGCGCGATCGCTCCGATCAATTCGTTGACCGACGCCACTCACAGCACGCAAGCACGTTGCTTCGGTAGCTACCATCCCGGCGGCTGCGAGATGATGATGAGCGACGCGTCGGTGCAGTTCTTCGTCGAAACGATGGACACCCAAATGTATAGCCAACTGGCGATCCGCAACGACGGTTTGCCGATCAGTGGCTTCAACCGCAACTAATGGGGAAAGGATGTCCACGATGAAGAACCTTGCTGCCTTTTCGATTGGCCTGATTGGCCTCCTTCTGGTTGGCTGCAGCGCAGGAGATGGGATCGAACGATTTCATCTCGCTGGAACGGTCACCTACCAAGGCCAGCCGGTCCCTGCCGGCGAAATTCAGTTCACCCCGAACTCGCGTGCTGGCAACAGCGGCCCCGGCACGATCGTCAAAATCGAAGACGGACACTACGAGACGCAACCTGGCAAAGGGGTGTTGGGTGGTGCCTATGGCGTCCGGATCGTCGGTTACGACGGCAAAGCGAACTCCGAAAGCGACCTGGGCGTTAGCCTGTTTCTTCCCTACGGCGAAGCGGTCACCCTTCCCAAAGAAGACTCGACGCTCGACTTCAACATCCCTGGTAAATAACACCAGCGAGAACGCCAAAGCCTCACCAAGTCTTAACAATCGATTCCGATTCGCTGGCTACAATGACCGCGTACCTTCGCAATCGATTCGACTTGAGTGAGGCTGACCGTTCGCATGGCTTGGAAGTTGCCGGGCATCTTGATCCTGTTCGTTCTCGGGCAACCTCTCCCCGTGAAGGCAACTCCACCGGCCGTCGAATCTCGACAGGTCGTTCTGCACAAAACAGCTCTCTGGGCGACTACGCCTCCGCATCGCCCGACTGACCAGCCACTGCTGACGCTGGCCCCTGGCGACGTTGTCGAACTGCAGACAACGCATGGCGAACATACCCAGGTCCGAACCGGTCAACGCGTCGGCTGGCTTCCATCTTCATCGCTGACGCCTCTCGATACCAAAGCTGTCGAGCATTTCTCGGCGGCGATCCAGGCCAACCCCGACACCGCCGAGGCTTACTTGCATCGGGCCAAGGTACACAAGCGTCTGGGAAGCTGGGCGTTGGCAGAAGCCGATCTCGAAGCGGCACTTGAACGCAATCCGAAGCTGGCAGAAGCGTTGGCGGCGCGAGGCTATCTTCACTTCCGCCAAGGGAACCGGGCCGAAGCGAAACGCGATTGGGATCAGGCCATCGCGATCGATCCGCAGCAAACGTTAGCCTTAGCCTATCGCGGGCTGATCTACGCGAGCGAAGGAAAGTTCGAGCAAGCGATCGCCGATCAAACGGCCGCCATCGAAAGCGACCCGACCGATCCGCGTCTCCCTTACGTTCGTGGGCTCACCTGGCAGCGGCAGAATATGCCAGCCAAGGCGATCGCTGACTTCAGCCTGGCAATTCGATTGCAGCCGAAGATGGTCTTGGCCTGGAAGCATCGTTCCCAGGCCCAGCGTGCCCTTGGCAACATCGAACAAGCGAAGCGCGATCTGGAAACGGCGATCGAAACCGACTCCCTCTTCGTGCATCCTCATGGGCCCGAGCGAAAGCGGCTCGATATTGACCGTAGCCTTCCAGGCATGATCGAACAGTTGACCGCCGGCATCGAGTTCGATCCCGAAGATACGACGCTGATTCACAACCGTGGCTACCTTCACGTGCTGAATCAGAACTATCAAGCTGCGATTCAAGACTTCGATACCGCAATCAAGCAGCAGCCGATGGCGACCACCTTTTTCCTGAGAGGTTGGAGCAAACGCCACCTGGGGCAACTCGAGGAAGCGATTGCCGACTATGGCCAAGCCATCGAGCGCGATCCTCGTTTGGCGGCGGCGTATCGCGACCGGGCCTTCCTCTTCAAGCTGCAGCGAAAGCCGGAGCTGGCATTGGCCGATTACACGATGGCGGTGCAGATCAATCCACAAGATGCCGCCTCGTATTACGATCGTGGGCTATTGCGGGAGGCGCTTTCGCGAAGGGAAGATGCCCTCAGCGACTTCAGCCAGGTGATCTCGATTCAGTCCGACCACGTCGATGCCTATCGACATCGCGCCCACGTGCTGGTGGAACTGAAACAGTTTCGCGAAGCCCACCGCGATTTGCAGCGTGTGAAATCGCTTGAGGCGACGCCGTAGTACGCCGCCCCCTTCTGCCTACGAAGCTTTGCGTGGGGCCCGGAAGAAGTCGCGTTGGCCGCTACTCGCAGCGTTCTGCTGCTCGGTTTGCTCGGCGATCTTCCGCAGTTGCTGCTGTGGATATTCATGGAAACGCTGCTCTCCGACCGAGTCGTACACGCCAATCAGCGAAGGACGCCGCAGCGTTGTTCCAAGGCCTGGGCATCCCTGGCATTGGCCATCAGTTCGATTGCGTCGCCACGACTCCATTGAGTTGCTTTCCCAGATCCCTCGCAGCGTATCTTCTTCCAGGCTACCGAAGTAAACGCGTTGTCGCTGGTCGCCACTACAGGCCGTCATCTGACCGCACGCGCTGAAGGTCATCACGCGGTAAGGCTCTTCGCACAGCTTCATGCCATACTCGGCTTGCTGTTGCTCGAGATTGAACGCACTCGCTCCGCCGGTTCGTTGCACGCGAAACGACATTCGCCAGGCCAGTCGGTCGAGCCGGTCCGACAGGTCGATTGCCAGGTTGCCTGGTGGGATCCGCACGGTCAGCTCGGCAGCCAATTGCCACGTATGTTTGACGCGGGCATAGTACTCGATGGTATTCAGCCAACGTTCGATTTCTTCTTCGCGGTGCGTAGAGTCACTTTTCTGGAATGGAAGCAGCTCGTTACGGAGCGACTTCGGCAAGCTGAATTCAATTGAGGTAAACGCGCGGAAGACTTCTTCCACTTCTTGCCGCAGCATTCCTTCGCCGGTCGTGAAAAGGACTCGCTTCGGAAAGCCGGCCAAGGCAATCATTCGTCCGTGATCGACCAGGCAGGCGATCTCGCCCGGGTCGGAATTGATCCCGCGCACGTGAACGGTTCGAATGGAATCGACACGATGAACTTCCCCCAGGATCTCGGAAAGAACCTGAGTCGACATCGCGACGCGCCGTGTCCCGCTGGCATCAACCAGATGCAGTGCCAATACCCAAGGATCGTATTTCAGACGTGTCATTTCCTTACGCGACTTTCGTGAATCAGAAACCAGCTACCAGAATCGGTGGCTCCCGCCCCTTCGGCGAGCCTCCGCAACGTTCATCAGCGCACGGTGGTTGTTGGAAGAGATAACCAGTCGCGGCGCGACTGGCGGTCCGTGGGGCGGTAGCTGGCAATAATTCCCGTTTTCCCGATCGGAAGCAATAGCAATCCCCCTACCCTGCCAGTAGGTGCTAGCTTGCCAGCATCCGTGAAGGGGTCGTGAAGATTCCACGAAGAACCATTTCTGGTGCGAACGAACCTTCGCCCAGGTCGTACCGAACGATGGAACGTTAGAAGACGAGCGATCCTTGAAAGGTACTCTCCACATGAAGCCTGAAATGATTTACGAGAAGCTGGGGCAAATCTTCCCAACGCTCAAGCCGTTTCTGGAACCAGGCAAGAAGAAGAAACGAACCTCGGCCAAAGAGAAACGGCAGATTCCCGTTTGTGCTCCGGAAACGCCGAAGGATGCCAAGCCTGATCTGACAGAGTTCTATGTTAAGTTTCCGCCGAAGTATCAAGAGTCGGGACCGTATCGTTTGTCCGAGCTGAAAACGCTGGCTCGCGACGGACTGATCACCGGCGAAACGCATATCCGGACCGAACGTTCGACCTGGATCTATGCCCGCAACATCAAAGGGCTGGTCGCCGAAAGCCCCGACGAATAACGCCCAGGGACCGCTTAGGCCAACACGTCGTGCACCACGTGCCCATGCACGTCGGTCAGACGGAAATCACGACCACTGTAGTGATAGGTAAGTCGCTCGTGATTCATCCCCAGGCAATGCAGAATGGTTGCCTGAAGATCGTGGATGTGCACCTTGTTCTCGGCAACCTTGAAACCAAGCTCGTCGCTCGCGCCATACGAATGCCCTGGCTTGATCCCGCCGCCTGCCATCCACAAGGTGAAGACATCGGGATAGTGATCGCGGCCGAGCACGGTGCTGCCAGCGGTACGACCTTCGCGGAATGGAGTTCGTCCGAACTCGCCACCCCAGACGACCAGCGTTTCATCGAGTAGCCCGCGCTGCTTCAAATCTTTGATGAGCATCGAGACCGGTTGGTCCATCGAGCCACACTTCTCTTTCAAGCCATCCCCCAGACCAGTTCCCTTGCTGGTGCCGTGGAAGTCCCAGCCCCAGTCGAATAGCTGCACGAAACGAACGCCACGTTCGACAAGCCGGCGTGCCAACAAGCAGTTGTTCGCCAGGCTCGAATCCCCCGGCTTCGCGCCATAGGCATCGAGGGTGGCCTGCGTTTCCTGACTGAGGTCCATCGCCTCAGGGGCAGCCATCTGCATGCGGAAGGCGAGCTCGTACTGCGAGATCCGCGTTTCTGTTTCAGGGCTGCCGCTGCGGGCCAGCTCCATCGCATTCAAGTCGTTCATCGCATCGAGCGTTCGTCGACGCATCTCTTTGCTCATCCCGGCCGGATTGTTCAGATAGAGGACCGGGTCCCCTTTCGATCGGCACTGCACGCCTTGATAGACCGAAGGCAGGAAGCCGCTCCCCCAGTCGCTGTTGCCGCCGGCAGGGTTCGTTCCGCTGGAAACGAGCACCACAAAGCCAGGCAGGTTTTCGTTTTCGGAACCAAGGCCATAGGTCACCCACGATCCCATCGAAGGCCGCCCCAATCGCGGCGATCCGGTGTATAGCAACAGTTCGGCCGGAGCATGGTTGAACTGGTCGGTGTTCATCGAATGGATGAAGCAGACATCGTCGACAATGTCTTCCATGTGAACCAGGGCGTCCGACATCCATGTGCCGGACTTGCCCACCTTGCGAAACTTGTGGGGCGTTCCCATCAGCTTCGGCGTTCCTTTGGTGAACGCGAACTCTTTCCCTTCCAGAAACTCGGCCGGGCAATCCTGGTCGTTATGTTTGACCAGTTCCGGCTTGTAGTCGAACAAGTCGAGGTTCGGCGGCGAACCCGTCATGTGCAGATAGATGACCGACTTCGCTTTGGCGGGGAAGTGAGTTCGCGCCGGCATGATCGAACCAGCCGTGCTCGCTTCCGAACCCAACGCCGAGCCACCTAAGAGCGACCCCAACGCCATGCCGCCAATTCCAGTCTGACACTGCGACAGGAAGTAGCGGCGGGTGATGTTTTGCAGCGGGCGATGCATTGGATTCATCGTGGGATCTCTTCGTGAAAGCGATAGGATCGATCGAAAGGCAAGTGGAACGAAACGTCTAGCGATTCAAAGTTTCGTCCAGGTTCAACAGCACATTCCCGAGGATGGTCCACGCGGCCATCTCTTCGACCACCGCTCCTTCCGGTATTGGTCCCAGCGGCTGCGTGGCAATCTTCGCGGCCTCGTCCGGAATGGCGGCATACTGCTGCTGCACTTCTTCTAGCAGTTGATGCAAGCGAGCGATCTCTTGCTCGCTGGGATGGCGTCCCAGCACACGGCGGAACGCATATTCAATCTTTTGATCGATGGTCATATCGGGCTGCTGCCAGGCAACACGGCCGAGGGCCTGGGCGGCTTCGATGTAGACCGGATCGTTCAGCGTGACGAGTGCCTGGAGCGGCGTGTTGGTCGTGATTCGACGAACAGTGCAGACTTCGCGGCTTGGTGCGTCGAATGTTGCCATCGATGGATATGGCGTTGTGCGTCGCCACATCGTATAGATGCCGCGGCGATACCGGTCTTCGCCGGTGCTGTCTTTCCAGTCGGTCGAACCGCCGAAGGCAGCGTTCAAACCAAGATTCGGGCGAGGTGGGTGAACCGGCGGGCCGAACATCTTTTCGCTCAGCAAACCACTCACGGCTAGTGCCTGGTCACGGACCATTTCCGCCGAGAGCCGAATGCGAGGGCCACGTGAAACAAGCTGGTTCCGCGGATCCTTGGCCAGCTTTTCCGGCGTCGCTGTGGCCGCCTGGCGGAAGGCCTGGCTCATGACGAGTTGTTTGACCAGCCACTTGGTGTCCCAGTGATGCTCCATCAGTTCGACTGCCAGCGTATCGAGAAGCTGTGGATGGGTTGGCAGCTCGCCTTGCGAACCAAAGTCTTCGCTGGTCTCGACGATACCGATCCCAAAGAGCTGTTCCCAATGGCGATTCACGACAACGCGGGCCGTCAGTGGATTGCTGGAATCGATCAGCCACTCGGCCATCGCCAGGCGATCGACTTCCTTTTGCTGCGGCTGCTTGTGGAAACTGCCAAGCACCTGGGGACCGACCTCGTCCCCTTCGGCCTGATAACTTCCGCGAAGCTGAATGAACGTCTTGCGATGCTTGTCGGCCGGCAGTTCCACCATCACCGGCGTGGTGGTCGGTTTGATTCCGTCGAGCTTCTTCTGCAGATTCGCGATGCGTGCTTTCTGCTTCTCGAGCTCTGGCGAGTTCCCCTTCAGGTAGGTCGCCAGTTCGGTCCGGGCCTGCGGGTCCATGGCGTCGATGGTCTTCGGAGGAACGAACTCGGCACTCGGATTGAAAGGCGAATCGAGTCGACCTGCCCACACCGGATTGCGATTCTCATCCAGAATGACGACCCGGCAGGTCTTCATCCGATTGAAGAGAGCCCCGTCGGTTCGATTCCAAACCACCACTTTGTCGATCGTGGTCGTGCCGCCCAGGTCGACTTCCCACCAAGGGTTTTTCTCTTGCTTGGTGTGGGTCGTGCTCTTGGCACCGGCGTAGTCGCCGTTCGTGTTGCCATCGATCGCAAGGCCCGCAGGTCCGTCGTAGTCGACGCTGCTTTGGGTCGCCTTCCCCTTCATCGCCAGGTTCTCTTGACCGCTGAAGACCTGAACTTCAGCGATGTGCAGAAAGGCACTGTCGGCGACATTCTCGACCCGGACAAAGCGGCCGATGTTGGGCTGATTCGTCTGATGCGCGATCTCGGTCGAAGCTTCCAGCATCTGCTGCAGCTTGGCCTGGGCTTCTTCCAACTGCGATTTCAAGCTGGCTTGCTGGGCTTGCTGCTGCGTGGTGAACCATTTAGCCAGCGGTGCTTCGTCGCCACGATCGGCGTCTTCGGTCTGGTTGAAGATCGCGAAGAACTCGAAGTATTCTTTCTGCGTAATCGGATCGTATTTGTGCGTATGGCATTGGGCACACTCCATCGTCAGCCCCATCCAGGCCTTGATGGTCGTGTTCACGCGATCGACGACGGCCGCGTTGCGGAACTCTTCGTCGTTGGTGCCCCCTTCGGTATTGGTCATCGTGTTGCGATGAAAGGCCGTCGCGATGCGTTGGTCCTGGGTCGGCTCTGGCAGCAAGTCGCCCGCCAACTGCTCGACAGTGAACTGATCGAACGGCATGTTCTCGTTAATCGCACGAATCACCCAGTCGCGATAAGGCCAGATCGTTCTTGGGCTGTCTTTCTCGTACCCCATCGAATCGGCGTATCGGGCAATGTCAAGCCAGACGCGGCCCCAGCGTTCGCCGTAAGCAGGATCGGCCAGCAGGCGATCGACCAGCTTTTCATAGGCGTCGGGCGAAGGGTCGTTGACGAAGGCATCGGTTTCTTCGATCGACAGCGGCAAGCCAGTTAACGCGAACGAAGCACGACGAGCCAGCGTGTATCGATCCGCCTCGTCGTTCGGGACGAGACCTTCTTGCTCCAGGCGATGCAGCACGAAGCGATCGAGCGTTGTCTTGGCCCAGTCGGCCTGCTTCACCTCTGGTGCTGCATGCTTGACTGGGGGAACGAACGACCAGTGCGGTGCGTACTTCGCTCCTTGCTGAATCCACTTGGTCAGCAACTCTTGTTCGCGAGGCGATAACTGATTGCCGATCTCAGGCGGAGGCATCCGCATCGATTCGTCGTCGGTACGAACGCGGGCCATCAATTCGCTCTCGTCCACATTGCCGGGAACAATGGCGATCATGCCGCTATCGAGTTCCTCGCGGGACGCATCCTCAAGATCGAGACGCAGGCCCCCTTCTCGCGATTCGGGGTCTGGACCGTGGCAATGAAAGCACTTGCCCGAGAGGATGGGTCGAATGTCTCGACCGAAATCAATTTCTGATTCCGCCGCAAAAGCGATCGTTGCCGCAGCGATCCAGCAGCAACACGCCACACTAGCATGGAGAAGCGTCTTCATGAGACATACCGAAAGGTGGGAAAGGCGGGTTCGAATGGCGAGTGATCAGCCCGACTCGCATTATTTCTCAAATCGGGCGATACCGCAACAATCAACTTTCCCAAGAGTCACCAAACTCCACTATTTGGCAACTCACGACACCTCAGACGCCAGCAACTGCCCCTCTAGTTAGGGAGCATGCCGTCCCGCTTTCGCAGTTTGCGCCACTGCTCTTCGTTCTTTTCGGCGAAGTCCCAACCCAGTTCTCCGTAGATATCGGATCGCTTCTTGTAAAGCAGCAGGTTCGTCGGATCTTCGTCGATCATCTTGTTGATCAACTTCAAGGCTTCGCCATACTGCTCGTCACGACGCAGACGACGTAAGTGCAGCAGAGCGTACTTCTTATCGGTCGTATCGACCCAGCTTTCTAACTGCTCGAAAGCCTTCTCGAAGAGCTCGGCCCGTTCCTTTTCGTCTTTGGGCTCTTTCTTGATGTCCACGTTTTCTGGATGCTCTGGATCGTCGGTTGGCAGATCCATGTAGGCCAGTGCCCGAGCCTTCCGGAAAAGCGTATCGATGATGACGTCGCGCTGCTCGGTCATCTCCTTCATCTGCTCTTTCTCTTTGTCGGTTTCCGGATCGCGGCGTTCGGCAAAGTAGGTCCGCACCTTCGACTGATTGATCACCTTCAGCACCGCATCGGCGGCCGAGACCACTTCCGGCAGGTGCTCTTTCCGATCGTTGTCGTCCAGAATGATCAACTTGGCCTGCAGCAGCGGAATGTTCTTAGGCTTTTCCTTGTTCAGCTCTTTGAACAGCTCGTTGAATTGCTTCTGCTGCTTCTTGGTCTTCAGCGTCTTCAAGTAAGCCAGCTTCGTCTCGAACAGCTTCTCTTCGAGCGTTGGTTCATCTTTCTTCGGCTGATCGTCGGCCGGCTCGGCTTTCGGGCTTGGCTGTGGAGCAACCACGTATTCCAGTGGGAAACCGCCCGGTCGACGCGATGCGCCACCCAGCTTGGCGTCGGGATCGCCAAACTGAATTTCACCCAGCAGCAGATCGCCTGGCGAGGCCTGCTTCGGAAGGCTCTTCGGATTCAGCGTCAGGAAGACTGGCACCAGTTCGCCAGGACGAACCCAGGCCGAACGGAACCCGCCTTGCTGATTGGCGGCGGCTTCGTGGCTGCTGAATGTTCGCACACCTGGACCGCCTCCTAGATCGAAGTCGAGCCAGATCGGCATGTCTTCCAGGTCTTTCACCTTGTCCCGGTTTTCCTGACGGAAGAAGAAGGTCAGCTTGTACTTTCCTTTTTCGAGCGACGCCTCGCGTCCGCCGGAACCTGTTTCGACCACCTGGTTATTCACGTCGTAAATCGTATAGACACCACCGGAGTAGCGATCGTACCCATTCGCCCAGATGATGGGTTCGGGCGAGACGGTCGATTTCTCGCTGAGGGTGAACTCATACGTCAGCGTGATGCCATAGTTCAAACGCTTATCCGGGAATTCGTCCCGGTTTGGATCGAGCGGTTTTACTTCGCTCTTCACCGGCAGCAACGTCTTGCGAAGCTTCTTGAACTTGGCACTTGGTTCGATCTGCATCGGAGCGAGGCTCGATTGCACGTCGATGCGATGGATCGGGTTGGTTCCATCCCAGGTCAAATCACCTGGCGCTGGCATGAGGCCGAAGAAGCTCGCTTCCAGTTCGACTTCCGTTTCGCCGAGGGCCGACCAGTACTGGGCCAGCGTCATTTCCAGCGTCTTCCCTTCCGCAACGGCAAAGCTCAGTTCGCGAACTTGCCCTGGTTCCAGCGGCAGGAACGACTTCTCTTCAATCGTCGGGAAAGGACGATCTTCCAGTCGCTGCAGGGCATGGAAGACGAACAGTTTCGTGTCTTCCAGCTTGTCCGACTTCACACGAACATTGACCCACGTGGCACCCATCGGCACCTGGATGAACGTGCGTTCGATCTGACCTGACGAGAGCTTGAGGGTCGCTTTGAATTCGGTTTGTGGCGTTTCGGTCACGGGCATCAGCACGGTGATCGGTACGCGGAAGCGTGGGCCCAGTTCCTGGCGATCGGCAAAATAGCCTTCGACTTCCGCGAAGTGTGCCCCAGGCTTCAATTGTCGTGGATCGACCTCGATCTTGAAGTCGCGCCCACCATGATTGACGTAGAAGTTTTGCGGAACCTTCACCCAGTCGGCGTCACACTTCAGGATGAACTCGGCACGATAGTCGGCCCGAACGTCGAACTTGTCGTCTTCGTTGAAGACCGGATCGACGCTGACGGTAACCTCTTGTACGCGGTGAACCTCGTCACCTTCTCGGAGGTAAATGCCACGCTTCGTTCGCATGCCTGGTAGCGAGACTTCGTAGCGAACGGCAGGTTCGACGGCGTCGTGATATTCGACGAGCCAATCGAAAGCGGCCCCGACCTGGATCAAGCCACGACCGTTCGCCCAGACCGTGCCACCTTCCAATTTGCGAGCCGTGTTCTTGATGGCCAGCTTCACCGATTCCGGCGTGTATTCAATTTTCTCTTGCTTCAAACCGCTGAGCACCAAGGCCACGCCACCACATGCATTGGGGGACGACATCGAGGTACCGTTCATCAAGCTGCCTGGCGACAGCGACCAACGCGACACCGGCGCAACCGCACCACCCGGGGCACTGATATCGACACCCAAGTCGCCATCCATCGTGGGACCACGCGACGACCAGGTGAAAGGCATTTCGCCGAGATCTTCTCGCAGCGAATAGGCAGCCGACATCAACTCTGGCGAGACGTAAGCGCCAACGCCGAGGATCGCCGAGGTTGTTCCGCCAGGACCACCCACGGTGCTAAGGGCAGGCCCACTGTTACCGGCACTCGAAACGAAGATCACTCCATACCGATTGACGATTTCGGAAAAGAGTCGAGCGGTTCGACCGACGTTCCATTCGGGCGAAGGGCCGCCGTAGCTCATGTTGATCAGGTCGCAATTGTTTTCCAGCACGGCGATCAAACCACGATCTTCGCCAATACCGGTTGAGTTCGAACCGAGACGCGTATCGCCGATCTTTACCGAAACGATCTGAGCACCCGGTGCGACACCGTTCAGTTCTGGCGAATCAGGATAGTTGGCTGCGATGATGCCACCGACGTGCGTACCATGCGTACCGGCATCGACGACGATGCTCAGCACGTTGCCTTCTTCGTAGATGTTGATCGCGTAGGTCACCAGGTCAACTTCGCCGAAGGTCGAGTACTGACGCTTGACCTTGTAGTTGGTCATCAGCTTTTCGTCGCTCAGATCGCCATCTTCATCGGTATCGATGGCGGCCTGCCACATCTTGCCGTCGTTGAAGACGACGCAGTCGTAGATTGGACCAGGATCGCTCCAACTCGAACCAAGCTTGGTCAGTTGTTCCAAACGAAGTTCCAGGTCTTTGCCTTCCTTCTTCTTGTCCCCTTTGGGTTTCGGGTTTTCTTTTTCGAAGGCTTCGATCTCACGGGTCAACTTTTCAACTTCCGTGCGAACAGCGATGTCCCACGGCTTGCGATTTTCCGATTTGATGCGTGGAATGGCGGCTTGTGGAAAGAGCTCGTAGGCAGGCTTCATCCCGACGTGGAACTCGCCGCTGGGACAATTCCATTTTTCAGGGATCGTCAGCTTACGCCCGGTCAGACCGGTGATGGTTCCTTCTTCCACTTTGCGAATGGTGCTGGTCTGCACGTCGCCGCTGCCGGTGGCGTCGATCATGTCGATGATCTTCGGCTTGCCATCCGAAGTCACTTGCAGGCCTGGAGCGGCTGGGTCGCAACCGGTATCGAAGACCGCAACGACGACGCCTCGGCCATCAAACTTGCGATGTTCTTCCAGAAAGCGAGTCGCCCCGATTTCCTTCTTGGGAAGCAGATCTGCCGCAGGGAATCCGACTTCCTGGGCAAACAGAGGCGCGCAGAACGTCACGAACAAAAGAGCAAGGGTATAACGCATCGTGGCTGGCAGTGGTTGAAGGAACGTTCGCAGGAGAGCTATCCGCTGCGCAAAACAGCGGTCGGCAAAGTCGCCGTAAACCCTCTATTGTAGGTCGTAATTACCGGGGGGGCGAAGCACTAGAATGTAGAAAATCCCGCAGAATCGGCAGAAAGCCAACAAAAAAGGCCGCCTGAACGTCGAGGTTCAAGCGGCCTGAGAATTGGATCTGCCATCGGAGAGGGGCAAGCAGAACTCTATTTTTTTAGTGTCGAAAGGTATTCGACGACGTCGACCAGTTCCTCAACGGTCATCAGTTTCTGCAGGTCGTTTGGCATGACCGAGAGCGAAAGTTTGCGGATCTCTTCGACTTCGTTCTTCGGGATCGTACGAGCCAGGCCTTCAGCGTTGGTGATCGTGATCGATTCGTCCGTTTCGCTCGTCTTCAGACCGGCAACCGCGGTACCACTATCGGTCAGGACCGCCCAGTTTTCGTAGTTGTGGCTGATACTGGCACTTGGGTAAAGGATGGCCTCGTACAGCGCTTCGCGGCTCAGCTTCGAGCCGATTTCGCTCAGGTTCGGACCGACTTCCTTCCCTTCTTTCTGCACCACATGGCACTTATTACAGGTACCAACCGTGGTAAAGATCTTCTTACCGTTCTCGACTGAGCCATGCATCCGAACCAAGGCTTCCATCGGCGGCAATTGCTGATTGCCCTTGGATGGTGGCTGCGGGAAGACCTCGTTCGCCTGGCGACGGACGTCTTCCCACACGGCGACCTTCAGCGGAGACGCGGCGGCCTGCATCAGTTCCTCATCGAGCTTGCCTGCTTTGGCCATCTCGAGAAGCTGTCGAGCCGACTTCTGGTTGTTCGCCAACCCCTTCACCGCGGCACGACGCACCTGCAGATCTTGTGAGGCATCGTTCAGCATGCGATTCAACCAGGCGTTGGCCTGACCGGTGCTGCTGTTTGAGATCGCCGTGGTCAGGGCCAACTTCTCTTCTGGCTTGCCTTCCTTCAGCACCGATGCCAGCAGTTGGTTCTGGCCACGTCGCAGCAGCACGCTGATGGCAGCCACGCCCGTATCCGACTGTGGCTCGGCCAGCGCGGCTTGCAGCAAATCGGCGTAGTGGTTTTCGAGTTGGAAACGATCGACAAGTTCGATGTACATCGGCGTACCAGCCAGCTTCTGCAACGCCTTTTCCATCGAGGCAACTGTCTGGGCGTTCCCGGTATCGAGCTTTCGCAATCGCTTGACCGATTCGGCGATGATTATCGTTTCGGCCGCATCGTGACGGGTATTGGCGAATGCCAACTGAGCCACGGCCGAGTCGACGCCATCCTTATTCGGCTGGAAATCAAACGCACGGAAGTAACGTGCCAGTCCGTCGACCGGGTTGCTGGTGTCTTCGATCAGCTTGACCAACAGTTCCGGGGTTTGTGCGGCGCGGCTTCGCCAGACAATATCCTTGGTTGCCGGCGAGCTGAGGTCTCCGCCCACTTTGCTCAGGTAAGCTGCCAAACGCGAATCCCAGTGCAGATCGGCACCGATCCCCAAGGCTTCCAGGTACCAGCGATCTTTGCCGTCGTGCTGCTGAGCCAGTTCGGCCCACTGCTGCGAAGCGAGGTCGCTGCCATCGAAACGGAGTTCGATCACGGCTGAACGACGCACCTGAGGGGATGGATCGCGAAGGACCTTGGCGACCACTTCGGTGGCCGGCAGCTTCAATTCGTGAGCCAGTCGCAGACCCACGATGCGCAGGTCGGCGTTATCCGCCGATAGAGCCTGGTCGACGATCTGTTGTCCCTTGCCAGGAATCAACCCGAGCAGCCACAGCAGGCGGGCCTGGTATCGAGGATCGTCGGAAGCTTTGTAAGCGGCCTGTAGCGCGGCTTCGGCAGCGGCACCTTGATTGTGCAAGTTCGTCCATGCCATGTAGCGAACCGAAAGGCAAGGATTCTTGAGGGCTTCGATGCAACCTTCGGTGGTGGTGAAGTCGAACTTCGGCACGTTGTACTTCGATCCTTCTGGAGCGACGCGGAACAGACGGCCCCGATCGAGATCGCGCTGACCGTGACCGCCGACGCCTGGATCGTACCAGTCGCTGACGAAGATCGAGCCATCCGGAGCAACGCAAACGTCGGCCGGACGGAACCAGTTGTCGCGAGCCCCCTTCAAAATGTCGACCGATTCGGCCGAGTAGCCGGCACCATCGTTCTGAACCGGATAGGCACGCACGATGCTCGGACCGGCATCACAGTGGATGACCTGATTCTGGAACACCTTCGGCAACAACGTGCCTTCGTAAACGCAGATACCGGTTGGCGAACCAGCGCCGGTTTGCAGCAGGTTCGGCACGACGCCGGGATCGTTCAAGTGCCAATGGCGAAGCGGGATCTCTTCTTCCATGTTCGTTCGTGGATCACGCCAGCCGGCGCCGGTCATCTGATCGCGGTAGCCGAAGTTGCCGTACTGCATGACGTAGTTGATACGGACGCCGCGGTTACCGTCGTCGTCGTTATCACTTTGCCACAAGGTGCCGAACGAGTCGACCGTCACTTCGTAGTTGTTGCGGAAGTTGTGTCCCAACACCTCGAAGTCGCTGCCATCGAGATTGCAGCGGAACGGCATTCCACCGAAGTAAGGCTGGCCATTGTCGACGACTTTGTTCCCTGCCAGATCGACGACCACTTCACCGTTGGCATCGTGGACGTGCTGACCGGTGTTGCCGACGTTCCAGTACAGCTTGCCGTCAGGACCGAACAGGAAACTGTGGGCCGAATGATCATGCTGGGGTTGGCCCGTCTTGGTGAACAGCATCTCTTTTTTGTCTGGCGTGTCGTCGCCATTTTCGTCAGTGAACACGATCACGTTCGGAGCAGCCGAAACAATGACCTTGTTCCCCAGCACGCAGATCCCCATGGCCGAGTCGATGTCGCGACCCTGGTAGAAGACCTTGCTCTTTTCGGCGACGCCGTCACCATCTTCATCTTCGAGGATCAGGATGCGATCCCCTTCTTTCCGCGAACCATTGTTGCCGCGGTAGTTCATCACGTCGCAGACCCAAATGCGGCCGCGGTGGTCGATGTCGATATTGGTCAGGCTCTTCAGCTCTGGCTCGGCAGCGACCAGCGTGGCCTGCAGTCCAGGATAAACGTCCAAGTTACCAACAGCCGATTCCGGACTGCGCGATGCGTCGGAAGCGGATTGCGAAACATTGCCAGGGTCCTGCGTATAAACCGCGAACTGCACCGACGTGTCGCTGCCACCATTTTGATTGGTGCCGCCGTTGTCCAAACCACCGATGGCGGAGAACTTGGAATAACCTTCAGGGATGTCGAACTCGATGACCGAGTTGGCATGCGTCCCGATGCCGTTTTCGTACTGCTTGTTGTTGACCATCAACGGCTGACCGTTGACGTTTCGGTTCTTCTTCACGCCTTGCCAGTCGGTGCTGGCCTTGTTCCACTTCAGATCGGTCAGCGAAAGTTCCCCCTTCGAGCCTTCCAGCTTTGGATTGATCCAGTCGGCCCAGTCGCAGCTGAAACCATTGCCACCGTCGGTAACGACCAGGTACAGCTTCTTCGCCCCTTGCAGGTCGACACGAATGTCGACCTGATGATTCGGGGTCGCCGAGGTGATCACAGGGCTTTGGAACAGCGGCTTGACGTTACTGGAAACCTTCTTTGGTTCCGGCTTCTTCTTCGGCTGTGGCTTTGGCTCTGGAATCAGGCCTTCCATGTCGTCGCGCGTCAGCGAGTCCGATTCGACCCCCTTGGCAGGGACTTCTTCGTGGCTGATCCAGACGATCGCGTTGAGCACCACCTTGCGGAAGTTTGGGTCGGCCCAGTTCCAGTGATAGTGACCACCGGTGAAACCGAAACCGCGTCCGCCATCTTCGCGTTCCGAGGCCCAAGCAACATGCTGCGGTTGGCCCTTCATGGCACGCACATGTGGGTTGCCACTATGAGGACCATCGGGACGGCTGAGAGTGCTTTCAGGTGGAATGGCGGTCAGGATCGGCGTGACCCCCTCCATGTCTTCACGAAAGCGCATGTTGTAGTACCACTCGTCGTTGATGTCGAATGGCTGTACCCCGTTGGTTACGGGGTGCTGAGGAATCTGCGTGAAGGAAGCGGTCCAGTGTGGATTGACGCTCCAGTGCGTTTCAAAGTAGCCGCCGATCCAGTCGACGAACTTGTCGCCTGGCTTTCCCTTCGGGGTTTCCACCCCGTAGTGAATGCAAGCCAGGCCGACGCCGTTGTCCATCAGCTTCTGGAACTCGTCGAGGTGGGCGTTGAGCAGATGACGTTCGCCACCATCGCAATAGACCACCACGGCATCGGCGTTGTCGAACGCGGTTGGATCGTCTGGCCAGCCACCTTTGTAGATCGAGGCTTCAAACTGGGGCATGTTTTCGGTCAGCGCCAACATCAGCAGGCGGCAACCAGCGACGTGCTCGTGATCGCCCCAAGCGTGGCTCGGGGTGCCTGGCACGAAGACAACCTTCTTCTTGCCATCTTCCATCGGAAGACGCTTGAGCTGGATGTCTTTGAACTGTACCTTCATCGGGGGACCGGCATGCAACTGCAGAGCCAGGATACCGCTGGTTCGCGAATCCTTTTCGCCTTCGTCGATCACTTCCGAGGTCACATTGCCGTTGATCTTGTGGATCAGGTGGTTGCCCTTGGCAATGATGTGGTACTCGTTCCAGTCTTCTTTGTTGATCTTGGCCTGCAGGTCGGCCGACTGGGCGAAGCGTTCCGCCTTGTAAGGACCTTTGCCATCGGTGACGGTGGCCTTCTCGCCACGCTGGGCCAGAATGCCGCGACCACGTTCTTCGTAGTTGATACCGCTGTAGGTATCGCCACTGTCGATGTCGGCCTGGTAGCCTTTGGCGACGTGGTTACCCAGGTCGGTCGAACGATACTGAATGCCCGAGTTGCCGCCCATGATGCGGTACTTCAGCTTCAGCTCGAAGTTGTCGACTTTGCCCTGATCCCAGATCAGGAACGTGTTGCCCTTGGTTGGATTGTCCGGCGTGGTCGTTCCGGTGATCGCACCGTCTTCAACACTCCAGAACTTATCGATACCACTCCAACCGTTGAGTGTCTTTCCATCGAAGATCGGCTTGAAGCCATCGTCTTCTGCCATCGCCAATCCGGCCGAGGCGACAAACAGATAACCGGCAAAGAGCCATGCCAAATGCTTGGTCATATGATTCAAATCTCCTGCAAGGTGAGGTAGTTGCGGATGCGTGCGAATTGCCAACCGCGCGCAGTCTACGAGAAGCTTGATGAGGAATTTGGATTCGTCAGGCTGGCACAAAGTCGCCTGGGGATTCGCGATTTCGTGAACGACGAACGTACGGCTGGTTAGGGGTAGTTTAGCCCGGAACTCCCCTGAATTGCACTAACCTAAGTTGATTAATCCGTCCATTTTTGCCGAATGGTCAAGGACAATCTGGCGGTGAAGGGTAAATAGTTTTCCCTTCTGCAAAAGAAAAGGCCTTGTGTCCGCAACGAACGCAAGGCCTTTCAGAGTGACTTAGAAATCTCGGCGAGCTTAGCTTCCGAACGGATCGCTCATACCGGCTCCATCGTCGGAACCTCCACCGAACGGATCGGATCCGCCACCACCAAATGGATCGGAGTTACCGCCGCTCGAACCACCGCCGAATGGGTCGGAGCTTCCGCCACCAAACGGATCGCTCGAACCACCACCGCCGCCGGAGCCGCCGAATGGATCAGCTGCGTTACCGCCACCACTGGAGCCTCCGAATGGGTCGGCCGTGCCGCCTCCACCACCTGCAGGTGCGAATGGATCAACAACACCGCCACCACCAGCTGCCGGTGGAGCAAATGGGTCGACTGCTGGCTTGGCTGGGGCCCCCTTGTCCCCTTCCTTGCCATCGCCTGCTTCACCTTCTTCTGGCTTGGCAGCTGCTTTCACTTTCACGTGAACCATGGGGTAAGGATCGGCGGCCGAACGCAGCACAACCATGCGCCCCGTGTTGGTACCGAGGATGATCCGGTCGGTCTGGGAATTGGTATAGAAGAAGTCGTAACCACCCAGGTCGAGACCGCCAACACGGGCACCCGATTTAATATCGAGCACGACCAGGTTCTTGTTTTCGTCCAGGCAATAAACGTACTGATCGTTGGCCGAGAGGAACTTATCGACTCGCGGGACGAACCATTTCACATCCCCTTCTTCCAAGCCAAGCTTGTAGATCCCGCCTCGCTGCAGCGTAACGTAGACGCCGTCATCGATCGCGATCGCCGAGCTGTCGATCGGCAGCCCGCACGAGAATCGCCACTGGATCGTGCCGTCAGTCGAGTAGATGCAGTAGACGTAACCGGTTTCGGTCGTGAAGAACAAACGGAGTGGACCTTGGTTGCTAGGTGGCGCCAGGATCTCGCCACTCGATTCGATTCGATAACGAACCAGCGGCCGATCGGCGTAGCCGACGTAGAAGTAGTTCCGGTCGGTAGCCCAGGCCACCGAAGTCGGCGTAGCCACCATCGGCTTCACAATGCGGCCAATCGACTTGTAACGTGGCGTCAAACGAGGACCGCCGTCGAAGTTGTAGGCGACCACAGTGCCATCGAGCAGCGGAATGTAAACGAACTCGTCACCCACCACAGGCCCGGCAATCGGCACGCCTTCGATCGGCTTGGTCCATTTGACTTCGCCGTTTCCGCGGAAGAGGCAGTTGAGTTTGAAGTTATTGATGACGAACACGTACTCGTCATTCGCGGCCGGAGCTGGCTGTGGAAAGCCTGGGCGACCATAGCTCTTGGTCCAGTCGAGCTTGCCGGTGCGGCCATTGACCGCCATCAGCGTGCCGGCGCTGCTTTGTGCCAGGAAGGTAACTTCCGGGATTTCCAGTCGATTGATGACTGGTTCGCCTTTACGGGTATCGAGCCGGGCCACGAACTGTTCGGCCTTCTTCTTGGCACCTTCTTCCCCCAGCGGCTGGCCGAGCGTACCCAGCTCGTTAGCGCTGAACGTCGTCGTGCGGCCAGCGTGTTCGACCTCGAAGACCACCAAAGGGTCCCTCAAGCTAACCACTTGGCGGAAAGAATCGAGCTTCGAGCGCTCCGGATCAATAGGCAGTTGCCCAGACCACAGTTTCTCGAGACCGATCCGTTCCAGTTCGATTGGCGAGAAAATCCGCGGCCCCAACTGGGCCATAGCAGGAGTGGCGGCCATCATCACGACAGTAAAGATGGCAATCCGCGAAACGCATTTCTGAATTTGCATAGTTGGTCGTGCTTCCTTCAACTGGCACCCCAAACGGCCCAGCGTTCTCTGTGGAAACTACATCGGACAAGAACCTCCGCTGCGTGGGCAACGGCGGTCGTAGCGACAAGATTTAGGACAAGGAACGCCAAAAACAGCATCCCCTTCAAGCATAACACTCGATTGGGAAATACCTTGCCGAGTTTTTCATCTTAATTCAGAAGGGCGAAAGGCGTCACGTTTTCGGCCCGGTTTTCACCAAATCCTCGTTTTTCAACGATTCCTGGGGCTGTTCATCGCCTAGACCCCAGCACAACTCCCCTCTACGATGAACTTCTACGGGAGAATCGACCACTCCAACGAGGGGTACAGCGATTCTTGTCCAGCTCCCGTTATCAGAGCTTTCTGAGATTTTTGGCGTCTTCTTTCTCTCGCAGCGGATGGTTCATGGGTGATCGAATAGAAGAGAATGGCTTGCTCGAGAAGATTCTCGGCTACTTCAATTTCTCTTCCGGAGACTACGACGCTCGTTTTGCCGCCGCAATGGACCAGCTTTTCCGGCATTTGCACGACGGATCGGCTGACACTCCATATTGGCAGTGGGAAAAGGCTGGCGACACCCTGAAAGAGGGGCTCGAGCGACTCAAAGCGACTTCGGCCGCTCTCAAGCAAAGCGAACAAGCCGAAACCGCGCTGCGATATGTCTTCGAGGTGGTCCTGCCGGGTTACCTCGAATTCCATCACGACCTGCTCTTTCATCAGAGCGGCGGCAGTTTGTTCTCGCCTTACTTCGTCGTCCGGGCCACCCAGGCCGTTCTAACCCAATCGGCGGAATGGGAAAACGAGCCGCGCGTGCTGAAGAATTGTCTGCATCAGCTCAACGATTACATCGGTCATCGCCCGGTCCCAGCTCTCGAAACGCGCAAGACCGAGCCCTACCCGCACGAATACTGCCGTCCGATCCCAATCTGGGTACGGGGAGCCGGTGCCTGCCTGGGCCGCCATCAAGAGATCGTCGAGAAGACGCTCGAACTGCTGCAGGCCACCGACGCCGATATCTTGCAGGATGCAGGCTTCGATCCCGAGAACCTTGACGAACTGGCCATCGATCCACGCGCTTACGATTTCGAGCATCCCGTCAACAAGCGACCAAACTATCAGTTTGGCCAGTGGGATCCGGACCACATCGATCTGAACGGCAACTACAGCCGGTTCGTCGTCCAGCAAGTCACGCTCGAAGCCCTGACCGATCGCGTCGATCGCAACCCACCGGAAGATCTCTCGCACGAAGACCTCGTTTACGAGGCAGCGGCCGTGTTGGCTGGTGTCGTGCTGATGGGAGCCGGCATCTCCGGCAGTGGTCCTGGTGCCTACGATTCCGAGATGACGCTCTCGAAGTTGGTTCCGGTGATCGCCAACTACCGAGATCGCTTCTACAACCAATTGCTCGATAGCTGCCCCGAGTCGATGTCGGTTCGCTTGAACGAAGAATCGATCCAGCGTCGGCAACCGTTCGGTGCCGCTCGCCAGCATCTCAATGGCTACTTGAGCAATCGCCGTGCAAAGCAACTGGCGCACGTTCGGCTGGCATTGATCTACTCAAGAATGGGCTACCCTGACGCGGCCGGGCAACAGGTCGATATCGTGCCGACGGCCTCCGCGCGGATGCAATGCCGCATCGAGTGCTTCATCACGCTGGCCCATCAGGCAATGCGTCGAGGCGACTTGAACGAGACGATCGATTACATCCACAAGATCGTCGACCGTTTGCATCGGGCGATCGAATGTGGCGCGATTGTCGATCCTTGGAATATCCTCGGTTTCGACGGGCAGTTCAGTTTGTTCCCGGCCTACGAGAACAGCGTCCGCGATCATCGCGTCGACGACCTGGCCCGGATGATCGAACAGATCTTTGACCTGATGTCGCAGGCCCTCAGCGAAGCGGCCGTACGCGATGACGAAGCGGTCCGATCGAAAACGGCCTGGGCCTTCGAAGAGTTCTCGATGTGGTGGCATCAGTTCGCCACCCATGAACTTTCCAGCGTTGACAGCCCCAGCGGAGACGAAGCGTTCGCCGCGGCTCGTCGCGTGGCCGATGCCTTGCGGCTATGGCACAAAGTGGGTGCCGAAGCAGGCGATGTCGCTTTCTGGTCGCCGCATGCCGAGATGTTCGATTCGCCGAAGGCGTATGGCCTGGTGATTCAAGCGCTGCTCGAGCGAAACGACTTCGTCACGACGATGGCGCTACTGATGCATTGGTTGGAACAAGCCGACGAGATCCCGCTGCATCATCTCGATACGTCCTACTTCGCGATGGCGACCCAGTGGATCCTGGCCTATCAAAAGCACCGCGAATCGCTTCCCAATACGGAAGAGAATCAGCAAGCGACCTGGCAAATGATCCGGCGGTTCGTCGACTTTCAGGAAGCGAACGCCGGGACCTATAACCAGGTGCCAGGCTGGTTTTCGCAGCGCACCAAGAAGGGCCAGTTCGACGAAGAGCTCGACGCCTTGTTCCAAGGACAAGAACCGGGCGACGACGACGACATCTTTCAGGCAGCCTACGAGGATGTCACCTTCACCGACAGCACCGACGACGGCAACGAAGGTGCGATCTTCGACGGTGGCAGCAGTTCGTCCGACAGCAGCGAAGACCTGCAGATCGAATCGCGCCGCATCAACATGCACATCTCGTTTCTGAGCTGTGTC
Organism: Bremerella sp. JC817; assembly: GCF_040718835.1. Lineage (NCBI taxonomy): Bacteria > Pseudomonadati > Planctomycetota > Planctomycetia > Pirellulales > Pirellulaceae > Bremerella > Bremerella sp. JC817. The sequence goes on along the minus strand of NZ_JBFEFG010000280.1, from coordinate 870,247 downwards.
GCTCAGCAGTGGCAGATGGCCGCTTTCCAGGCCATGCGTACCACGGGCGATCCGGCCGTGATCGAGAAGCTGCTGCAGTGGCGTGAACAAGCCATCAGCAACTATCGCGAACTGCTGGAACTGCTTCTGGTCGTGAACCAGCACAAGCTGAGCGATATCAGCGGCAACCATCAAGAGATGGTCGAATACGACCGGCAACGTGCCGTGAAAGAATTCGTCCTGGAACGAATCATCACGACGACGGTCAGCACCGCTTCGGCCGCACGAATTCTGTCGTCCGCCGTTGCGGCCGTGGCTCCGGAACATAAGCAGTCGCTAGAGAACCTCGAGAAAGAAATCGGTGCCGAACAGACCTTGGCCGTCGATCTGTTCGCCGCGATCCTTGCCGGCGATACCGATGCGGTTCAAGAACACTTTCCACCGCTGCTTAACACGCTGAAAGACAAACCGCTCCTTTACGTACCGATTGCCAAGCGTGGCGGTCCGCTGCGGATTGTCTCGACCCGCGTTCGCCAGTCGACCATTCGCGAGTTGCTGCATTGGTTGCCACGCGTCGGCCAATACGACCTGTCGCGGCAACTGCTCGACACGGCTCGCAAGATGGAAAACGACAACCCGATCGGTCCGGGAGCGATCACCGAATTCGATGCCCTTTTCGAGACCGGCTTCCTGGCGATTATCGACGCCGTGGTTGCCTCGTCGGAAAGCTGGGAAGTCGCCAAAGAGGGTGGCCAGGAACTCGATAACGCGTTGGTCGAATGCCTGGAGCATGTAACGCAGAACTTGCTGATCGTCTGGCTCAATCACAGCCGAACATTGCGACTGTCGGCCGTCGAGAAGTTTGCCGACCCGAACCAATGGAAGCTGGTTCAAGCGTTTATCCAGCGTTATGGCGGCGACCTCTTCACGCAGCACTTCTTCAATCGAGGCAACATCCGCAGCATTCTGCATGGCGGAGTCGAGACCTGGATCGAGAAGGTTCGCCAGCAATGGCCGGAAGATCACTGGCCTCTGTTCATCCAGGCGATGGGCACGAACATCAATCGCACCGAGTCGATCGCCTGCTTCAGCATGGTGATTGAAGCGGTCCTCGAGAACTTCCCAGAGTATCGCGACTACAACAGCACCACCACGCAGAGCGATCGCGGCGAATACTTGTATATGTTCCTCGACTTCCTGCGACTGCGAACGGCCTACGACCGCGTGTCGTGGAACTTGAAGCCGATTGTCATGACGCACGAAGTGCTGGTCCGGACCGGGCACGCCGAAGCAGCCCAGATGTGGCGGAAGGCCCTCGCCGATCGGATCGAGGACGAAGCCGAGAAGTATGTTCGTCGTCTGCGGGAGTTGCAGCGTGAATATGCCATGCAAATGCCGACCGTCGCCGACCGCATTAAAGAGCGATTCGTTCGTCCGCTGGCAGTCGATCGGATTTGCTCGCTCGTTTCTCAGGCGATGGTCCACATGGGCAGTGACGAGGCAAACGTCGCCTTCAAGCTGCTTTACGACGAAGCGGAAGCCCTGGTCGAAGAACCCAGCGGCGTGGGGCTTGATATCCCCACCTGGCTGAAGGCCTTGGACGAAGAAGTGACCAAAGTCGAGCTCGACGCTAGCTTCTCCAGCGACAACGAATCGTGGCAGCCTAGCGAAGCTATTCCGCTGAGGAAACTCTCACTGGAAGAAGTTCACGACCAAATCGACGGCTGGACCACCCATTTCCCTTCCGGTGGGGACGACGAGGAGGAATAATTGATTCCACCTCCCCCGACCGGACTTACCGCCGGGGATCTTACGTCGACGACAGACAAGGTACAACTGATGAACTTTCGAGTTGAAATCCCGATCTATCGCGGGCCACTCGATCTGCTTCTGTACCTGGTCCGTAAGCACGAGCTCGATATCGTCGATATCCCGATCGCCCAGGTTACCCAGCAGTACCTGCAATACCTGGAGATCTTGAAGGCGCTGGACGTGAACAGCGTGGCCGACTTTCTGGAGATGGCCAGCACGCTGATCGAGATCAAATCGAAGCTGGTCCTGCCGCAAGTCGAAGACGCCGACGAAGAAGAAATCGACGACCCGCGCGAACAGCTCGTCGAACGTCTCCTGGAATACAAACGCTTCAAAGACGCCGCCAGCTTGCTCGAAGATCAGGGCCGCAACTGGCAGCGCCGCTTTACCCGTGTGGCCGACGACTTACCTCCCCGCAAAGTCGACATGGCCGACCAGCCGATCAACGAGGTCGAACTATGGGACCTGGTGAGCGCCCTCAATCGCTTGCTACGCGATAACAAGGCGCAGCAGCCGACCAACATTGTGTACGACGACACCCCGATTCGCGTCCACATGAAGTACCTCCATCAGCGGATCGTCGACGAGGGGAAGGTACGTTTTCATACTCTTTTTCCGCCAGATGCCCAGAAGACTCGCATCATTGGCATCTTCCTCGCCCTACTGGAACTGATTCGGCACTATAATACGCTGGCCCACCAGGACGAGGACGACCAAGACATCTGGATTACCGCCGGCGAAGGATTCCAGAACGAAGTTCAGTTCGAAGACGTCGACGAATACAACTCGGGAAAGCTGACCACCGACTGAACCTTTCCTGACCGATGCGGGTCCCACGTTTCCGGCGGCATTAGTTCGCTGGCACACGAACCTCGCCACGAGATCGGCTTGCCTGTCGTCAAGTGATTTGCCAACCACCGATACCCTTTTGACATCATGCTAGACAACGCCCCGCTGCGGAAACTCGAATTCAACGGACTGACGATCGAAGGGTATTCCCGCGCGGCCGTGCAGACCTATTGGCGAATCCCGGAGATGAAGCTCGGCTTCGATCTCGGCCTGCAGCCCTGGGATTTCATGGGCACCGCCACCTGGTTCATCTCGCACACGCATCTCGATCACATCGCCGCGTTGCCCGTTTATGTCTCACGGCGACGACTGATGAAAATGCCTCCTCCGGTGATCTACATGCCCGAGGTCGCCATCAATCCGGCGCTACAGGTACTCAAGGCGTTCAGCCGACTCGACCGCGGCAAGATGCCATGCACGCTCGAACCTGTCGTGCCAGGACAAGAGATCGAGCTCTCGCGCGAACTGGTCGTCAACGTTTATGCGACCAAGCATACGGTTCCTTCGGTCGGTTACATCGTTTCGCAGCGACGCCGCAAACTGAAGCCCGAATTTCAAAGCCTGCCCGGCGATCAGATCCGCGACCTGCGACTCTCCGGAACGGAAGTCACTGAGGAACATCGGCATCCGCTGCTGGCTTACCTGGGCGACAGCCGGGCCGAAGCGATGGACGAAGCTCCAGAGTTCTACGAAGCCGACATCCTGATCATGGAGATGACCTTCGTCGCACCAGATCATCGCAAGGAAAAGATCCACAAGATGGGTCACATCCATCTCGACGACGTCGTGGCCCGGCAAGACCGCTTCAAGAATCAGAAGGTGATCGCCTCACACTTCAGTACCCGGTACAACAACCACCAGATCCAAGAGCACGTCAAGTCGAAGCTGCCCGGCATGCTGGATGGCCGACTTCACTTGTGGCTCTGATGTCGTGCCATGCTTGAAGCTCCTCGCAGTGCGTACCTTCACGTCCCCTTCTGCACGCATCGCTGCGGCTACTGCAACTTCACTGTCGTCGCCGGTCGCGACGACCTGACAGGGGCTTACCTCGACGCGATCGAGGCTGAACTTCAGCAGCTTGGCCAACCACACGAAGTCGACACCATCTTTCTCGGTGGCGGTACGCCGACGCATCTCTCGCTGCCAGAACTGTCGCGGCTTTTAAACCTGGCCCGGCAATGGTTCCCGCTGGCGGAAGGAGCCGAGCTGAGCGTTGAAGCGAACCCGATCGACATCACTGCCGAGAAAGTTCAACTGCTGTATGACGCCGGCGTGAACCGCGTGAGCCTCGGTGTGCAGTCGTTTCACGACGCCAAGCTCAAACTGCTGGAGCGCGATCATAACCGAGCCATCGTCGAGCGTGCCGCCAACTTGTTGTTGGCCAAGATCCCGAACATTGGGATGGATCTGATCTTCGCCGCTCCAAATGAAACACTGGCCGAGTGGGAGAACGATCTGCAGTCCGCCATCGCACTCGGTGCCCCACATCTTTCGACCTATGGCCTGACGTTCGAGAAAGGGACCACCTTCTGGAGTCGCCGCGAGCATCAACAGCTTCACGAGGCGGACGAAGAACTGCAGCGCGACATGTACCTGGCTGCGATCGAACACCTTACCGCCGCCGGGCGACGCCACTACGAGGTCTCGAACTTCGCGCTGCCCGGTTTCGAGAGCCGCCACAATCAGCAGTATTGGCTCGGCAAGCGATACTTCGCCGCTGGCCCTGGTGCATCGCGTCATATCGGGATGCAGCGCGAGACCAATCATCGCAGTACGACCACCTATATCCGGCGGATGCAACAAGGCCACTCTCCCGTGGCAGAGCAGGAAACGCTGACCGATGAAATGAAAGCGCGCGAACGACTCGTGTTCGGCCTAAGGATGATCGATGGCATACACATTCCCACCTTCCAGCAGGATACTGGCATGACTCCGTGGGAGTTGTGCGGAACCGAAATTGACCAGTTTTTGGCCATCGGCCTCTTAATCCATGACCATGATCGCTTAAAGTTAACGCGCGAAGGTCTACTAGTAAGTGATTCGATATCTATCGAACTCTTATAAGGGCACCCCATCTCCAGAGTGCCCCTCTGCTCGACGATTCACCGTAATTCCCGCGGAATGAGCGTTCGCCACAAACGGCACCCTACTAACGCTCCGATGACATAATTTGTTCCTTTGTCATATTTTGTTCTTTGTGACGAAGAACAAAGTGGGTAGAGTGAGAGAAGGTGATGCGAAAAGATTTTCGATCTTCACCAGAACTCTCCTGCCACATTCCTATTCAACCAGAAGAGCCCTCGACGCAAGACACGTCTGTCGGTTTTTCATCTACGGGACATACAAGACGAGGCGTCGGTTTACGTCGGAAGAGCGAACGTTCTTCTTGATGTGACACCCCAAATCCTTGGCCAGTTTCATTTCTGGGAGTGACGCCATGATTCAGATCAAGCATCGCGCTACCGGCGAAGTTCTGTATGAAGTTGATGCAGACTCGCTGGCAGGTGCCAAGCTCGTGGGTAAAAACCTGGCGGGCGCCGACCTGTCTCGATTAGTTCTTCGCGGCTGCGTTTTCGACAGCGACAATCTGGACGAAGCCTCGTTCGAGAAGTCCGACCTGGAAGGCGCCACCTTCATGGGTGCCAGCGTCAAGCATGCCTGTTTCGACGGAGCCAACATGACCGGCGTCGTGATGACCGATGCCATCTTGAATGACTCGTCGATGCAGAACGTCAACTTGACCAAAGCCAATCTTCGCTATGCCAAGCTGCACAATTGCAACCTGAGCGGCGCTCGACTTGTCGAAGCGGATCTCAGCATGTGCGATTTGCGATGCGACATGCTAAAGGCCAACCTGACGCGAACCGATTTGCGTGGGTCCAATCTAGAGCGAGCCGATCTTTCGCACGCAAAGGTCGACGAAGCCAACTTCACCGATGCTACCATGACCGACGCTCATCTGGATGGCTGTTACCTGGAACGGGCCATCAATGCATGTGCCAAGCATCGCCCCTTCAAGGCGAAGCCGCACGTCGTGAAGCGTCCGTGGTGGATGGTGTGGGCCTAGCCGCTGCGAAGGCGCTTAACTAAGAATCTTCCGTACCACGTTGCCATGCACGTCGGTCAACCGGAAGTCGCGTCCCTGGAAGCGATAGGTGAAGCGTTTGTGGTCGATCCCCAACAGATGCAGCAGCGTCGCATTGAGGTCATGCACGTGGACCGGGTCTTCCGTAATGTTGTACCCCAGTTCATCGGTCGCACCGAGTTCGTAACCAGCCTTTACACCGCCGCCAGCCAACCACATGGTGAAGCAGCGGCTGTGATGATCGCGCCCATAGTCGTCGCGTTCGATGCTTCCCTGGGCGAAGGCGGTTCGTCCGAACTCGCCACCCCACACGATCAAGGTATCTTCCAGCAGCCCTAAGCGGGCCAGATCGTTCACCAAGGCGGCCGAGGCCTGATCGGTGTCGCGGCATTGCAGGGTCAGCTCGCTGTTCAAGCTGCGATGCTGATCCCACCCGCGATGCATCAACTGAATGAAACGCACGCCCCGTTCCGCCAGCCTTCGGGCGAGCAAGCAGTTGGCTGCGTAGCTTCCAGGGCGACGTGCGTCTTCGCCATACGCTTGAAAAACCGACTCCGGCTCGCTCGTCATATCCGTAAGGCCAGGGATCGACATCTGCATGCGATACGCCATCTCGTATTGAGCAATCCGGCTTTCGATTTCCGGATCACCTACGAGCTGCGATTGCTGTTGGTTCATTGCCGCCAGCGTATCGAGTGCCTGACGACGATCCTTCGCCGAGATACCGCCAGGATTGTTGAGGTACAGCACCGGGTCGCCATTGCTGCGGAAGCGAACGCCCTGATACCGCGAGGGCAGGAAACCGCTCGACCACAGACGATCGAACACCGGCTGTTGATTCAGCTTGGCACTACCGTGCGAGACCAACACGACAAACGCCGGCAGCTCTTCATTTTCGCTTCCCAGCCCATAGCTCAACCAACTTCCCAGGCTCGGCCGTCCTGGCAGTTGATGCCCAGTCATTAGCAGCGTCATGCCAGGATCGTGATTGATTGCATCGGTATGCATCGAACGAATGCGGCACATCTGGTCGGCGATACCGGCCTGATGCGGCACCAGTTCGCTGAACCACATTCCTGCTTTGCCATGCTGACGGAAGGCGAACTTGGTCGGCGTGAGTGGCAATGAATCTTGATCCTTGGTCATCGTCGTCAGACGCTGTCCCATGCGGATCGAGTCGGGAATTTCTTGACCCTGCAGTCGCTTAAGCTCTGGCTTGTAGTCGAATAGATCGTGCTGCGAAGGAGCCCCCGACTGGCAAAGATAGATGACACGCTTCACCTTCGGTTGAAAGTGCGGCAACTCCCCTTCACTTCCCCAGACCTTGGGCGCGGAAAGCGCATGCAAGGCCAACGCTCCGACCGACACCCCTGCGGAACCGAGGAATGTTCGTCGTGTCTGCCGATCTGCCAGCTTTCGCAATTCGTGCTGCACTGCGTTACGGTGTGGTCACCGCCTCGTCGAGGTTCAAGATCGTATGGCACACGACCGTCATCGCCGCCAGTTCGGGCGACGGTTCGACGTGCGTCTCTCCTTCCGACAATAAATCCTTCACCGCATGCTCTTCCCGAGCAAAGCGAGCCAGTTCGCGTCGATGCAATTGAACCAGCAGCGTTAACTCTTCGCGGGTAATCGGTCGAGAGACCACCCGCAAAAACGCTTCTTCAATCGCCGGATCACGCTCGAAACTCTGATTCCGTAGCACCTCGCTGGCCAGCACTTTCGCCGCTTCCACGAAGGTGACATCGTTCAGCAGCACCAGGGCCTGCATCGGCGTGTTGGTTCGGCTGCGCTGCGCCACGCAAGTCTCACGATTGGGTGCGTCGAACGCCAACATGTTCGGCGGCGGACTCGATCGTTTCCAATAGGTATACAAACTCCTTCGATAGAGCCGCTCGCCATGTTCCTGATCGTAGGACTGGGCCGAAAATTGTGGGCCGCTGGAGATCTCTTCCCACAACCCAGGCGGCTGATAGGGCTTCACGCTGGGGCCACCAATCGTGCGCACCAACAAGCCACTAGCCGCCAATGCCTGGTCACGAATTTCTTCTGCCGACAATCGCAAGCGAGGTCCTCGCGCCAGCAGTCGATTGTCGGGATCCTCGCGATACGCTTCTTCGCCGACGTGACTCGATTGCCGATAGGTGTTGCTGGAAACGATCAAGTTTTGCAATCGCTTCAAATCCCAGCCACTGGCGATCAAGTCGCTGGCCAGATAATCGAGCAGTTCCGGATGGCTCGGCAGATCGCCGCGGGTTCCGAAGTCTTCGACCGTCTTCACGAGCCCAGTGCCGAAGTAGTGTGCCCAATAGCGATTCACAATCACGCGTGCAGTCAGCGGGTTCTTCTCGTGGACCAACCATTGTGCCAGTTGCAGGCGATCGTTCTTGCCCTTGGCGGCGGCGCTGAAGAGCTGCGTCGGAACCATCGGATCGACCACCTCGCCCAATTGATCCCACGCACCTCGTTCGCGGATATGCGAAGTCCGTGGATTGGTCCGCTCGCGCATGACCATCGTCTCGGGATACTCCGCTTCGAGACGTTCGATCTGATAGCCACGGTCGGCAACTACCTTTTCGAGCCGGATGAATTCCGCTTCGGTCTCTTGCAGGTAATAACGCTTCAGGCGCGACGTCTCTTCGGCTGAGCGTTGCCGGGGCGGGATCGCCAGCAACTGGGCAATCGGATTTCCCCCAGCCAGAACGGCGACTTCTTCGTCCGACCAGCGACGCCCATCGATCCGCACTTGATCGATTAGTCCCCGTGCGGCCAGCAAGGTTTCGCTTGGGGTTGGCGGATCGCGAACCGCTTCGACCGACGCTTCTTCGTCCTCGGTTTCAGGTTCCAATACCAGTCGTTTCCCACGAACCCAAATCGCCGAGTCGGCCGGGCCTGCCGGATCAATCGTCACTGCGACATGCTGCCACAAGTTTGTTTCCCACTGGGTCGTCTTCGCATGCCAACGTCGGACATCCCCCTGGGGCGAAGTCTGTACCAGTTCGAATTCGCCACCGGTCTGGTTCAGCTCCACATTCGATCCATCGGCCAACTGGGCCGCATAAAGCGTTTGTGGGCGATCAATCGTCGGATAAAGCCAGGCACTCAGCGAGATCACCCCAGGCTTCTTTCGCTTTAATGCGAGATGAAGATTGCCATTGCCGAGCAACGCCTGCTCGACCTTGCCGGGTACCAGGATGGCTTCTCCTTCCAACGAGATAACGTCGGAATCGATCGGCAGTTGATCGAAGCCACACTTGGCCAATAACTGCGACTCTTCCACCAAAGCAGCACGCCCCTCGCGACGGGCCGTATCTTCCCATGCAGGCATATTGACGTATTCGTCCGCAAGCATGCCAGCGATCGCCGCTTGAGCTTGCTCGCGATCCGCCTTCAACTCAGCAAGTCGCCGACGCTGAGCTTTGGTCGGGCTCTTAATCACCGGCACCGCATTACCGAGCGAACCATCGAGACCTTTTTCGTCGACGTTATCGAAGTAGGCGGCCATCTGATAGAAGTCGCGCTGCGAGATCGGATCGTACTTGTGATCGTGGCACTGAGCACACGCGAGCGTCATGCCGAGCCAGACGGTGCCAGTCGTGTTGACCCGATCGACCACGTAAGCATGCCGGTACTCTTCATCGAAGGCGCCGTTCTCGTCGTTGACCGGTGTGTTGCGATGAAAGCCGGTCGCGGTCAATTGATCGATGGTTGGGTCGGGCAGCAGATCGCCTGCCAATTGTTCGATGGTGAACTGGTCGAACGGCATGTTCTCGTTGAGGGCTTCGATCACCCACTCGCGATAACGCCACATATCGCGGTGGCTGTCGATGCTGTAGCCATGCGTGTCAGCGTAGCGTCCCAAGTCGAGCCACTCGCGCGCGAAGTGCTCGCCATAGGCAGGCGACGCGAGGAGTCGCTGAATCACCTTGCTCTCCGCTTTCGGAGAATCGTCGGCCAGGTAACGTTCGATCTCTTTCGGAGTCGGCGGCAAGCCGGTGAGATCGAAGGTGACGCGTCGCAGCCATTGATGACGCGAGGCAGGCTCGGCCGGGGCCAGACCATTCGCTTCCATTTTGGAGAGCGTGAAGAAGTCAATCGCGTTGGCTGGCCAGTCGGCCTGACGTACTTCTGGCAGGTCGGTTTTTTTGATCGGCTGCAGCGACCAGAGATCTTCCCAGAGAGCATCCAGTTCAATCCATCGCCGCAGCGTACCAATCTCGGCGAGCGTTGGTTGATGCTCGGCATTGAGGGGCGGCATGCGGAAGTCAGGGTCGCTCGATACCAGCCGTCGATAAAGCTCACTATCGCGAGGTTTGCCAGGGACGACATGCTCCAAGGCACTGCCACGCTGATCGAGTCTTAAGTCGGCCTGGCGTGTCGCTGCATCGGGGCCGTGGCATTGGTAACAGTGCTGAGCCAGAATCGGCTGAACCTCCGCAGCGAAGTCGATCGGCGGGTCTTCGGCAGGCAGCGCAGCAGTGATCGTCAGCGTGCAGAAGATCGCTGCGAAAAAACGAACTGCCCTGAGAAAATCTCTTTGCAAGTGGCCGTCGCCGGGAATGAAGGAATGAAGCTGCTATTCCATCATATACGCCGGGTTGGAATAGGGTCCAAGCGCCCTATTCCAGGAACCAGGAAGAGATGCCACTATGACAGGTCGTAGCGATTAAAGAGGCTGAAATGCCTCCACTGTCTGGCTCTTCGTCGCGACGGCCGCCAGACAGTTAGCCTGGCCTGGCGCGGAAACTACCCCAAAGTGGTCACACGACCATTCGAGTCGCTGAACTTGTCGGCGTTGATTCCCATCACTTCGAGCATCGTCACATACAAGTTGCAAAGCGGCGTTTTGTCTGGAACGCGCAGGTGACGTCCTGGCTTGAAGGCTCCGCCGCCGCGGCCTGCCATCAAGATCGGCAAGTCGTCGTGATTGTGGCGGTTGCCGTCCGACAGGCCGCTGCCATACAGCAACATACAATTGTCCAGCAGTGTGCCGTCCCCTTCTTTCACCCCGCGCATCTTCGTCAGCAAGTAGTCGAACTGCTTGGTATGGAAACCATTAATCCGGGCAATTCGCTTTTGCTTTTCGTTGTCGTTCTGGTGATGCGACAGGTCGTGGTGACCATCGCTCACGCCGACTTGCGGGTAAGGACGATTGCTACTGGCGTTGCTCATCATGAAGGTGGCGATACGCGTCGAATCGGTCTGGAAGGCCAGCACGATCATATCGAGCATCAGGCGGCAATGTTCTTCGAACTCTGCCGGCACACCTTGCGGACGAGCGTAGTCCGGCATCTCCACTTCCTGCCCTTCCAGCTTGATGCTGTGGGCCACGCGCCGTTCGACATCGCGGACACTGTGCAGGTACTCGTCCATCTTCCGTCGATCGACTTCACCCAGCCGCTGCTGTAATCGCTTGGCATCGTTCATCACGAAGTCGAGCACGCTCTTCTTGCGGCGATTGCGGATCGATTGGTTCTCGGCCTCTTCCTGGAAGTTGCCGTTGCCGAACAAGCGATCGAATAAGGCCTGAGGATTGACCTCCTTCGTGACGAAGTTGGTATCACTGCGCCAACTGAGGTTCGACGAATAGACGCAGCTATAGCCGGTGTCGCAGCTGCCTGACTGAGCACTCGGTTCGAGACCAAGTTCCAGCGAAGGAAACTTCGTCAGATGCGACAAGCGGTTCGCCGCGTATTGATCGACCGAGATCCCATTACGGATATCGGCTCCGTCGGTCTTGTGCGGATGCGCACCGGTCAAGAACGAAGCGACACTGCGGGCATGGTCACCACCGCCATCCCCTAGCGCCCAACCGTTGTGCAGCTCGAAGCCAGAGATCGGCATGATCTCGCTACGATGCTTGGCCAGGTGCGAAAGGGTCGGCGTCAGCTCTTTCAGCTCGCCTTCGTACTTGGGTTGCCAGTCCGGCATGTGCATGCCGTTGGGCACGTAGAAAAAGCCCATACGCACCGGCGGTTTGATTTCCGTGGAATCGACCTTTGCGGCGCGTGCCTCAGGGCAGACGCTTTCCAGCCATGGCATCGCCATCGCGATCCCCAGGCCTCGCAAGATCGTTCGTCGACTGAGCATTGTACTGGACATCGTCAGTTCCTCCTTTTAGCCGCCACGTTTCTGGAACGGCTCGCTATGGACGATCGCGCGAATCATGGCCGAGAACTTGTCGTTGTTGTTGGCCATTTCACCTTGAACCTGCTGAATCGCACATTCGTCGTAATATTCCACGCCTCGCCCCAGGGCGTAGGTCATGGTCTTGCTGATCAGGTTATGGATGAATTCATCCTTCTTGTCTTCCAGCAGCAGACGCTTCAAACCGTCTGCTCCGGCAAACTTCGTCCCGCCGGGCATCTCGCCACTGGCGTCGATCTCGAAGCCCTCGTCTTTCGTTCGCCACTGACCGATCGCATCGTAGTTCTCCAGCGAGAACCCAATCGGATCCATCTTGGCGTGGCACGAAGCACACGCGGCATTTTCGCGGTGCATCTTCATTCGCTCGCGAAGACTACCGGCCAGTTTCTTCTGCGACTCGAGCGAAGGAACGTTCGCCGGCGCTTCCGGTGGAGGCGTTCCCAGAACGTTGTCGAGAATCCACTTCCCACGCTTCACCGGGCTGGTTCGAGTTGGGTTCGAGGTCACCGTCAGCACGCTGGCCTGAGTCAGGATACCGCCTCGCTTGTTGTCGTTCAGTTCGACGCGGCGGAAGTGATCTCCCTCGACACCTTCGATGCCGTAATGCTTCGCCAGTCGCTCGTTCAAAAAGGTGTAGTTGGCTTGCAACAGATCGAGAACGTTACGGTCTTCGTCGACGATCGACTGGAAGAACATTTCCGTTTCGGTACGCATGTCGGTCGCCAGTTTGTGGTCGAAGCCACGGAAGCGTTCGCGGTCAGGCTGAACGATGTCGAGCTTTCGCATCTCGAGCCACTGCCCGGCGAAGTTCTCGGTAAGCTGCTTCGCCTTCGGGTCGGCCAGCATCCGCGTGATCTGAACGTCGAGGTTCTGACGCAATGTTCCTTTCCAGGCCTGTTGCAGCAGATCTTCGTCGGGCATCGTGCTCCACAGGAAGTAGCTTAAGCGGGTCGCCAACTGGTAGTCGTCCAGAGCATGCGTCCCTTCCTGGGTGTCTTCTTCCACTTTGAACAGGAAGTTCGGCGAGCACAGAATGCCAACCACCACTTCGCGAATGGCTCCCTCGTAGTTAAGTCCATCTTCCTTGGCCATGCCGTACAGAATCATCAGACGTTCCATCTCGCCGTTAGTCACCGGGCGACGGAAGGCTCGCGATGCGAACCGAGCGACCACCTGCTGGGCGGCCTGAAGTTCGTCGAGACCATGTTCGCCTGGTCGCACGAAGATAATTCGCTTGTGCGACTCGGGATAGCGAGCGTCGAGATTGCTGTCGGGGCCGCGGAGTTCGATGCGGTTGATGAACAAGTTTCGATCGCGACGACGTGGATCAGGATTGCCCGGATCGTAGTGGTCGTTCAAGAACGCGACTTCAAGCGGCAACTTCCCCTTCGGCACCCGCATCTTGATTTCCATGGGGTGACTATCCGGCGTGGTGTTCTCGACGGCGAACGTCTTCGAGGTCTTGCTACCAATCCGAACGCCCATCTTCGCCGGCTCGTTGCCTGACTGGCTGGCGTAGGCGTAAATGGCGACCGTATAGCTGCCTGGCTCGACGTCGAGTTCGTAGCTGCCGGTGTTGTTCGATGGGAAAGTCAGGTTACGACCGGAAGGATTTCCCTGCTTCAGCTTGAACTGAGCCAACGGCAAGTCGTGCTTCGGCACGAGCTGCTCGCGATCGGTGATGATGGCGCGGGTCGCGATCTCGTCGGCGGCTTCGTAGAACTTCTCAAAAAGCAGCGGCGAGGTCGACAGGACATCGCCAATGTTGTCGAAACCGTAGCCGACGTCATCGGCGGGGAACGACTGGGTTGCCTGGTAATCGATCCCCACCAGATCGCGGATCGTGTTTTGATATTCGACACGGTTCAACCGGCGAATGGTCTCGCGACCTGGGTTGGCAGGGCTGCTACAGTCGATGCTCGATAACGCATCCTGAACCCAGGTTAAAACCGACTGGAGTTCTTCGACAGCTGGCTGGTCGTAGTCGCGCGGAGGCATGGTTCCGTTCACCAACATGTCGAGCACGGAGGACCATTTTTTTCGGCCGACGGTGGTGACGTCTTCCAGCGAGCGGAATTTTTCCAGATCGAGTCCGGCCTCAGGCGTCGCACCGGAGTGGCAGTCCATGCAGTAGCTCTGCATGAAGGGAACGATCTTCTTGGAGTAGTCCGCGTCCATTTCGGCGCGTTTCGCGGCGTGAAGCTGCGACACCGAGAGGCTGCAGACCAGGGATAAACCGAGTATGAGGACACCACTCGCGCGGCATCCGAAGATAGGCCGGAGCATGATGAAACTCCTCTTAGGGAAGATGGGGTGCAATAAAGGCGGGTATAAGGGATGGATAGACGGTGGATTATATAAATCCATCGTCGATAGGTCCATGGAAATCGCAGCCCGGAACCATGCGTTCGCCTTGCGGCTTTCCGCACCAAAAGAAGAGGAACCGAATAATTTGGCTAGACACCCCTCTAGCGAAGCATTTACCCGCAAAAGAGAGGTAAACCAGAGAATTTGGGTGGCAATTCTAAAGACACTCGGAGCCCACCCGCGCGAGAGGCCGAAATTGACAAAAAAAGGCCGCAGGTCGTTGCCAACCTGCGGCCTTATTAACTTGTCTGCTTCGCGGGACGCTTTAGCCGTTGAAGCGGCTCAAAGCGAGGGTGATGTTCTGACCACCGAAGCCGAAGCTATTGTTCAGGGCGATGTCGACCTTCGCTTCGCGAGCAACGTTCGGGACGTAGTCGAGATCGCAATTGTCGTCTGGGTTTTCGTAGTTGATGGTCGGCGGCAAAACGTTGTCGCGGATGGCCATCAAGCAGACGATCGCTTCGGTCACGCCAGCGGCAGCGATGAGATGCCCCATCATGCTCTTGGTACTGGAGACCGGGATCTTCTTGGCCAGTTCGCCGAACGCTTCCTTGCAGCACAGCGTTTCGACCTTGTCGTTCACCGTGGTGCTGGTGCCGTGGGCATTGACGTAGTTGACCTGCTCTGGCGTGATGCCGGCGTCGGCCATCGCCATCTTCATGCAAGCAATACCGCCGCGGCCTTCCGGATGGGTGTCGGTGATACGGAACGCGTCGGCAGTCGTACCATAACCGATGATTTCGCCGTAGATGGTCGCTCCACGAGCCTTGGCATGCTCCAGCTCTTCGAGCACGACCATCGAGGCCCCTTCGCCCAGCACGAAGCCGTCGCGCTCGCGATCGAACGGACGCGAAGCCCGCGTTGGCTCGTCGTTGCGAGTTGACAGTGCCGTCAGCAGGTTGAAGCCGGTGACGCCGAACGGATGGATCATGCTATGGGCACCGCCCGAGAGCATCACGTCGACCGTACCACGCTTGATCAGCTCGCGAGCTTCGCCAATGGCCTGGCTGGAAGCAGCACAAGCGGTCAAGCAGTTGAGGTTGGGACCTTGAGCGTTGAACAGCGATGCGAGGTGACCGCATGGCATGCTCGGGTCTTGTTCCATTTCGCGGCGTGGATCGAGCGTTGCCAGGCCCTTCTTGATGAAGGCCGACTTGTCCCAGTCGCCGTTACCGCTGCTGATGGCAGCCACCACCATGTTGGTAAACGTGTGGAAGTCCTGGTCCCCTTCGCCGCAACCGAGGTAAACACCAAAGCGAGTTGGATCTTTGATGACATCCATCACGCCCGAGGCTTCAACGGCCTGCTTGGCGGCACCGATGGCGAACCGGGTATGGCGTCCCGATTTCTCCCAATCGGCGATCTTCTCGCCACACTTCGAGACGTCCCAGTCTTTGACCTCGGCCGAGATCTTGGTGGGGAAGTTCGAGGCGTCGAAGACGGTTGTGTAACCAACGCCCGAGGCACCCTCTTTCAGGCCTTTCCAGACCGTTTCCACATCGTGTCCCATGGGATTGACCATGCCGACACCGGTGACAACGACTCGCCTAGTCATAGAAGATTCTCTCCGCGCTGGAAGCAAAGTTGGCGACCAGAAGTGGGCCGCCAAGCTGAAAATACGATTTTAACGTGCCCCAAGGGGCCAAGGTCGCGTCCCTGCGAAAGGGTTCGATAGCGGGGATCCGATAGCCGCCAGCGATGTTTATTCTACTAAGCGTGATCGGCAATTTTACCCTGAGACGTTTGGTCGAAACGGGTAGCGATTGGCGATCTCGGTGGGTGCCATCGAGGACCTTACGGAAATCGAACTGCCGTCCGTCTTTCCGTCGTCGCGGTAAGCTACGACACGGAAGGAGGTTTGGTAAGCTCGTTTTCGGCTTGAATCATATACTCGGGAGGCTGCAACGGGGAGCCATCCTTCGCTTTGCCGACCTTATAAAGTCCGAGCAATCGCAGCATCGATAGCAGGTCGGCCGGGAAGAACAGGTCGCGATCCTGGTCTTTATCGTTGAGATGGGCAAAGAACATCTCGACTTCCGCGTGCAACGTTTCGCCCACATGGCTGGTTGCCGAGACGTAGGCCCCGTTCTCGCGGATATCGTTCATGGTGACGCTGTAGGTCAACTGATCGCCAGGGTGGGCCGTGGTGTGGAAGGTTGCCTTGGCGACCTTTGCCAGCACGACACGTTCGCGGAAATCGTAGACTTCGCCAGCCAGCAAACCACCGGTCTGGGCAATGCCTTCAATCACGAGCGAATGAGGCATGACCGGCAGATAGGGAAAGTGGTCGTGAAGGTGGTCTTCGGCTAACGAGACACACTTGACCGACTTGGCCGACTTGCCGCTTTCGAACTCAATGAACTTGTCGATCCAAAACCAGCGCATCCCGACGGTCCCTTCGACGATTGGTTAAGGGCACAATGGCAAATCGGTCCGCCTCTGCCATGCCGAGAGCGGACCGAAATGAACTTCTGTGCCAGGTTAACTTAGGCCAGCTTCGACTTGACGTAGCTGCACATGTCGTTGACGGTCAGCAGATTGCCGAAGTCGGTAACAACCGGATTTGCTTCGAACTTGCTGAGGTCAGCGAAAGGCATACGCTTCTTCAGTTCGGCCAGACCTTCTGGAGTCACCTTGCCGTCTTGGACGTATTCGGCGTTGGTCAGAATGTCTTCTGGGAACAGTTCGTCACGTGGAATCGTGATGCCAAAAGCCTTTTCCAGGCGGAACACGATATCCAGGAAGTCGATCGACTCGGCACCCAGATCGCCGACCATGGTGGCCTCCGGTACCACTTCTTCCTCGTCAACGCCCAGGGCGTCTACCAAGGCTTCGCGGACCTTTTCAAAAACTTCGTCATCCGAGGGTGCCATAATTTCTTGCTCTCCGACTAGGAAAAGACAGGCTTATAAACTGCGTGAAAAACGTTCCCCTACGCGGGAATATGCGGCCGCACCGCGCGACAGCGACGACTGCTTACACCGATGCTTGTTGGCGATTGAGCAGTTCGTATTGTAGCTTCAATACACGGATCGCATTCAGATCCGTTTCATTCGGCTCGTCGGTACCCGACGAGTTGGAACTCTCTAGTACGATGCGGGAACTGACGGCAACGTTGCCTGCCACTTCGCCCGAAACTTTGAGCGACGCCAGGTTGCCATCCATCTTGATCAGTTCAGCTTTGACGACCAGCATTTCGCCCGGTTCGACAAAGTTGCCATACTTCACGTTCCGTGCTTCTTTCAACACGGTCGTGCTATGGCTGAAGTTGTTCGTTACGCGAACCAACCAGGCCCCGGTCTGCGTCATTGCTTCAAGCATCAACACACCCGGCATCACCGGGAAACGGGGAAAGTGATCCTGGAGGTACTCTTCGGCCAACGTCAGGCATTTGATAGCCGAAACTCGCTCGCCAGGATGAATCTCCGAGATTTGATCGATCAGACAGAACTTCATCTCAGCTCACTAGCGACTCGAATTTTCAAAATGCACTTAGGGACTTGCCGGCGCGAAATTAAAGCTTAGCAGTATACCTAGGCAATCTCACCCTCACAAGTTCACAACCGGCGAGCGTTCCACGGTTTTCGGCCAGGAAATTGCCTGCCCAGGTTCTTCCTAACCTAAGACATTAACACAACTTACGAAAGACCTCTTCTGATAGACGGCTCAGATTGCCCTCGACCAGCCGGGAATATAAGGTCTTCCGGGTCGTTGTCGTGGGTGGGTCAACTTCCGGTTCAGGTCTATAATGCATCGTTGTATCGGCCCGCTTTTTGGCCCGAAGCTAGCCCCTGCCATTCGACTTAACCCTGGCTGCCAGCACCCGGCACCTGCGAGAATCATCATGTCGACCGTTTCCCTGGGATCTTTCGATTTCGCCCCTTACCGGTCCCTTTCCAACGAAGAACTGACGCAGCGAATCCAGAAGGTTCGCGACGAGATGGGAAGCCGTTTGCTGATCCTGGGTCACCATTATCAGCAGGACGAGGTGATCGAACTGTCGGACCTTCGCGGCGATAGCTACCAACTCAGCAAGATGGCGGCCGAGAGCAGCGATTGCCGCTACATCGTCTTCTGCGGCGTCCACTTCATGGCCGAAACCGCTGATATTCTGGCCAACCGCCCAGAGAAGATCACCGAACGAGACGGCCAGCGGGTCACGGTTGTCCTGCCCGACATGGCCGCCGGATGCTCGATGGCCGACATGGCCGCGATCGAACAGGTCGAAAATGCCTGGGAAGACCTGGGCGAGGTGATCGACACAAACGACATCACACCAGTCACTTACATCAATTCGGCAGCCAGTCTGAAGTCGTTCGTAGGCAAGCATGGCGGGATCGTCTGCACGTCGAGCAACGCCGACAAAGCCTTGAAATGGGCGTTCAACCGCACCAGCCGGGCCCTCTTCTTCCCCGATCAGCACCTGGGCCGAAACACGGCCCTGACCATGGGCGTGACCGAAGAGCAGATGCCGGTCTGGAACCCTTACGCGGCCGAACTGGGGGGCAGCAGCGAAGCCCAACTGAAGGAGAGCAAAGTGATCCTCTGGCAGGGGCACTGCAGCGTTCACCAGATGTTCAAACGGGAACATGTCGACGCTTTCCGCCAGAATCACCCAGGCATTCAGATCCTCGTTCACCCCGAATGCATGCGAGAAGTGAACGAAATCGCCGACGTTTCGGGCTCGACTGGCAAGATCATCGAGACCGTTCGCAAGGCTCCGGCCGGCACCAAATGGGCGATCGGAACTGAATTACATCTGGTGAATCGCCTGAAGAAAGAGCATCCTGAGCAGGAAATTCACTTCCTGAGTCCGGTCGTCTGCATGTGTGCCACGATGTACCGCATCGATCTAGCTCACCTTTGCTGGACGCTCGAAAACATCGCCGCCGGCACGCCGGTCAACGAAATTCGGGTCGACGACGAGACCGCCAAGTGGTCGCGGGTCGCTTTGGAGCGAATGCTGGAAGTCTCGGCATAATCGCTGCGACCCTATTCTTCCGCCTCGATCCTGGCCAAACGTCGTACCTCGGAAGGACCGTTCTGGGAATAGCTAACCCTAAAAGCTCCAAAAACTTGACGCCTGTTAAATTGGGCAACTATATTAGTCTGTGAGATAATTTCGGCCGGCCCTCCCAGGCTGTAGCCGTGGCTTCGCTTTTCCCATCTCCCAGGCCTTTCCGCATGACTCTTGGCATCCTTCGCATTACGTTTTTGCTCGCTGTAACGATGACGTTCGCATCGTTGGAGTTGCCATTGTCCCACGCCATCGCCGCCGCGCCGGAAGAAGCTCCGGATGCCGCGGACCAGACGATTCGCCTGGCTCAGGTCAATCCGCCGAACCGTAAGTTCGTGGAAGGCGTTCTGACGACCATTCCGATGAAGTTCAGTGCCGAGGACACCTACACTACCCCGGCCGAATATCGCGATATTCTCGAAGGAATCCCGAATCTCGACTGGAAGCCGAACTTCATGGCGGAAACGCGTACCTTGAAGTCGATGGCTTCGGACGTGATCTATCGCCGTGACATCTGGGGCCTCGAATTCTCGTTCAAGCCACTGCGCATGATCGAAGTCGGCATTCCTCAGCCAAGCGGCAAACTGCAGAAGAAGCTGATCTGGTACATGGTTTATAAGGTCACCAACCACGGTGAACCACTGCGACACGTGCCAGTCAAAGATCAGTTCGACAATGTGAAATACGAAGTTCAGCAGATCGAAGGCCTGCCATCGGCACCGGTTCGCTTCTTCCCTCGTTTTGTGTTGTCGACGCAAGACACCAAAGAGAAGAAAGAGTACCTGGACCGCATCCTGCCAGCGGCTGCCGAAAAGATCGCCGAGCGGGAAACGGGGGGTAGCAAGCTGTACAACACGGTCGAAATCAGCCGTTTCGACATCCCAGTGACAACCGAAGACAAAGACAACAGCATCTGGGGGGTGGTTACCTGGGAAGATATCGACCCCGAAACCGACTTCTTCAGCATCTACGTCGACGGCCTGACCAATGCCTTCCGCTGGAAGGATAAGGATGAACAGGTCGATCCGACCGACAACCCGCTTTCTTACCGCCAGTACGAGCAAAAAACACTGAAGCTCAACTTCTGGCGTCCTGGTGACCGCTTGGACGAGAACGAAGAGGAAATCCGGTTCGGAGCCCCGGGAGAGGTTGACTACGAGTGGATCTTCCGCTAAAAAACTAGTTTCCCCTAGGCCCATTATCCGTATCTGGGTAAAGGCCAGTCCAAGTCAATAAGCTATCGCCGCATCTTTGCTTGCGGCCTCGATAAAATACCATCAGGAGCAGATGTCATGGCCCATAAGAAAGGTCAAGGTTCTAGCCGCAACGGTCGCGATTCTAACCCGCAGTACCGCGGCGTGAAGAAGTACGGCGGTCAGTCGGTTACCGCTGGTAGCATTCTGGTTCGCCAGCTCGGCACCAAGTTCCGCCCTGGCAAGAACGTTGGCATGGGCAAGGACTACACCCTGTTCGCTTTGACCGACGGTACGGTCTTGTTCGATCAGGGCAGCCGCCGCGTGAACATCGTCGTGGCAGAAGCCAACTAAGCGAGTCGGGCCTTCCCCTGCGGGAAGCGTCGGTAAATGATTCGCCATAGAGAAAACAGAATGGGGATGGTCAGTAGGCCATCCCTATTTTTATTCGTAGCAAGCCAATCTTAAGCAGCACTCAATCATGTTCGTCGATCGGGTACAAATCGAAGTCGAGGCCGGAGCCGGAGGCAATGGCTGCTCCAGCTTTCGCCGCGAGCGATACATTCCCAAAGGTGGCCCCGATGGTGGCGACGGGGGTGACGGCGGAAGCATCATCCTGATGGCCGAAGAAGGGGTCAACAGCCTCGTTCAACTCGCCCATCAGCATCATTGGCGCGGCAACCGCGGTAGCCATGGCAGCGGCGCGAATCGTACCGGACGCAAAGGCGAAGACGTCGTGATCAAAGTTCCGCCGGGCACGGTCGTGATCGATGCCAAAGAGAACTTCGTCCTTAAAGACCTGGCCAAGAATGGCGATCAACTGATCGCGGCTCGTGGTGGCAAAGGTGGACGCGGCAATCAAAGCTTCAAGACCTCGACCAATCGTGCTCCGCGCGAATGCCAGCCCGGCGACCCTGGCGAGAAGCGTCTGCTGATCCTCGAACTGAAGTCGATCGCCGACGTCGGCTTGATTGGCAAACCGAACGCCGGCAAGAGCACCCTGCTCTCGCGTCTGTCACGGGCTCGTCCCGAAATCGCCGACTATCCGTTCACGACCAAGTTCCCCAACCTCGGCCAGGTTCAACTCGATATCGATACCGAGTTCGTTCTGGCCGATATCCCAGGTCTGATCGAAGGGGCCGCGGAAGGTGTTGGCCTGGGTCACGAGTTCCTGCGTCACGTCGAACGTGCCGGTCTGCTCGTTCACCTCGTCGAGCCAGCCCCGATGGACGGGACCGATCCACTCGAGAACTACACGGCGATTCGCCACGAGTTGGAAGCGTACAACCCACAACTGGCGGCCCGTCCGGAAGTGGTTTGCGTGACCAAGGCGGAACTTCCCGAAGCGGAAGAAGCCCACGCCAAGCTGCAAGCGTTGATTGGTCACGACATCTTTCTGATCTCCGCCGTGACCGGGCAAGGTTTGAATCAAATGGTCCGCCACGTTGCGACTCAATTGGAGGTCGCCAAGAACGAATCGGAGGGAGCGTAATGCCGGTTGAGTCTTTCATCACCGTCGACGTTGGGAATACCCGCGTTCACTTCGCTCGCTTCGAAAACTTCAAAGCGGACGAAGCCACGGCTCCCGTTTCGACGTTTTCGTACTCGGCTTATTCTTCCGATATCCAGGGACTGCGTGACTGGCTCGTCGAGCGTCCCCTGCCCTGGTTTGTCGTCAGCGTGCATCGCTCGGCACTCGCTTCGCTCGAAGCATTCTCGAAGATCGAACCACGCGTCAGCGGCTTCACTTCGTTCAAACATCCTCAGCTTCCGATCAGCATCACGCTTGAGTCGCCAGAGAAGATCGGGCTCGACCGACTCGCTGCCGCGATCGCCGCGAATCACCTTCGTGAGAAAGACCGTCCTGCCATTGTGGTCGATGCCGGCACGGCAATCACCGTCGATGCGGTCTCCGCGGAAGGCGCATTCGTCGGAGGCGCGATCCTGCCAGGCATGCGAACCAGTGCCAGGGCATTGGCCGAACAGACCGACGCCCTACCGCAGATTACGTTCGACCTGGAAGTGCAGCCAACCGCCATCGGTAAGAACACGCTCGAGGCAATGCACAGCGGTCTCTTCTGGGGATCGGTTGGCGCGGTCCGGGAAGCGATCCGTCGTGTCTCCGCCGAGCTTGGCACCGACAAGTCACCGCAAATCTTCTTTAGCGGCGGCGATGTGAAGTACCTGGCGCCGTGGATGGACATGCCGATCGAAACGGTCGACCACCTGGTCCACCGGGGCGTTGCGTTGGCAGCTCAATAGCGTTCATGCGAAACGCGACGACGAACTAACTGGCAACGTCGCGAAAGACATCTTCCACGGTCTGCCGCAGCGAGATCATCTGCAGAGGCCCGATCGCGGCCGACAACTTCGTCACGTCGGCAATCGGCTGCTGCGATGGATCTGACTTTTCGCCACTCACTTCGACCTGCTTGCCAGCGATCTCGCAGATCGTATTCCAGATATCGGCCGTCGTGATTGCCTGGCCACTTCCGACGTTAAAGGTTTCCCCCCAGGCCTGGTTCTCGATCAGCAGACGATAGATTCGGACGACATCCCGTACATCGCTCAGGTCGAGCGAGGTCGCGAGCGAACGGACGACCTGGGGACTGTCGGCACCGGCAACCTTCTGGCACCACTCCGGCACCAGGTAGATCGGACTTTGACCAGGACCGGTATGATTGAAGGCTCGGCAGATGATTGCCTTCAGCCCCTGATCGATCCGATCACGAACGACGTTTTCTGCCGCCCATTTGCTGTGAGCGTATCCGCCAATCGGCTTCAGTGTGTCGTCTTCCGCGGCCAAGGGCTGCTCAGGCGTTCGCGGGCCGTAGACTTTGCTGCTACTGACGAACAGCATCTTCGGCTGCGATGGCAGAACCAAGGCCAACTCGGCGACATGTCGTGTGCCCAGAATGTTGACCGCCTTGCACGTTTCGGTCGGCAAGTCGTCACCGCAGCTACCAGGATGACTGATCGCGGCGAGATGATAGATCACGTCAGGAGCGAATTCGGTGAGCGTTTTCACCAGCGCATCGGACGCAGGCTGAGCGATGTCCCACTTCAAGTTTTCCTGCGAATCGGACTGGCCACCGACGAACGTTCCACGGACCTCGTCACCGCTGGCACGCAGATGTGCCGCGAGATGCTGTCCGACAAAACCATGGATGCCGGTTACCAGTGCTCTCACGACTCCTCCTTGAGTAGCTTGATGTCTGCTTTGACTCGTTTCATATCGGCGTCGACCATCATGTGCACCAACTGCTCGAACGAAACCTTCGGTTCCCATCCGAGTTCGGCTTTGGCCTTGGCCGGATCGCCGCAAAGGGTATTCACGTCGGCCGGTCGATAGAACTTCTCGTCCACGACAACGTATTTCTGCCAGTCGAGCTCAACGCGTTCGAACGCCAAACGGCAGAACTCGCGAACGGTATGCTTCTGCCCGGTCGCCACGACGAAGTCGTCGGGGTGCTCGGCTTGCAGCATCAACCACATCGCTTCGACATAGTCGCCGGCGAAGCCCCAGTCTCGTTCGGCGTCGAGATTGCCTAAACGTAATTCGCTTTGCAAACCTTGGGCAATCCGTGCCACCGCGTACGTGATCTTACGCGTCACGAACTCGATCCCACGCAGGGGCGACTCGTGATTGAACAAGATCCCACTGCAGGCAAACAGATCGTAGCTTTCGCGATAGTTGACCGTCATCCAGTGGCCATACATTTTCGAGACGCCATACGGACTGCGTGGCCAGAATGGCGTTGTTTCGCGCTGCGGCTCTTCGTAGACCTTACCGAACATCTCGCTGCTGGAAGCCTGGTAGAAGCGAATGGTCGGATCGACTGTTCGCACCGCTTCCAGAATTCGCGTCACCCCCAGGGCAGTCACTTCGCCGGTGAGGATGGGCTGATCGAAGCTGGTCGGCACGAAGCTTTGTGCCGCCAGGTTATAGACCTCAGTCGGTTGCACCTTTTCGAGCAGCCGATTGAGGGCCATCTGATCGAGCAGGTCACCTTGGTGCAGCTCGATCTTGTCGGTTAAATCGGCGATTCGCTCGAACGGCAGCGTGCTGCCTCGACGAACCATGCCATGCACCTGATACCCCTTCTGCAAAAGAAACTTTGCGAGGTAGGCTCCGTCCTGTCCGGTAATCCCGGTGATCAGTGCAGTACGCATTCGATTTACTCTTCGCCGCTATCTTCGGCGTTCGTGTCTTCCGCGGCGGGTGCTTCGTCGCTGGCTGGCGCGTCATCGCTAACCGGGGCTTCCCCTTCGGCGACTGGCGAAGCAGGCGATGGCGATTCTTCCGTTTCCACGGCTTCGTCGTCCCCTTCTTCCTTCGGCACACGAACCACAGCGGCAAGCGTATCCCCTTCGTCGAGCGACATGATCCGCACGCCCTGGGTGTTACGGCCAACCATGCTGATCTCGGAGGCGGCGATCCGCTGCAGTTTGCCGCGGGCCGTCATCACCAGAATCTCGTCGCTGTCGTCGACGCGAGCTACCGCGACCACTTTCCCGTTTCGGGCAGTCGTCTTAATGTCTCGCAGGCCCTTACCACCACGCTTCTGCGTACGGTAACGAGCACCGCTGGAAGTCGATTCTTCTTCCGAAGCAGGTTCGTCCGAAGTACCTTCCGTATCGGCATCGTCTTCTTCGACCGCCATACCAGGACCGAAGTTAGTACGCTTGCCGTAACCATGTTCGCAGACGGTCAGCAGTTGAGCTTCCGGATCGGCGACCACCATCCCGACAAGGTTGTCCCCCTTGGAAAGGTTGATCCCCTTCACACCGCTCGAATTACGTCCCATCGCACGGGCATCGTCTTCGCGGAAACGAATGGCCATCCCCTGTTCGGTCGACAGAACCAGCTCGTCGCCTGGCTTGGTGATCGCCACGTCGATCAGCTCGTCGTCTTCCTTCAGCTTGATGGCAATGATGCCGTTCTTCTTCGGGCGGCTGTATGCTTCCAGATTGGTCTTCTTCACCAGGCCCTTACGGGTCGCCATCACCAGGTAGTGGTCTGGCATGTCGAAATCGCGAACGGCACGGCAATCGGCGATCTTTTCCCCATCTTCCAACTGAAGCAGGTTGACCACCGCGCGGCCGCGGCTGTCGCGGGCTAGGTTCGGCAGGTCGTAAACCTTCTGCCAGTGAACCTTCCCCTTGGTGGTGAAGAAGAGCACGTAGGCGTGCGTCGAAGCGACGAACAAGTGCTGGATTGGATCTTCTTCTTCGCTCTTGGCACCCTTGATGCCCTTGCCACCACGGCGTTGGGCTTTGTAGATGCTGGCTGGGGTTCGCTTGATGTAACCCTTGGTGCTGATCGAGACCACCATCGTTTCTTCTTCGATGAGGTCTTCCAGATCGATGTTGCCGATCTCTTCGTGCGAGATTTCGGTGCGGCGGTCGTCACCGAAACGACGATCGATCTCTTCCATCTGCTCGCGGATGATCGCCAGAATGTTGGCTTCGTCCGAAAGAATGCGGAGGTATTCCGATATTTCGTCGAGCAGCTTCGAGTGTTCGTTGGTGAGCTTTTCCTGCTCGAGGTTCACCAACTGACCCAGCGTCATTCGCAAGATCGCGTCGGTCTGCACCGAGGTCAGGTGGTACACGTCCGATTCGCCCCGTTCCTGCTGGAACAAGGTAAAGCCTCGCTCGCCCAAGGCTCGGGCCATCATCGATGCCGGGCACTCGACACCCATCAAGCGAGTCTTTGCTTCGGCCTGGGTGGAAGACGAACGAATGATGCGGATGATTTCGTCGATGTCGGCCAGGGCCAGCAGCAAACCTTCGATGGTGTGCTTGCGCTGACGAGCTTTGGCCAACAGGAACTGCGTCCGGCGGCGAATGACCACCACGCGATGGCGGATGAACTCTTCGATCATTTCCTTGATCGACATCGTCCGCGGCTTACCATCGACCAGGGCCAACAGGATGATCGAGAAGGTGTCCTGGATCGGCGAGAACTGGTAAAGCTGGTTCAGCACGACATCGGGGTCGGCGTCACGCTTCAGTTCGATCACGATGCGGACCGGTTCCTGCAGGTCAGAAAGGTTGCTGACCGAGCGAATCCCCTGGACGCGACCTTCGTTGACCAGTGCGGCGATCTTCTCTTCGACGCGGTCGCGGGTCTGCTGGAATGGGATGTCGTGGATGATGATCTTCGCGCCACTCTTGGCGTATTCGATCGTCGTGTGCGAGCGAACCACGATCGTGCTGCGGCCCGTCTTGTAACCCTGGCGAATGCCAGCGCGGCCGCAGATGATCCCACCGGTCGGGAAGTCGGGGCCTTTGACGATGTCGAGCACTTCTTCAATCGACGAACCAGGTTCATCGATCAACAGAATGACGGCCTGGCAGATTTCACGCAGGTTGTTCGGTGGAATCGACGTGGCCATACCGACGGCGATACCGTTGGCACCGTTGACCAGCAGGTTCGGAAACTTGCTCGGCAACACGGTCGGTTCACTACGCGATTCGTCGTAGGTCGGCACAAAGTCGACTGTGTCGAGCTTCAGATCTTCCAGCAGCAGACTGGCGAAGTTCGACATGCGAGCTTCGGTATATCGCATAGCAGCCGGCGGCAGACCGGCGATCGAACCGAAGTTCCCCTGTTTGTCGACCAGCACGTAACGCATGTTCCATTCCTGGGCCATACGAACGAGCGTTGGATAGATGACCGATTCACCGTGAGGATGGTAGTTACCCGAAGTGTCACCAGAGATCTTGGCACACTTCACTCGAGAAGCACCCGGGGTGAGGTTCAGGTCGTTCATCGCTACCAGAATGCGCCGCTGCGACGGCTTGAGCCCGTCACGAACATCAGGCAAAGCGCGGCTGACGATCACGCTCATAGCGTAAGTGAGGTAGCTCTCCTTGAGCTCGTCCTCGATCGACATTGTGAATAGCCGAGTGGGGTCTTCCGGCGCCCCGCCATCGGCTCCATTACCGTTTGCGTTATTCCCGTCCGTTGCCAAGTGAGCGTCCTTTCGGAGGTTATCCTTCGCCGCGGGGATAAGCGTCCCGGAGCGATCGTCAATCTGCTGTGTCTAAGGGTGCCCAAGAGAGGCAAAAACGTCGAGAAAACGGCCGTTTTCCCAAGGCTTTATGGCCTCGTTGATTGCACGCCATAATGTACCAAATCCGGCTGCGCGAAACTACTAGGGGGCCTGCATTGCTCGGAAGCTCTAAGTGCTTGAGAATTGGCAGTTTACGAACGCATTTTTCCAAGCTGATAGCGAGCCTGCGCGAAGCGGTCGAATTGCCAGAAAAAAGCCCCTCTCGGCCGGCCGCCAGACGGTCCGCAAACGAGCTCAATTTGCCTCTCGTTTCATGGCCAACGACCTCGCGGATCTAGCCCGCCCCGCGAAGGATTCCGTCGTCGTCGCATTCGTCGGCGAACTCTTCCCAGTCCATGTTGGCGATCGATAGGTTGTTTTCGACGGCCCACATCTCAGAAGGCACCACGCGAAAGCTTCGCCCTGGCTGCTCATAAGGATCCACCACCAATATCGGCCGCTCTTCGCTTTGCATGGTCTGGGCGTCGACCACGAAGAAGAACCCGCTGGCATCACCATTCAATTGCAACAGCCTATCGATAGTTGCCCCGGCGAGTGACGAGTCTTCGATCCACTTCAGGTACGGTACGAAGCCCTCGTCACTGGGCGTTTGCAACTGCTGGACGAGCGCAGCCCAAGCCTCGTCGGAAGTGAATTCAGTTCGATAAATGGGCGTATTGTCCACGAGAAACCCAGGGGCCTCACCAAGAAGAGCATTCAGTCGACCGAGACTGGCTGGCCACATTGTGCCCCGCTCCAGACAGCGATTCCACTTTTTTCCAACAATTCAGGCAACCGTTTGTCGAGATGGGCGAAAACCTGAAAGACCTGACGGGGAAACGGGTCCAACGCTCGCGGCCGCGAGAAAATACATTTTGGGGGCAGATCGAGTGGTGACGTCCGCGTCGCAGCAGCCTCTCGATCTGAATGCCGGCCTTCCTTTCGAGGAAGACCACAGGTAGCCGGCACGGCTTCGACCGCAGCCATATCTTACCGCTTCAGGGTCGGTACGGATGTGTGCTGCGGTCGAGGTGATTCTTGCGAGACAGACTCGCCCCTTAAGAGAACGCGACCAGCACGTCGTACATGGCATGCGATCCAGCCGCGATGCCGAAGCCGCGCAGGGCAAAGATCGATGCGAAGATCAGGCCAGCCGAGAGCCGGAACAAGAAGGTATAGCCATCAATCGGATCGCCACCCGGGACAAATAGATTGTAGTGGGCCGCGGCGAAGATCAAGCTGCTGATCAACATCGCCGCGAAGGTTGCGATCACCTTCGGAAAGGCGAAGCCCTGGATGAAGACGATCAGGACCGGAATCAGCATCAGGCGAAAGAGCAACTCTTCATAGATACCTGCCCCGAAATAGGCGACGACCTGCTTCGTGGTGACGTCGACCTCAGGCCCGGTACTTGCCGCGACAATCTGCATCTGCATGACCGACGCTTGAAAATGAGCAAGGCACAGCAGAAACAGCCCCAGTACCATCGATTCGGCCGCCATCAAAGGCAGGTTGGTTGGCCGCAGTTGCCAGGGATAGTGTTTCAGGTGATGCCAGGCCAGCAAGATTCCGATGGTCAGCACCGGCAGCAGAAAATATTGGCCGAGTCCTAGCAGTTCCAAGAATTGTCGCAGCCAGACATCGACGCCGTTGCGAATAGCGCCGGGGCCAAGCAGCAAGATCCCTGCTTCGTAGATTGCCAGCATCGGCAACACGAAAACCAGGCTGGTCAAAGGCCGTGAGGTGGCCTGCCAGTAGTTGATCTCAGGGATTTCGGGTTCCACTTCCGCTGCGGACATGAACGCAATCTTTAGCTGGCGAACTTCGACATGACGAGCGTTTCCACATATTTCGGGTCGGTCGAAGTGCCAGCAGCACTTGATTCATCACAACCTGACTGGAACAACTGTTACGACCGGATATGCCCTTCCTCTACCCTGCTTTGCCCCAGGAACCGATCGTTGACCGACTCGAACGTCTCGCTGAATACCGTCTTCGAGAACCTGCTGGAGTTCTATGGACCACAAAACTGGTGGCCTGGGGACTCGCCACTGGAAATCATGATCGGAGCGGTCCTGACGCAAAACACCTCGTGGAAGAACGTCGAGAAAGCGATCGCCAATCTGAAAGAAGCCGACTTGCTGCATCTGGGTCGCCTGCACGAGACCCGTCCGGAAGAACTGGCCGAGATCATTCGCCCGTCCGGCTACTATCGTTTGAAAGCAAAGCGGCTGGCGAATCTGATCGATCACGTGATGACCCGCTACGACGGCGACGTGGAATGGATGTTTTCGCACGATCTCGCCACGCTGCGGGAAGAACTGCTGGGCATCAACGGCATCGGCCCGGAGACTGCGGACTCGATCCTCCTTTATGCCGGCAACCTGCGAACGTTCGTGGTCGATGCCTACACGGCTCGCGTTTTGAAGCGGCATGGCTGGATCGACTGGGAGGCCGACTACCATCAGATTCAGGACCACTTTGTCAGCCAGGTCCCTGCGGAAGTCGAGCACTACAACGAGTTTCACGCCTTGATTGTCCGGGTCGGCAACCAGTTTTGCAGCAAAAAGCCGAAGTGCGAGGGCTGCCCGCTACAGTGTTATTTACCGGAATCAGGCATCAGCGAGCCGTTCTAGAAAATTTCTAGTAACTACCAGAAAAACATTTGCATCCCGGCCTGGATACGAGATGATGAGGATCTCCCTCTTTTGGATAATCCTCGTCTCTCTCCGCGAGCATAGGAAACGGTTGGATGAACCAGTCGTCGACGCCTCAAGTACCGATCTGGGCCCATCTTCTGTGTGGCTGGCCTTTGTTTTTGGTGGCCGTTGGCGGAGCGGTTGGCGGTGGACTCGGTGGTTTGGCGTATGGCATCAGCATCTCGATCTTCAAGACGAATGTCCCGATGCCGGTGAAGATTATCGCCCCCGTCTTCATTGGAATGGCTGCGGTTGTGCTTTACTTTGTGATCGCGATTACCATCTTCACTGCCATCCAATAGCCACGCTTGCCTCGCGGAACGACCAGCAGTTATTGGCAACAATTTTTGCCGGTTCTCCCTAAACCGCACGACCCTCCCCCTTAACGGGCCGTTTGGCGGCATTCCGTCAATCGCCACTTCTTGAAAGTGACGCATCGGCGTGTCAGAATCATTCCTTGCGGAATGTGAACTTCCCTGGAAGTATCCCCTTTTGATTTGTGCCGGAGCTGAAGCAAGTATGAAAGTTGTTCCCCTGGGAGCCAATGTGGTCGTGCGGCGGATGGAATCGGAAGAAACCACAGCCGGCGGCATCGTCTTGCCTGGTAGTGCTCAAGAGAAACCGAAACAGGGTCGCGTGCTGAGCGTCGGCGACGGTCATGTTTTGAAAGACGGCACCAAGTCAGCCCTCAGCGTGAAGGAAGGGGATCAGATCTTCTTCAGCAGCTGGGCTGGCACGGAAATCAAAGTTGAAGGGGAAGAACTGCTGATCATGGCCGAAAGCGATATCCTCGCGATTCGGGCCTAATCCCTGCCTGACGACTTAGTTTTTATCTCCCTGGCCGGCGATATTCGGTTCGTGCGGCCTTTGCGGACTCTGTTTCTCGGTCCTCGCTGCCCATTTTCGGTCCCCCATCCGGCTAAAGTGCTACGCTTTCCAGCGTCATCGTTGCCGATTTCCTGGTGGTGGTGCATGGCCCGATGGGTGCAACCGGTTTACAATAAAGCGTCTTATGCTTGGTTTCACGGCGAACATCGTAGTTCGTCCGGGGCTTCGCAACGGTGCCACAGGGATCGCATTTCTGACTGCCGATTCCTCGCGCGGTCTGATTCTGCTTTATTCAAAGCGGCAACGAGCACCTAGCAATCCGCCCGATGACGCCTGGCTTCGTCATCCGCGTTGACTTGTTTTCCTTGAGATGAGGTTTTTCTTTCATGTCTCAATTGCTCGTGAACCCTATCCGTTACTTCATGGCTGCCTGCCTGGTCGCCTCGCTGCTGATCACGCCAGCGATCGTTCGTGCTGCCGATGGCTCGGACTATGACAAGGCCGTCGAAAAGGGTGTGACCTTCCTGGCCAACCAGGGCCAGGCCGAAGATGGCACCTTCAGCGGCAACACCGGCATCGGTGTGACTGCGATCTGCACGCTGGGCATGCTGGAACATGGCCGCACGACGCTTGATCCTTCCGTCAAAAAGGCACTGGCCGCGATGGAAAAGCACGTCAAGCCAGACGGCGGTATCTATGTCGAAGGTACCCGTCACCGTAACTATGAAACTTGCTTGTGCATGCTGGCCTTCAGTGCCGCCAACAAAGATGGCCAATACGACAAGCTGCTGGCCAACGGTCAGAAGTTCTTGAAGGGCCTGCAGTGGGACCAGGAAGAAGGCAAGAGCGAAGACGATCCGTACTTCGGCGGTGCCGGCTACGGTGGCCACTCGCGACCTGATATGTCGAACACCACCTTCCTGATGGAAGCGTTGAAGGCGAGTGGTGCCAGCGAAGATGATCCTGCCATCCAGAAGGCTCTGATCTTCGTCAGCCGCTGCCAGAACCTGGAATCGCCACACAACCAGTTCGAGTTCGCTCCGAAGAACCCGGACGGTGGCTTCTACTACACAATCGCCGCTGGTGGTAACAGCCAGGCCGGTCCAACCGACAACGGGGGCCTTCGCAGCTATGGCTCGATGACCTATGCCGGTCTGAAGAGCATGATCTACGCCGGCGTCGACAAAGACGATCAGCGCGTGAAGGCAGCCGTCGCCTGGCTCGGTAAGAACTACGACACCAAGCAAAACCCAGGCATGGGTGACACCGGTTTGTACTACTACTATCAAACGGTGGCCAAGGCTTTGGATGCCTACGGCGAAGACACCTTCGTCGGCGAAGATGGAACCAAGCATGACTGGCGGAAGGAATTCACCGAAGAACTGATCAGCCGTCAGCAGTCCAACGGCAGCTGGGTCAACGAGAAGGCCGAACGTTGGATGGAAGGTGACCCGAACCTGGTGACCGGTTACAGCTTGCTGGCCCTGTCGTACTTGAAGAAAGACGACAAGTAGGCCACCTGGCTCAACGCAAACACAAAAGCCACCACGATTCGTCGCGGTGGCTTTTTTCATGCGCGGATGGTTGGCTGATCGGCGTTGGCTCTAAGCTTTCTTCTGCAGCACGAAGACGGCGTCGCTGATCTCGTGATCGAATGGAACCGGATCGTCGATGTCGTACCAGAAGTCGTACACTTCGCGGATTTGCAGTTCCGGTACTTTGCGAAGCAAGCTCCGAAACTCTTCGCCGGTGTACAAGCGGTACGGATACTCGGTCTTCAACCGCAATACTTCGTCCCCTTTGCGGACATGCAGATTGAACCGCAAGATCTCGCGACGTTCTTGCCGGCTGAAACGAACCACCTTCAGCGTCGTGGTAATCTTCGTCTTGCCATGCTGCGCGGTCCAGCGTTCGTGGCACTCAGGGTCGGCATCCAGGGGAATGATATGGAAGCCCAAAATGTAGAGCCCACCAGGCCGCAGCGCCGAAGTCACACTGCGCAGGTGATGCAGTGCTTCCTTTTCACTGATCAAGTGACGAAAAGTATTGAAGGTGCAAAGCGCCGCGTCGAGTGGTTCTTCGACCTCGAAGTTGATCATGTCGGCCATCATGACTTCGGCCTCGAGACTGCGGCGATTGAGCCGCTTCTTCAGATACTTGAGCGAGGTTTCGTTGTTATCGAGCCCCACCATGTCGAAGCCGCGAGCCGCCATCTCGATAACGTTTCGTCCTCCGCCGCAGCCCAGGTCCAATACGCGGCGAATTGGACCATCGCCGAAGCGCTCGAATGCGGCCTCAAAGAAGTCGCATTCGGTTGGAGTTTCATCCCGGAACGAAAGATCCCAATACTGGGGATAATCGTAGCAATCGACGGCAGTGGAATATGGCACCGGGACGTTCTCGTTCGGTTAGCGGCGGCCCCATGCGGGGAATCTTGTCATTGTGACCCGATTCAGCCCTGGTGCCTAGCAGCTAATTGGCTTGGGGATCGAGGGTGGCGGCTGCCGCGGCGACCGATTTCTCTTGCAAGTCGACCATTCCATTAGCTTTCCGCATT
This sequence comes from Bremerella sp. JC817, assembly GCF_040718835.1. Lineage (NCBI taxonomy): Bacteria > Pseudomonadati > Planctomycetota > Planctomycetia > Pirellulales > Pirellulaceae > Bremerella > Bremerella sp. JC817. The sequence goes on along the minus strand of NZ_JBFEFG010000280.1, from coordinate 836,653 downwards.
TCAGGCGTCGAAATCGTATTTACCATTTTTCGCAATTTATCGATGGCCGCTCGATCTTTGGCCAGTCTTTCCGATACCAGCAAGACCGCATCGTAGGGGGGCAAAACGAAGCGTGGGTCCTCCAGCTCGACGAACTCGCCTGAGCCCAGTCGGCCATCGGTGCGGTAAGCCACAATCACGTCGGCCTCGCCCCGGCTGAGGGCTCCGTACATCAAAGCGGCATCCATCGACTTCGTCTTACCGAAGCTCAAGCCATACTCGGTTTGCACGTTCTTCCATTCCGGCCGCGACCAGAATTCGATCTCGCAGGCAGCCGTCAGCTCATCGGCATGCGGCACCAGGTCGGCGATCGAGCGGATTCCCATCTCGTCGGCCTTTTCCTTCTTCATGGCGAAGACATAGTCGTTGCGGAACCCAAGCGGCCCCAGCATCAGGATTCCCTGCTCTTTCAGATGCGTTCCGATGTCGATCATCATCTCGGCGGAAGAAACATTGTCGGACCGCTCCATCTCGTTCGCCCACAAGGTGCCGCTGTAGTCGACGTAGCAATCGATCTCGCCACGCTTGAGTGACTGCAGCACCACATTCGATCCGAGGCCGGCCTTTACTTCGGTCTCGCGATTCTCTTCCTGCAGCACCTCACGCAGATGGTCGATCAGGATGTACTGTTCGGTGAAAGGCTTCCCGCCGATGACGTACGGCTTGTCTTGCTGGAATGCCTCGGCCGCGACCATCTCAGGGACCGGCGTGATCGTTTTCTCTTGGTGCATCGCTCGCAACAGCAGCGGGCTGACCGCGATCGCCGCCATGCCTGCGATCGAACCGAAAGCCCACACGCGGCTACGCTTCTTCGAGGCGACTTCCAAACCGCCCAGCAACATATCGAGCAGCAACGCTAACGCCGCCGAGCAAACGCAACCAACCATGAGCGCGGCCGAGTTACTTGTTTGCAAACCGGCGAAGATGTAATCCCCCAGGCTCGTTGCTCCGACCGGGTAAGCCAAGGTCGCGGCACCGACAACCCAGGCCGATGCCGTCCGAACGCCAGCCAGAATCGTCGGCGCGGCCAAGGGAAGCTCCACGATTCGCAACTTCTGCCAACGATTCAGCCCGATACCATCGGCCGCCTCGATACAGCCAGGGTCGACCGTTTTCATACCAGCGATCGTGTTTCGCAAGATCGGCAAAATGCTGTACAGCACCAGGGCCACCCACGCCGGCAACATTCCGGTTCGCTGGAAGGCGAAGACCATGATCGCCAGCAACGCCATGCCCGGGATTGTTTGAATGACGTTGGCGATCGTCACGGCACCCCGCTCTGCCTTCGGTTGCCGCGAGCAAAAGATCCCCAGGGGAATGCTGATCAACACGCCAGCCAGCAGCGACGAGAACGCCAGGAAGACATGCCCGCCCAAACGATCTGGCAGCAAGCTAAGTTGATGGGGAATCCGAGACCAGAAGTCTGCGTCGAACATGGGAAGGACTCGCGAAGCAATGAGGTAGGAGCGAGAGGAAGGGATGGGCGCCAGGTTAGCTGCTTAGTTCGTGAACCAGCTGACCATGACGGCGAGGCGTTTCCAGCAGACGGGCAACATAGTCGTCGCCTGGATCTTGCAGCAGTTCACGCGGGGTCCCAATGCGAAGCACTTCCCCCATGTGCATCACTGCGATTACGTCGGCCAGCAGCAAGGCCTCGGCCATATCGTGCGTCACGATCACCGCCGTCAAACCAAGCTGCCGCTGGATGCGTTGAAATTCGACTTGCAGGGTGTCGCGGGTCACCGGATCGAGTGCCCCGAACGGTTCGTCCAGCAGCATTACTTTCGGTTCGGCCGCCAAGGCTCGGGCAAAGCCGACTCGTTGACGCTGCCCGCCAGAAAGCTCGCGAGGCAATCGCCTGGCAAAGGTCTCGGAGGGGAGATCGACCATATCGAGCAATTGGTTTGCCCGCTCGTTCCGCTCGTCGGCCGCGACTCCTTGCAGCTTAAGCAGCAGCGTGACGTTGTCGGCCACGGTCATGTGCGGCAGCAGCCCGATGCTTTGAAAGACGTAGCCGATTCGTCGGCGTAGCAGGGTCGGATCTTGCTGAGTGATGTCTTCGCCTCCTACGAGAATCGAACCTGAGGTTGGCTCGATCAGGCGATTGATCATCTTCACCGTGGTGCTCTTGCCGCTACCACTCCCCCCCAGCAATGCCAGAACTTTGCCGGTCGGGACTTCGAGCGAGACATTCTTGACGGCGAACGTTTTGCCGCCATCCCATGACTTACAGATATCGCGTAGTTCGATCATCGGCTTTTTCCTGCCTGGCTGAATTCTTTTCCGCCCACATCTATATGGCGAAAAAGCGAGATCGTTAGGACAGAAAATTTTTTTCCGCCTCGATCCAAGGTGCCTAGCAGCCTACCCGATCACTTCGCCACTTGCCTCCCCTTCTTCCTCCGATTCCTCTTCGATACTTTCCTCGTTCGAGGTCTTTTCCTGCTTCGGTTGGCTATCGAGCCAATGCTGAAGCTGTTCGGTCAGTCGCTGGTACTGATCTCGAATCACTTTCAAGTCGGCCGGATGGTGAGCTTGCTCTTGCATCCCTTCGATTGTCAGCCGGGCCTGGTAGAGAACATCGTCGGCCTGGGAACGCTCTTCCACGACATCGGCGATGCGATGATACCCTTCCATCAATCGCTGCGAGACCGCCACGCTGCCGATTGCATAGCAGCGGATCTGATCGAAGGCGGCGTGCATAACGCCGGTGAAGGTCTGCCGATCGACCACCAGTCGCAAGTTGCCTTCCTCGTCGAAGCGATTCGCACTTGGCATTCGCCGCTGGGCCAATTGAGCCAAGGCAGAGGACAACCGGTCGATGCAGTTGACCGCGGTATAGGGATCGTTGATGCCCGGGCTCAGCGCTCGCACCGCCATCTGGGCCAGTTCATGAACAGCACAGTTCACGTCCTGCCACGGGGTTCGGTTGTTGCCAATGATGAAGGCTTCGTTGATCAGGCTGCCAAGCTTGTCGCAATCAAGGTCTCCTTTTGCCACGACGCGAGCCATCGTTTCCCCACGCGAGAGAAAGTCGCCGGGACGCTTGGGAAGCTCGACAATTAAATCATGCTTTTTTGCCAGACTCAGCAGTTGGTCCGCTTCAATCCCTTGCACATACCCTTCCGATTTTGCCGTGATCCGTATTCCGTCTTGCAACGACTGCGTCTCGGCATCGGTCAGGTCGCGTTGGTATTTCTCGCTATCGACCAGGCCATCGCCGACCATTTCGGGAAAGATTCGCTCGATCGAACGATTCAAATCGCTGGAAAGCGTGGCGACAATTTCAGGTGCTTGGGCGATCATCGCGACGTGATGGATGAAATACAGCAGCACCACTAGGCTCGTCAGGGCGAAGATGATCGCTGCCATGACCGAGAGGTGCGGAACGAACAGTTGGTCTTCTCCCAGCTTCCGGACCATCTTCAAAACCAACAAGCTGTAAACGGCCGTTCCCAGGAACATGCCGATCGTCCACTGGGTCGTCCGGTCGCCGAGGCGGCTTCGCAGAACACGCGAACCAAACTGCGAAGAGGTAATCGACAGGGTCACCATCTCCATGGAAAGCACCACACCGGCAACCGTGATCATGCCGCCAGCGATGGTGGACAGAACCGTTTGGGCGCCGTCGATCGTCGTCTCGAGCCAGAAGGGACGATCCCACGACTGTTTCATCGTGCTGTCGATCCAGAGCATCAAGATCGCTCCGACCACGCCGCCGAATGTGCACAAAATAGGCACAAACCAGAGGCTGTGCTGAGCACGATTCCAAAGATTCAACAATTTTCCCGGTGCCATCATCGCAGTTGCCAATTCATTCAGGGTGCAAGCTGGCCAGAAGTTGACCAGTATCGGCCAGCCCCGTCGGAGGCTTAGCCATCAACCGGCTTTCAATTCGATTCACAACGTTGTTCAGGCCAGCATTCATTACGGTGCAAAGGCTGCGCCATTCGCTTTAGTCTAACGCCTTGGCCTGACATTGATGTTCCCCCACCTAAGCATGGTCAAATCGAGATCAGATATCAAAAAAGCCAGGAAAACTACGTGTTTTGCGTGTTCTCCACACCACTGACCGTGGTTTCCGCTGCTTGCCTAGCCGAGCTGAAGGGGACGCCATAGAATCTGCGGAACAATCACGGCTTACTCACGCCAGCAACCGAGTTCGCCAGTCCCTTGGGAAGCCGAAGACTGCTATGAAGAAACGATCTGACTATGAACTTTGCGCCGGGCGCCTGCGTGCTCTGGCCGATCCGGATCGCCTGAGAATTGTAGAGTGCTTGTTTGATGGTTCGATCAATGTTAGTGAACTGTCAGACCGATTGATGGAAGATATCGTCAAGGTTTCGCATCACCTGGGCGTCTTACGCCAGGCCGAAGTTGTCCAGTCCGAAAAGCAGGGCCGCTTTGTGATCTACTCGCTGCACCCGGACGTCAAGAAGGCGAAAAAGAACCGCACGAAAGAAGAACCGCGGATGATCAATCTCGGCTGTTGCACCGTCGACCTCGTCTGCTCGAAGTAGCTCTCCCCTGCCTGCAGCCTCCCTTCTCGTTTCGGTCTTGAATTGCTTTGACTCGACCGGATCGGACTTTCATAATCGTGGCTTGCTTTCCCCCAAGGCCACCTGAGCCGCTCCAGCGGAATTTATCCGTCGTGGCGGCATGTCCGCGAGAATCTGCATGCCACGTTTTCACGTCGAGAAGTCGGTTGAAATTGCTGCGTCGCCAGAAGTTGTCTTCGAGAAGGTGGTTGATTTCCGAACCTGGACAACCTGGAGCCCATGGCTTTGCTCGGAACCGACCGCCAAGGTAACTGTCAGCGAGGTCTCGAATGCCCCTGGTTCGCTTTACCAATGGGAAGGAACCGTGGTCGGCGCCGGCGAGCTCGAGCATCTGCAGGTCGAACCCAACCGGCTGATCGAAGATGAAATCCGCTTCTCAAAGCCCTACAAGTCAAAGGCCAAGGTCGGCTTCGACTTCGCTCCGTCGGGACTGGGCACCAAAGTCACCTGGCGGATGAGTGGCAGCTTGCCCTGGTTTCTGTTCTGGATGACCGGCATGGTCAAAGGGGCGATCAGCATGGACTATGCCCGGGGGCTGCGGATGCTGAAAGAATGGATCGAGACTGGATCGATCCAGACGCAAACCAACATCCTCGGCAACACGACGATCGGTCCAATCGCGATGGCAGGTCTGCGTCGCCGCTGTGCGATCAGTGATATCGGTCCCTCGATGCAGGGCGCGATTGGCGAGATAATGCCGCTGTTTCAGCAGAACAACTTGCCGGTCGATGGCCAGATGATGGCGGCCTATCACAAGTTCGATATCGGCAAGCAGACGTGTGAATATACGGTCGGCCTGACGCTGCCTTCGGCGGACACGCCGGTACCAACTTCCCTCGAACGGTGGTCGACCCCGGAAACAAAGGCCTTTTGCGTAGAGCATGTCGGCGACTACAATCACCTGGGCAATGCCTGGAGCGCCGCCAATCAGCACGTTCGGTACCACAACTGGAAACTTGCCAGTTGCAGTGCTTTCGAAATCTACGAGAACGATCCCGAGCAGACGCCGGTTGATCAGCTACGCACCAAGATTTACCTGCCGTTGAAATAGTTAGCTTTCTTCCCTCCCTCGCAACGAGCATCGCATCGAAGCGATCTCAGGAGTCTTGCATGAGTCAGGATGTCGATCAGAGTCCAGCCACCGACGACAATGGCCCCGAATGGACCGCCATCGGAGTCACCGTCGCCGCGCTGGTGGCGTTGATTCTCTGCTCGCCTTGGGTTCTCAATATTCCCCTCGCCTTCCTGATTTTGCAGGTCGTCTTAATCTCGATCGTCATCTGGCAGGCCTGCGATCCCTTCGCGGACGCTGCCCAGTGGGTCGGTGAAACCATGCGAATTCCTGGTTCGGTCCGGGGCGCTACGCTCGACGCCGTGGCGAGCAGTATGCCCGAACTGTTCAGCGGGATCTTCTTTGTCATCGTTGCCGTAATGAACACCAACGGAACCGCCAGCGAGATCGCCCAGACTGGGGCCGATGGCTATGGCAGTACCCTGGCGACATGTGCCGGCAGCGCCGTCTACAACATGATCCTGATTCCGGCTTTTTGCGGGTTGGTGATTTCGGTCTATCGCAAGTCGCAGCCTTCCATCAATGTGGAACCCGAGGTGATCACTCGCGACGGCTTCTGGTTTCTGGCGTGTGAAGCGGTACTGATCCTCTTTCTGTTCAACGATCGTATGTATTGGTGGATGGGACTCGTGTTCCTGGGTATGTATGCCGCATATATCGTCCACCTATTTATTGATGCCCGGCGATATCAACATGCCCTGGATGCTATCCATGCCCATCTAGGCGAAGTTGGTCACCAGACGCCGACGGAACAAATCGTCGCCACACTGCAGGCCGAAAAGATCCGGGCGACACATGCCCTGGTCGAGAAGATCAAGAGTGCGGCCGATGAAGAAGATGACGACGAAGCCGAATCGGCGGGAGCGTTCTATGGCATGTTCGAGATCCCACTCAACGGCCTGACGGCGACACTGGTGCTGCTGGGCTGCACGGTCATCGCCGCGGGGTCTTGTTATTGGTTGGTGGAAGTGACCAACGAGACCGCTCACTATTTGAACGTCCCGGTCTTCTTCGTCGCGGTGATTCTCGCGGCCGCGGCATCCAGCGTGCCCGATACGTTTCTGTCGATCGGTGCCGCGATGCGTGGCGACGACTCTGGCGCGGTCTCGAATGTGTTCGGCTCGAACATCTTCGATATCTGCGTTTGCCTTTCGATTCCGCTGCTGGTCAATTCGTATCTGCTGGGCTGGCAACCGGTGTTGCTGATGAACGACGGCAAGCCGATCGAAGGCCTGGTCGACTTGCGGGTTCTGTTGGCGACTTTGTCGGCGATCACCTTGATGATCCTGTGGCATCGTCATCAACTGACGCGTACCAAATCGATCGTTTTGTGCCTGTTGTATGGGCTGTTCATCGCCTATGCCGTGGCAGGTTCGTTCGGCTTCAGTTTGCTAGGACTTCTAGGCCTGTAAGAATTATTTTGCCATAAAAACTGGCCGAGAAAGTCGACCAGTTTTTCTTAGGTATAGGGCACCGTTCTATTGTAGGATGGCAACCGACGAATCGGTGCCCCCCGATCTATCTATTCTGGTTGGCGTCGACTCTATCTACTGTCCTTTTCATTAGTTGTCGCTAAAGGGAATCCAGACGATGGGATTGCTCGACTCGCTCTTCGGAGGAATGGAAGGTTCCTCTAAACTCACGCCCCAGGAATCGTTCGCCGGGATCTTGATGGGTGCCAGTGGTTGTGATGGCCACATTGCTGATGATGAAGTCAACGGCCTGATTACCTGCCTGGTACGCATGAAGCTGTTCCAACGGTACGACGGTCGTCAGTATGGTAAGACTCTGAACAAGCTGCATGGTTTCATGAAGAAGAGAGGGGTCGAAGCGTTAATCGACTCATGTACCGAGACCTTGCCGAAAGACCTGGCCAAGGCCGCGTTCGCGAATGCTTGCGATATCGTGCTGGCCGACGGAGTTGTTGAAGCGGAAGAAAAAGTTTTCATCGAACGGCTTCGCGATAAGCTGCAGATCGATGCCAAAACCGCCAAGACAATCGCCGAAGTTATGGTCATCAAGAACAAAGGTTAACGGCTCGCCGGTACTCAAGCCTTTCACGCTTATCTCACCCTCAGACGATTGGGAATAGCCTCATGTCACTATTCGATGATGTATTGGATGACTCCTCGTTCGCTCCGGAACAGTTCGGTCCGCAGGAAGGTTTCGCAGGAACGCTCTTGGCTGCCTCGGCATGTGACGGCCATATCGCGGACGAAGAAGTCGGTACGCTGGTCACCACGCTGGCCCGCATGAAGATGTATCAGAACGTCCCGCCACACAAGTTCAACTCGATGATGGATCGCCTGCTGGGGATCCTCAAGCGAGGTGGCCCGGAAAAGCTGATCGCCAGCGCCGTTCCGGCTGTTCCACCGGAACTTCGCGAAACGGTCTTCGCCAACTGCTGCGATATCGTCCTGGCAGACGGCGTGGTCGAAGCGGATGAAAAAGAATTCATCGACGACCTGATGATCAAGCTCGAGCTCGACAAGACCCGAGCCAAAACGATCGTCCAGGTTATGGTCTTCAAGAACCAGGGCTAGGCATCATTCGCCTTCCCATGTCCAACCCAGGACCGTTCTGTCTTCGTCGACAGCACGGTCCCCTTGCATTCTGCCCGCGATCTTTTCTGCCTCTCCCAGACCACGCCAGTCGGATTCTCCCCCATGCCCCGCTGCTCGCTCTTGCTCACTGCTGCGCTGATCGCATCCTTCCTCCAAGCCACCGTCGCCGCCGAATCGGTTGGTAAATGGAACCGCTGGGAACATGCCTTCGAGGCCGATCCGCAGACGCCGACTTCCGCAGAATTTCAGCTGCAGCTACTCAGCCCTTCCGGCAAGAAGGTTTCGCCTCGCATGTACTGGGATGGTGGCCTGACTTGGAAGGTACGCTTCATGCCGGACGAACTTGGCATCTGGAAGTATGCCATCCGTGGCCAGAAAGGATTGGCCGATCAGCAAGGAAGCTTCACCTGCGTCACCAACGCCGGGAGAACGATTTTCGAGCAACATGGGCCGATTCAGGTTTCCGACAACGGACGCTTTCTGCAACATGCCGACGGGACGCCATTCTTCTGGCTGGCCGATACGGCCTGGAACGGTGCCCTGCTGGCCTCGGCGACCGATTGGGAAGAGTACCTGAAAGATCGTCAGCAAAAATCGTTCAGTGCGATTCAAGTTGTCACCACACCATGGCGAGCGGCCTATCACAACGCCGAAGGTCAGGTCGCCTATTCCGGTCGCGAAACGATCGAGATTCATCCCGAGTTTTTCCAGAGAATCGATGCTCGCATCGACGCGATTAACGCTCACGATATGCTGGCGGTGCCTGTCATTCTGTGGGCGCTAGGGGAAGAAAGTTACACGCCTGGCAAGCTGCCGACCGACCAGGCCATTCGCCTCGCTCGCTACATTGAAGCACGTTACGGAGCGAATCATGTCGCCTGGTTCCTCGGTGGCGATGAGAACTACGGAGGCAATCGCGCCGAGCACTGGAAGAAGATCGGTCAGGCCGTCTTCGGCAATCGCCCCCATGCCCCGGCTACGCTGCATCAGCAAGGGATGCGTTGGGATATGCAAAGCTTCGCCGATCAGAAATGGGTCGACTTCTATATCTATCAGAGTGGCCATGGAGACAGCGACAACTCATTGAAATGGACTTACGCAGGTCCCCCAGCTAAACAATGGAACGACTCGCCCCATCGCCCGATCATCAACTCGGAACCGTGCTACGAAGATCACTTTGCCTATCAGTCGAAGCAGCCTCATTCCGCCTACAATGTCCGTCGGGCTTGCTATTGGAGCTTGCTCAGCACGCCAACGGCAGGCGTCACGTACGGTGCCCATGGAATCTGGAGTTGGGAATCCAAACCAAGCACGCCGCTCAATCACAAGGGCTCCGGTCTGGCCAAGCCTTGGAATGAAGCGATGCAACTGCCCGGTAGCAGCAGCATGCATCACCTGGCGGAACTGTTCACGTCGCTCGACTGGTGGACGCTCGTTCCTGAAAACAAAGTGATCGCTGGCAGCTCGGCCAATGACACGCCTTCGCAGCACATCGCAGCCGCGGCCAGCGCCGACGGAGACCTGGCCGTGATCTATATGCCGACGGGCGGTTGGGTGAAGATCGATCGAACCAGACTTGCCGCCGCCAAGCAGTTTGAATGGTTCGATCCCCGCACCGGCAAACGCACCGCAGCGCAGCTAACCGCGGACGGAACGTTTGAATCTCCGGACCAACAAGACTGGGTGCTGATCGCGCGATCGTAAGTACCTAGCTGCCCGGCAAGCCTTCCAACTCGAAGAGCGGACGAATCTCGACCGTGCCACGTTTCGCCGATGGGAACCGTTGAGCGATCGCGATCGCTTCGTCGAGGTCGGGCACGTCGATCAGCACGTAGCCTCCCAACTGCTCCTTCGTCTCGGCAAACGGTCCGTCGCGGACTTCTGCACGGCCGTTATGGGCGGTGACACTGGTCGCCGTGCTGATCGATAGCAAGGGCGATGCCCCCAGGTACTGCCCTTTGGCGTGCAGTTCGTGGCAGATGTCCAGCGCGTACTTCATATGCTCTGGCAGCTCTTCCGGCGTGAACGCTTCTTCGGCGTTATACATCAGCAAAATGTATTTCATCAGGCGATTCCCGTATGGTGAATGGGTTCTCTTAACTCCTAGTCGAACCAAGTCATGGCCAATCGACATCCATTTTGCATGCCGGCAGCAAATGAACCAATCACCGCCGAGAACTGGCGGAATTGACGCTACTATCGCGAGAGATCACAATGCAAAAGAGCCGTTTTTCGCGGTTCTCGTGGACCATGCCCACCTTTCCATTGCTTTTTCCGCCTTGCCGCGTCAGGTTAGTGCCACCCCTGACATTCCTGAATCGCGTCGCTCGACTCTGAAAGGATGCCTGCCATGCCTTGGTGCTTTCGTTCGCCCTGCTCTGCTTCCCCACGCTTGACCATGTTGGTCGCCCTTACGCTTGTATGTGGCTTCACGCTTTCCGCGAATGCCGCTTCGCCTGATAAGCCAAACATCATCGTGATCATGGCCGACGATCTCGGTTATGGCGATGTCGGTTGCTACGGGGCAACCGGCGTCGAAACACCGCACATCGATGCCTTGGCGAAAGATGGCTTGCGATTCACCAGCGGTTACTGCTCGACCTCGACCTGTACGCCAACGCGATTCGCGTTTCTGACCGGCATGTATGCTTTCCGCCAGAAAGGGACCGGCATCGCGCCACCCAACGCGACTTCGATCATCAAGCCGGAAACGGAAACGGTTCCGGAAGTGTTGCAGAAGGGTGGCTACAAGACGGCGGTGGTCGGCAAGTGGCATCTTGGCCTGGGCGAAGGGAAAGGCCCCGATTGGAATGGTGATCTGAAGCCCGGCCCGCTCGAGCTCGGTTTCGACTACTGCTTCCTGTTGCCGACGACCAACGATCGAGTGCCGAGCGTCTACGTCGAGAACCATCGTGTTCGCCATCTCGATCCCAACGATCCGCTGTGGGTCGGCAACGAGAACCCCGACGGTCAGCCAACGGGTGTCACGGCCCGCGATACGCTGAAGCTCGACTGGAGTCACGGCCACAATAACACCATCCACAACGGTATCGGCCGCATCGGTTTCTTCACCGGTGGTCACGCCGCTCGCTGGCGAGACGAAGACCTGGCCGACGAATGGGTGAAGAAGTCGAACGAGTGGATCCATGCCAACAAAGACGAACCCTTCTTCCTTTTCTTCGCCGCGCACGACCTGCACGTGCCTCGGATGCCGCACGAACGTTTCCAGGGCAAGTCGTCGCTCGGCCTGCGTGGCGACGCGGTCGTTCAGCTCGACTGGTGTGTGGGGGAACTGGTTAAAACGCTCGACGAATTGAAGCTGACCGACAACACGTTAATCGTGTTCTGCAGCGACAATGGCCCAGTGCTGGATGATGGCTACAAAGACGAAGCGGTCGAAAAGCTGGGCGAACACAAGCCGGCCGGGCCTTATCGTGGTGGCAAGTACACGCCGTTTGAAGGAGGCACGCGCACACCTTTCATCGTAAAGTGGCCAAGCGTCGTGAAGCCTGGTCAGACCAGCGACAAGATGATTACCACCACTGATCTGGGTGCGACCTTCGCCGCGATTGTCGATCAGCCGGTTCCCGCAGGTGCCCTGCCCGACAGCCAAGACCTGAAAGAAACCTTGCTCGGCGAAGTCGATGCCAAGGGGCGCGAATACGTCATCGAAGAATCGCCGCGTGGCATTGGCCTGCGAGTTGGCCAGTGGAAGCTGGTTCGCCAAGGTCGCGGGAAGAACGAAAAGACGACGCTGTACGATCTTTCAACCGATCCCGGCGAACAAACCGACATCGCCGCCAAACATCCTGAGCAATTGGCAGAGCTACAGAAGTTGCTCGCCAAGATCGAAGGCACGAAGTAGTCGCCGCGTCGCGAACGAACCGACCAGCCAGGACCATGCGTCCTGGCTTTTTTTATGCGCCACTACGAGACGCGATCGAACTTGCGGATCAAGTCGGTCAGGATCTTTCGATACTCGAAGTAGTCGACTTCCAAGCGATGCCGCGCGGTAGCGAGGAAATGATTCCGCGACGGGATCCCGATTCCATGCCCCTGCTTCTGCTGCCGGAACCAATCCGCCCCAGGGGTTTTATCACGCCAGCTCTTCAGAAATCGAGCGATCATCTGGGCCTGAAGATCGGTCAACGGCCACTGCCCACTATTGGGCTGAATCATCCCTGCCACAAACAGGGAATCGTCGTGCGGATGGAATGCGTGCAGATAGAACCGCGGCACACCGTTCTGCACGTTCAACAATTCAGGCGACGCGAACGGGAAGACAAGCTGATACCCGGTCGCGCAGACAATCAGATCGAACGCTTCGCGGCGGCCATCGGTGAACTCGACCATCTCGCCATCGAGCCGGCGAATATCGGGGAAGACACCCAGCTTGCCGTGCCCGGCATAGTAAGGAAGCTGCGAGTTGATGATCGGATGCGTTTCAAACAGCTTATGATCGGGCGCCGGCAGACCATATCTCTGCGGCTTGCCGATGGTCCAATCAACCGCCAACTGAGCGACACGCTTCTGCAGCGAACGTGGAATGGGCCAACGTCGCAACCGATCGCCCACCACATCGGCCGGTTTCCCCCGGATAAACTTGGGGAAGAAATGGTAGCCACGCCGCATGCTGATCGCGGCCTGCTTTCCATGAATGGCCGCTTCAACCGCAATATCGCAGCCGCTGTTCCCCGCGCCGACCACCAGCACACGCTTCCCTTCGAGCTGCCGATGATGCTTGTAATCGTGGGCGTGGATCAATTCTCCCGTGAAGTTTCCGGGAAGATCGGGCATCAACGGTTGGGCGTGATGACCGTTCGCAATGACGACCGCGGCGAATTTTTCCTTCGTGTTTGAGGACCCATCCCCCCTCGCAAGTTCTGCTTCCCAATGACTCTCCTGCTTTTTTAGAGAAACAATGGAAGTTTTTATGCGAACAAAACGATCCAAATCAAAACGCTCTGCGTAAAAACGTAGATATGCCAGCACTTCGTGATGGCATGGGTACTCAGGGAAGCTTTCCGGCATTGGGAAGTCACTGAACTGAGTCATCCCCTTGGACGAGATCAGGTGCGTCGACTCGTAGACGCTGCTGTGCGGCGACGTGATATCCCAGTTGCCACCCACATTTGGGTTGCGATCGATCGCAACGGCATCGATACCCATCTGGCGTAATGTCTTCAGAGACACCAATCCGGAGGGTCCAGCACCGATCACAAGTACTTGAAGGTCAGACCTGAATTCCATGGGCCAATTGTATCGAAAATTCCAGACCTGCGGGAAACCGCTTCCCTGCGCAATTTTTTATGCCATTAGGCAATTGAGAATTCAAATAAGTTTTGCCTTAAAAAAAGGTGATCGCTATGTAGCCAGATCAACCTTTTCGTTCATTGTAGATATTTTACAGGAACACAATCGCGCATGCGGTGTTTCAATATAGAATTAATTATTTTTTCAAAAACGAACCGCGATCTTGTAACCAATTTACTTGCAGAGAGTTACGCTTATAAGCTATGCTTTCTGAGGTTACCGTATCAGATCGCGGGATGCCGCACCTAAAAATTGTGGTCTTTTTGTGAAAACCGAACATAATTTGCTTTTTAGGTAGCGAAATGTATCTCGTGGAAGCTACGATGAATTTCCACGCGATATCGCTTCTAGAAGGAAGTCGGAACATCTTCGGAAACGATAAGCTTCGGCAGCCCCCATTACGCCGCCCCAACTAGACCCAAGTTGTTGGAAAAATTTGAAGAGGCTATTTCACATGCGTTTTAACAAGATCACCTCTGCTGAAGACTTCCAGCTGATTAACAGCTTTGACGAAGTAAAGCGGCGGCTCCTTGAAGAAAAGAAATATTCGGATCGTCTGGATAAGCCATTGGCTTACTGGGCCCTTCCTAACGATCGTCGTCTGCCGCTGGCCTTCCTTGGCCGCACCATTGGCGATCTGCTGGCGACGCCGTTTGAAGAGCTCTCGGCCACGCCTGGCATCGGACAGAAGAAGATCAGCTCGCTGGTGACCCTGCTCAATCGCGCCACCAAAGAAGACGCCGGTTTCGAGCCATCCCAGGCCGCCGCTCGTGAAGTTCCCGCCGAAGACAACTTCTCGACCAAGAGCCCGCTGGATGCCGACGGTAACTTCGATCCTTCCCTCGTATCGGAAGTGCTGTGGCTTCGCTGGCGTGAAACGGTTCGTCGCCACAATCTGGGCAACGAACGCCTCGGTCGTCTCGCTCCAACCCTGACCGACTTGCCGACGGTCATCTGGAACACGCCGCTGGAATTCTACATGGGTCACAGCCTGGCTGAGATCCGCCGCTTGAAGACGCACGGCGAAAAGCGTGTTCGCGTGGTGCTGGAAGTGTTCTATCGCGTTCACGAAACGCTCGACCTCGCTCAGGGTCAGCCTCACCTGTCGATCATGCTCCGTCCGAAGATGGTTCCCGTTCTGGAATCGTGGAGTCTCGATCGTCTGATCAGCGAAACCCCGATCAGCCGCAGCGACGTCATGGATCGCCTGACGCGCCCACTGCTGCAACAAATCATGACCGACGCCGGTCAAACCGTTTACGATCTGGCCGCTGGCCGACTTGGGATCGAATCGGCTCCGCAAAGCGTTCGCATGCAGGCTCGTAACCTGGGTGTGACTCGTGCTCGCATCTACCAGCTGCTGGAAGACTGCCAGAAGATCATGGCCGTTCGCTGGCCAGAAGGTCGTGCCCTGCTCGATACGCTCTGCAAGAAGATCGAAGAGAAGCCAGGCGAAGCCGAAGCCTTCCAACTGCTGACCGCGACTCGCGACTTGTTCTACGCCAGTAAGACGGAAGAAGACGACGCGACCGCCGACGAAATCGAAGCCGCTGGCGTCTAATCGACACCCGGCTTACCCCAAACAACAAGAAGGTCCGAAGCGAATTCGCTTCGGACCTTTTTTTGTTCTTGAATGGTTCCTACCGGAGCCACGGCCTGGCATCATTCGTCAGGCCGACGCAGCGGCTTAGGCGGCGTTACGATGCGGCGTCGTGGTTGGGTTGTCGTGTCGTGGGTCGAAGCGAAAGGTCTGGTTCCGACCTTCCACTACCGCTCGGACGTCCTCCAGATCGGGCAGGCGATGGAGCGCCGCGCGACTATCTGCCTTGGCCGTCAAAGCCGAAACCATCGTCGACAGCGAGCCGCTCCCGACGCTACGCGACAACCAGCCCAGCTTGCCGGCATTGGTCCCTCGCGAGGCAAACCACTCTTGGTGGCGAAGCTGCAAGGTCTTGGCCAGCCGGATCCGATCGGCCGTGACGCGGCTCAGATCGTTGGCCACGTTCAGTTCGATTTGCGACTGCGTTGCCAGCTCGCACGAACCACCAGCCTGGGCGATCCACAGACCAATGTCCAGATCGGCGTATTCTTCCAAGCGTGTCGGGAAGCCCCCCAGTGCCGCCAACAGCGAATAGCGGTAGAACGCCGCTTGTCGCATTGGTGCCAGCAAGCCTTCGCCGTTGGTCGCCGAGCGAATCCCGAACTCGTCGGTCCGCAGACCGCCAATCGGTTGACTCCCATCGTTGAAGTGCACCACCGGGCTAACGGCCATGACTTCAGGGCGATGGAACTTGGCCAAAGCATCGTCGAGCCAGCCAGCTTCCACCGTCGCACCAGCACCCAAGGTGTGGACGATCGGGGCCTGGCACATCGACCATGCCACCGCCAGCAGCTCCAGCTCGCTCTTGGCGGCCGGAACTTCAATCAGGCGGACTTCATCAGCAATGTTGTAGGGGTCATCGTAGTAACCGGAATGGGGCACGACGATCTCGCAATCGCTCGGACGGTTCTCCAGCAGCGATACCAGGGTCGTTTCCAGTTGACGAGCGTTATCCACACTCGGGATGACGATAGAGACGTTCAGCACAGATTATCATCCTTCTGCCGCGGCCTTACATTCAGGGGAATGCCAAATCACGCTCGGTAAGGGCTAGGTCGGCCGGGCTCACGTTGGAAATATTCGGAACGAAGGTGGTCACAAGTTTACCTGTTTTGCCTCAAAACCGACGCTGCTGCTGGCTATAGAAAGCACTGCCCGCAATGCTAGCGTCCCTTTAAGTGCTCTTCTTCTCCTGCGACCACAGCTCGAGCATCTTCAAAAGCAGCTCGACCGCTTGCTCCATTTCGTCCAGACAGGCCCACTCCAGCGGCGAGTGAGGGTTGTGCTGTCCGGTAGACAAGTTGGGCGTCGGAAGCCCCAGAGCGGTTAACTGAGAGCCATCAGTGCCACCTCGGATGACACTCTTCTTCGCCGTGCGTCCGAGAGCCTCGTGAGCCTTCTCGGCGATCGGCACAGCGCGGGGCTCTTTGTCCAAGCCATCACGAAGATTGCGATACTGTGGCGTGATAGCAACGGTAACACTGCAACCAGGAAATTTCGCTTCGACTCGCTGGGCGATGTCACGCAGCATATCGGCCTGGGTGGTCAGCTCTTCGGTCTCGAAGCTGCGCAGAATCAACTGGATGGTCGCTTCCCCCACGCCACCGCTGATGGTGACCGGGTGGATGAAGCCTTCGCGTTCTTCGGTCGTTTCCGGCGACATCCGATCGCTGGGCAGCAAGGCAATGAAGATCGATGCCGCACGCAGGGCATTCACCATCCGCCCCTTGGCGATCGAAGGATGAATATTGATGCCGCGAATCGTGACGGTGGCACCGTCGGCCGAGAACGTTTCGGCGTTCAGTTCGTTCGCCCCGGGACCATCCAACGTGTAGCAGACATCAGCCCCCAGTTTCGCCAGATCGACGTGGTCGACACCATGGCCGATTTCTTCGTCGCAGGTAAACAAGATCTTCAGTGGTCCGGTCGCGGCTGGCCCCTTCCCTTCCAGGATCCGCTGGGCGACTTCCATGATGACCGCCACGCCTGCCTTGTCGTCGCCACCAAGCAGTGTCGTGCCGTCGGTCGTAATCAAAGTGCAGCCATGCAGATCATTCAATTCTGGGTTCTCTTGCAGCGTGATCACGCGGGTCGCATCACCAGGCAAGGCGATATCGCCACCGGCGTAGTTAGTGATGACCTGCGGTTTGACGTTGGCGCCGGTCGTTTCGGGCGAAGTATCAACATGCGAGTTGAGCGCGACCACCGGGCAATCGGTCACCGAGCCGGGCACGGTTCCATAGACGATACCGAACTCGTCTTGCTGAGCGTCGCTGATACCCATCGCCTGCATCTCTTCGGCCAGCAGCTTCCCCAGGACAAGTTGCCCGTCCGAGCTTGGATATTTCGCGCCAGGCACTCCGGCGGTGGTGTCGATCTGAACATATTTCAAAAAGCGTTCCAGCAGGCGTTCGCGACTCATGGTAAATCCTTGCGAGGGCATATCAGTTTCTATCAGCTTAGTGAAACCGATCTGAATCCAACACCCTCCGGCGATCTCCCGTCGTTTCCTTCCGTGGGTTGTGTTAGCCTGTAGAGATCTATCGCAGGACCAGCCTGGCAAGCTACGGCCTGTCACCGATTTCTCTCGACTTCTCTAGGAAAGCAAAGCCAATGTCGGAAGCTGCCGTTCGGTACCTCGTGTTCGATGTCGAATCCGTCGCCGATGGCAATCTGGTTTCGCGATTGAAATACCCTGACGAAGGGCTCTCGCCGCAAGAGGCGGTCAATCGTTTTCGAGCAGAGTTGCTGGAAGAAAAGGGAAGCGATTTTATTCCTTACACGTACCAGGTGCCGGTATCGGTGGCGATCGCCAAGCTCGATATCGAACTGAACCTTATCGACCAGGTGGTCCTCGACGCCCCTGCCTTCCGCCCGCCGGTCATCACCGAGCACTTCTGGCGGGGCTGGAAAGCGTATCGACGACCAACGTTTGTGACGTTCAATGGGCGGTCGTTCGACATCCCATTGATGGAGCTGGCCGCGTTCCGTTTCGGCTTGAGTGTGCCAGACTGGTTCAATCTGAACGCCAAGAACTTCGAGCAGTCGCGTTACCGGTATAACAACGAAGCTCACTTCGATCTGTACGACATTCTGACCAACTACGGTGCCAGCCGATTTACAGGCGGTTTGAATCTTGCCGCCAACTTGCTGGGGAAGCCTGGGAAGATGGAAATCGAAGGTTGGATGGTCCAAGACCTCTACCACGAAGGCCAGTTGGAAGAGATCAACGAATATTGCCGCTGCGACGTGCTCGACACCTACTTCGTGTTCCTCCGCTGCTGCGTGCTGCTGGGGAAGATCACACTGGAGCGCGAGCAGGAACTGATCCACCAGACCAAGCATTGGCTCGAACT
Source organism: Bremerella sp. JC817 (assembly GCF_040718835.1). Taxonomy (NCBI): domain Bacteria; kingdom Pseudomonadati; phylum Planctomycetota; class Planctomycetia; order Pirellulales; family Pirellulaceae; genus Bremerella; species Bremerella sp. JC817. Next base: position 818,150 of record NZ_JBFEFG010000280.1, on the reverse strand, counting down.
GCGAACCGCCGAGACCCCCATCTATCAAACCTATCTCGATGGCTGGGGCGACTGGGACAATCCATGGGAATGAGACGGCATCGGTTGGCAGCATGAAGATCGGCCTGCACTGTCCCGAAGTGCCAGGGCACCTGAACCCGCTGACAACGCTCGGCGGCGAACTTCAAGCCCGCGGTCACGACGTGATCTTTCTAGGATGCCGCATGGCGGAACCAATCGTCCGCCGTGCCGGCCTCCCTTTCCATGCCCTTGGTCCTGAAGACGAACTTTCAGACCAACTGGAAGCCTCGTTTCGTGCGCTCGGCAAGGTCACCGGCACCCAGGGAATGCTGCTGACCGGAAAACTGTTTGGCATCCAATCGACGCTTGTTCGCCGTTACCTGCCAGAAGCATTAAAAGCTCATTCGTTCGATGGGCTGGTGATCGACCAAGTCGCCCCCGCATGTGCCGTGGAAGCCGAACGCTTGGCAATCCCCTACGCCGTCGCATGCAACGCACTGGCCGTTTACTGGGATCCGCTGATACCGCCACCTCCGTTGGCGTGGGATTATCGCACCGACTGGTTCGGGCGATTCCGCAATCAGATGGCCAAGCATGCGGTACTCATGGCGTATCGTTTTTTGGCAGGCGAACGCAAAGTTGGCGTCGATCCGCTAAAGCTCATCCGGGGTGGCGACCCGGCACTGGTTCACCTGTCACAGCAGCCTCCCTTCTTCGAGTATCCCCGGACCGCCTACCCCCAGCGTTTACACTTCACCGGACCATGGCATCGCGCGGCCCGGGATGATCAGGCGATCGACTTCCCGTGGGACTGGCTCGACGGGCGACCACTTATCTACGCTTCGATGGGAACCTTGCAGAACGCGGTGCCGCATGTCTTTCGCGCGATCATCGATGCGGTGAAAGATCTGCCGGTGCAGCTAGTGCTGAGCAAAGGTGGGGGCGAGGTCGATGTGCCAGGCAACATTCCGGCGAATATCTTGCTGGTCGAAAAAGCTCCCCAGTTACGGTTGCTAGAAAAAGCGAGCCTGGTGATAACCCATGCCGGCATGAACACCACGCTGGAATGCCTGGCGTATGGCGTGCCGATGCTTTGTTTGCCGGTCACCAACGATCAGCCAGGCGTTGCCAAACGTGTTGAGTACCATGGCAGCGGACGCGTGATTCCGGTGCAGAAGGTAACGACCAAGAGGCTACGCGCGGAACTCGATCGGCTGCAAAACGATCCGAAGTTTCAACAGAAAGCAGACCAGTTTCAAGCCGACATCGCCTCGCGCGATGGCCTAGAAATGGCGGCCGATCTGATCGAACAGGCATTCCGCACCGGGCAACCGATCATCAACCAGCATCACCCAGAATCGGTACGGTAAAACCCTCGCCCGAGGTCGCCTAAGAGGACCTACTTCAAGGCCGAAAGATCAGGCTCGACGAAGCCTTGCACCGCTCGACGCTCCTCAAGCTGACTTTCCACATCTTCCTGTAGCTGGGGAATGTCGGGCAGGTAGTATTTCGCCGCTTCGATCGGTGGCACGTCGCGAAGTGGCCGCATCACGCGGAACCCGATGCAGTCGCCGGGGTAGTCGGTATACCAGTGAGGGCTTAGAGGAATCATTGCCTCGAGCGTCTTCCATCCTTCGTCGTCGCTCCCTAGCTTGGCCGCCAGACGGCAGAGGGCCGCACCATCGTCCCAGCTTCCTCCCTTCCGCATCAAGGGATCGATTTGCGTGGGCCATAATACCGACTGAAGCGCCGTCGGTCGTTGGCCTGCTAAACGCCGATAGCCTTCACTCGAGTATTGATCGAGCACCCATTCCCACACATTGCCATGCATGTCGTACAGCCCGAATGCGTTCGGCTTCTTCTGCTTGACGAAGTGTGGTGATTCGTCGGAGTTGTCGACAAACCAGCCGTAGTCGTCCAACTGCTGTGGATCGTCTCCGAAATGGTACGCCGTCTCGGCTCCGGCCGCGGCGGCATACTCCCACTCCGCTTCACTCGGCAGTCGATAGGTGTGCTGCATCATCCGACTGAGCCACTTGGTATATTGCCGCGCCGCGAAGTTCGTCAGCATCGTTGCCGGCAATCGCTCGTCGGTACCATGCAGATAGACGAGCGATGGATCGTAGATCATGGTGGGTGAAGTGATCGCCTGAACGCTCAGCTTCTCGAGCAGATCGCGATCGAAACCTTGATCCCGAAACTGTCTCTCCAGATCTTGAAAGGCTCCGTATTGCCCCCAAGTCGTTTCGGTTTCCGCGATCCAGAAAGGAGCCACCCTGACTTCGACCTCAGGCCACTCCGCCGGCGTATGACCGAACTCGGATCTTGGACTTCCAAGTCGTACTATGCCGCCAGGAACCGGGATCATCTTGATGACGGAGTTCGATGTTGGCAACGCGATCTCGTAGGGCACCATGTAGCCACCTTCGATGGCAACGCTTGGTCCCTTCTCAGGGCGTTCCGCTTGGATTCCCACGGTCTCGGCACGCGCTGATTCGACAAGCAGCAGCAATAAGAGTATCGAGAACGTAACGCAATTCATCATACTTCGACCGACAATGGTTCCCGGCGAACAAACAAGCCTTTACGATATCGCCTGGGGAAACCCCTGGTCAAACAAACTTGCATCCGCGTGCCCTCCCCTTTTGCGAGAATCCATGAACGACGACGTCGTCGGCAATCAACTTCGCCAGTTGCGACTGCTGGAAGATCGACTCGATCAGCCAGACGTTCGTCGTGAAGTGCGCGACGCGTTAGGGAATGCCTCGAATCAAGTCGTGAAGCGAGCCGCCGAGTTGATTGTCGATGCGAACGATCGGGACGCGATTGAATCGCTCGTCAAAGCGTACTGGCGGTTGAAGCGAAACCCGCTCAAAAAAGACCCAGGCTGTCTTGGTAAAACGGCCGTGATCAAAGCGTTGGCTCATTTAGAGTTCGCCGACATCGACCTCTTTCGCGATGGCATTGCCTTTGAACAGATCGAACCGCAATACGGCGGCGAGGTCGACGCGGCTGCCGAACTGAGGGGCCTTTGTGCGATCGGTCTGACGCACTTCGCACCGACGGCGGAGGTATTGAATCGCTGCGCGGTGCTGCTGGTCGATCCCTGGCCGGCGGCTCGTTACGGAGCGGTTCAAGCGATCGGCGTTCTCGGGGTGCTGGAAGGGGCTCCGCTCTTGCGGCTGAAACTTTTGGTTGGGGACGACGAAGCAGACGTCATGGGCGAGTGTTGCTCTTCGCTACTCAAGATCGAGAAGACCGACACTTACGACTTTCTGCAGCCCTTCCTGCTTGATGGCGACGCGGACATCTGCGTTCAAACGGCGCTGGCGATTGGCGAATCGCAACTGCCGGGAGCGTTCGAGAGATTGCGAACGGCGTGGGGTCGTCGTCCGGAACTGGCGGCACGCGAAAGCATTTTGCTTTGTATCGGTCTGTTGCGATCGACCGAATCGCAGTCATTTCTGCTGTCGCTGATTCACCCGCGGGATCTCCGTACGGCCAGCGATGCGGTGAAAGCTTTGCGACTGCACGGAGCAACGGAAGATCTGCGCCAACGCGTGGAAGAGGCCGTACAGCAAGTCGACAGCGAACCACTGCTACGCGTCTTCCGGGAGGAATGGAACGGGCAGTAGTCGCTACGGAGCGAACGGATCTTCAACCCATATCGTCTGAAACGAATCGTCGGATCCCGAGAGTGCATTGGGATCGAACGGGTCTTCTGTGGTGAATGGATCCGGGTAAAGCTCGTGAATATCCTCAGCAGCCAACGCGGCTTGATCCTCCGGCGTGACGAGCGGAATGATCTCTTCGAATTCCCCCGGGAGAATCAATTCGACTTCGGGATGTCGAGTCACGAATTGCCGAGCGGCTTCCTCGACCGCCGCAATTCGCTCGCGAGCCTCCGCCGGCTTATCCACCCCGTCGAAAAAATTAAGACTCAAATGAATCGACTTCAGACAACGAAACGATTCGAGATGCTCGATAAGCTTTGGATCTGCCTGACTACCTAATTCAATGAAGTGAACCCGGCGAAAGAGTGCCAGTTCTCCGTCGTCCGACGAACGAGTCCGCCTCAGCCATTTCGACATCCGGTCGGGAATCTGCATACCAGGTGCCGGATCCGTTCGAACGATCACATCATACCAGTATTCACTGAGATCAATGGTCCCGCGACGATCCACCAATAGATACGTACCACGCAAACCGGACTTGATGCGATTCAGTGCGGCCTGCTCGGCGGCACAAGCACGAACGTTGGCGGCATACCATCCACAACCTGCGGCCAAGATTCCTATCACGACCAAAAGTGTCCGCAATCCGATCCGAAATCTCATCACTGGCAACCTTTTGGAAATGAATCTTTCGGTCAAGTCCGACAATCCATCATCCCCCGTTGCTACAACCAGGACAATCAATTTGTTGCGAATGTTTTCCCTTCCATTGGCATATTGCTTGCGGCTCTTCTGATAGGAGAAGGCTTTGAGCTTCCTAATTCCGCTTACAAAGGAGGAAAACGACTATGTCGACTAGCAAATATGCCGAATGTATCCGTCTTTGCATTGAATGTGCCCGGGCCTGCGAGCATTGCTCGGACGCCTGCCTCAGTGAGCCCAATCCCTCCAAGATGGCCGACTGCATCCGCACCGATCGCGACTGTGCCCAAATTTGTTGGGATGCGGCGGTCTTTCTGAGCCGCGGCTCGCAGTTCTCTGGCGAGATCTGTCATGTATGCGCCGACATCTGTAAGGCATGTGCTCGCGAGTGCGCGAAGCATAAGATGGATCACTGTCAGGAATGTGCCGACTGTTGCCGTCGCTGCGCGGAAGCATGCGACCAGATGGCATCGATCGCAGCGTAAAGATTGCATGTCCAACACGCACGTTGGTCATCTCCGCCCCCGATCCTCAAGAATCGGCCAGAGAACTTGGGGATTGCGGGGTGGGTATCCACTTCTCCGCATCCAATGCATCAGCGAACGTTCGCCGGAACGTTCGTCAGTGGTCCCTGAGGGGCACCGCCTTCATAGATGCTGAACTCGGCCCAGATCGGTAGATGGTCTGAAATCTCTAAACCTTCGGCCAGCGTCAAATTGTATTCCCGCAGGAAGTCGAACAGCCCGCTCCGTCCGGTGTATTCGGTCGTCGCGTGACGCTGCATGAAGATGTTGTCGTACAGCGCCGTCCCCCGCGTGTTGGTTGTCGTTCCACTGATTGCCCAGGTAATTCCTGGGATCGTGGCGAGTTGTCCGATCTGCGATTCGTTGGCGTTGAAATCGCCGAGCATGATCACGTCGTCTTCACCACGAGGATCATCGCGGACCGCGCGGAAGACATCGTCCATCACGTCCATCTCTTGAGCGACTTCATCCGGATCGACATGTACATTCACCAGCGAAAAGGTGAATGCCTGACTCGGATCTGGTCCACGAACACGGAACCAGGCCACCAGCGGTTCGCGATGGAGCACATCGAGGGGATCTTCCACGGTGTAGACCTGAGATCGATCGACCTGGAGGCTGGCAGTATCGAAGATGTAGGCGAACTGCTCTTTGCTTTGGGTCCGGCCCAGCCGCGGACCGATCACATAGTCGTAATGCCGTCCGGTGGCGTTGATCATCTCGATGAAGTTCGGGATCAAGCCTTGATCGCTGGCGCGGATCTCTTGAATGGCGACCACGTCGAACTGACGAATGATTTGAACCAGCCGACTGGCGACTTCTGGTTTTTGAAGCTTGGCCGTTCCAAAGACTTGGATATTGAACGAGGCGATCCGAATGGTGTCCTGCTTGCGGGCCATGGTCGGCACGGCAGTCGGATTTTCGGTCGAGGTCGGAGTGGTAGCGGCAGGCGCAGCACCGCGCGGAACGACGACCAGGTTGTCGAACCCTTCGATGCGATAGTTCTGAAAAAAGAACCAAGCGCCGGCACCAGCGATCACTGCCAACAGCAAGGCACTTGTCCGTCTCACCGCCAACCTCCCTAAGTTTCCGTCGACTCTTCTGTTCCCACCCGCGCACAACGGGGGCGGCAGACCTTAACGGAAAGTCAGGTACCAAATCCATATCATTTCATGCGGAAATCGTTGTCGAAGATGCTATCAGTGCCTATCCTGAAGGTGCTTATCCTTTCTCGTTTCGGAGTCTTCCCAGGTGCACCGCGCGGTTATCAGCTTCAGCCTGCTGATCCTTTTCGCGCTGCCGCTTCGCGCCGAGCGTCACGTCGTGCAGCTCACCAACGGGGGGCAACTGGAAGCGACTGCTAGCACCGATTCCGAGATCGCCAGCGATGGCAACGTCGAGCTGAGCTTCGAGGGGATCGGCTCCGTCATTCTGCCGGGGCAAATGATCGAGCAAATCGAAGCACCGGCGGTGACCGAGGACGAATACTTCGACCAGGCCTCGAACTTCGCCGACTCGATCGGCGATCAATGGAAGCTGGCTCTGTGGTGCCGCGAGAAACGGCTCACCTTCCCCTTCGAGCGTCATGCCCGGCGCGTGCTGGAACTTGACCCCAACCATGTCGAAGCCCGCAAGGCGCTCGGCTACCAGCGACGTGATGGCCGCTGGGTAAGCCCCAGCGAGATCATGCATCAGCGAGGTTACATCCGCTTCGACGGCCGCTGGATGACTAAGCAGCAGGCCGCCTTGCTGGTCGCAGAGCAACGGCAAAAAGAACAACTGATCGACTGGAAGCTGCGGCTACATCGCTGGCGGCAGCAACTCGGCAAAAGCAACGCACCGGAAGTGCAGATCGACTTTACCACGCTGCAAGATCCCGACGCGATCCCTGGGCTGATCCAATTGCTGGGGCAAGAAAGCGAGAAGGAACTGGCCCTGCTCTACATCGAAACGCTCGGCCGAATCAATAACCCGCGTGCGCGCAGCTTCCTGATGGAGAACGCCGTCTATCAGAACAATCCGATCTATCGCGATGCCTGTTTGCGGCAAGTCTTGGCCCAGCGCGATCCGCACATGGTCGAGTTTTTCGCCAACTTGCTGAAGAGCTACGACAACATCATCGTGAACCGGGCGGCGTTTGTGCTGGCGGAACTCGACTATCCGACGGCCGTCTTTCCGCTGGCCGCGGCCCTGAATACCCAGCACCTGGCACCCCATTCGTCGCGATACACCTACTTCTATACGACCCTCAAGCCAGAGTCCCGTTTCGATATCGACGGGCCGAAAGAGTCGTATCGCATGCTGACGCTGGAAGAGTTCATGGTACGTAGCAAGAACGCGTACGATACGATTCGTGTGCCGAATCAGGGCGTGCATCTGGCACTGCGGCAGTTATGCGACGGGCAAGACTTTGGCTTCAATCCCGAAGCCTGGAAGGCGTGGTACCAGCAAGAGCACGCCCCTAAGTCGCCTTCGATTCGATTGGCTCGCGATCAGTAAGCGGCGACCATCTTAGATCGTTCGATCCCCTTTGATCGGCGTGAGGGTCTCGTCGTAGACCCCGTTCAGCGAAGGATCGGTCCACTTTCCTTCCAGCGTGCCATCCTCTTTGACCTTGTACAGCAAGACACCGATCGCGGTTCCGTTGACCGTTTTCACCGTCCAGGCCACGCTCAGGTAGCCATCGTGGATGAAGCCGATGCCGGCGTACTTGGTCTTATCGACGGTCCAGGTCAACTGATACCCCTTCCGAACCTGCTTGATTTCGACCACCCCAGAGTAGGGTGTCCCTTGGTCGGAAGTTCCTTGGCAGCGATACATGCCGCTGAGATCGGCCGGGGCGGCATCGGCGGTCGAGGTGGCCAGCAGCAGAATGAGCGAACAAAGAACAGCAAGCGAAAATCGGCACATTGGGGGGAACCCTCCGGCCTCTGAGATGCAACGGATCAGTTTTCAGACTCGTTGCACTGTAGAAAGTCTGGCGGCGAATGGGAAGGAAAATCCCCCCTAACAGCGTTTACTCAGGGACTGCATGGTTCTGCAGGTCTTCCAGGTCGACGAACTCGAGCGTCGAGATATGGGTCGCTTCCAGCACCACCGACGGAGCAACCCCTGCTTCGAAGGCTTCTTTCCACCGCAAAGCACATAAACACCATCGGTTACCCGGTTTAAGGCCAGGGAAGCCATACTCAGGACGAGGTGTGGAAAGGTCATTTCCGACCTGCTTCGAGAACGCCAGGAAGGACTCGGTCATCTCGCTACAAACCAGGTGCAGCCCCAGGTCTTCGGCTCCGGTGTTGCAGCACCCATCCCGGAAGAAACCGGTTAGGGGGTCGTGGCTGCAATCTTGCAGATCGGTTCCCAGTACATTTTTGGCCATCGTTTGGTTTGCCTTGACATAGATTTAGATAGGGCACGTACGCATCCCGTCGACCGGTCATCTTATCATGGCCTCTCGTGTCGCAAGTCCCCACCGCTCGGCAACTTACCCCAAATGGGCGGGGCCTAGTACAAAACTTGCAATCCGAGCGTGAGCCAACTACGATACGCAGATGCCGTGGTCCCGATTCCGGGACTGAAAGATGAAACCTTGCGCGGGCAATGCCTGCCAATCAGGTTCTCTTCAAGGACGAGGGACGAAATGACCTAACATTTCGTCGGGCGAATGGTTTCGCTAGGCGTATGCCCCGAATGCGCGTCCACTTCCCACAAAGTCTCATTACTTTTGCGCCCCTCGAGCGCGGCCAACCGAATTGGTACCCAGGGAGTTTTTATTGATGACGAGGAACGTTATCGCCGGCGGACTTTTGTCCTGCTTCTGTCTGCTAATGACCGTAAGTGCAATTCAAGAAGCATCTGCCCAAGACTCCGTTCTGACCGAACTTTATGGTCGCGGTGTCCACGCTTACTTCCGGGCCGACTATCCTGAAGCGCAAAAGCTGCTGGAAACGGTCGTCCAAGAGGGAACTACCGATCCTCGGGTCTACTATTTCCTCGGCCTGTCGAACTACGCCATGGGTGACGATCAGGCTGCCGAGGCCGACTTCACCAAGGGTGCCCAACTGGAACTCTCGGGAGCAACCTCCTACCCAGTCGGCAAGTCGCTGGAACGGGTCCAAGGTAGCGCTCGTCTTTCGCTGGAAAGCTTCCGGGAAAAGGTCCGCACTGAGACCTTCCTGAAGAAGAAAGAACAAGAGCGTGCTCGGTACGAAGCACTGAAGCGTCAGGAAGATCAAATCCTGCGTGGCCGTCCAGCTGCCGACACCAAGGTCCCTGTCGACGTTCCGATGAACGACGCGACTGATCCTTATGGTTCGCAAGATGCCGCCGCCATGCCAAAGACGGCTCCAGCTCAAACCGCTCCGCTGCCAGAAGTCGACAGCAACACCGATCCATTCGGTAGTGCCACGCCAATGCCGACCACGCCTGCTCCAAGCGATCCGTTTGGTGGCAGTGCCCCAATGCCGGCCGACCCTGCGGCTCCTACTGATCCGTTCGGATCGGCTCCGATGCCAGCCGATCCAACTGCTCCATCGGATCCATTTGGCACGGCGCCAGAGCCTGCGAATCCTTCGGCCCCGAACGATCCATTCGGAACCGCTCCAGAACCAGCCGATCCTGCGGCACCTTCCGATCCTTTCGGTAACGTGCCAGAACCAGCCAACCCAGGCGATCCTTTCGGTGCTGCTCCAGCTCCAGCGATGACCCCAGGCAGCGACGATCCATTCGGTGCCGCGACTCCGCCAGCCGCTGCCCCTGGCGACGACCCTTTCGGCGCCGCTCCGGCTCCAGCCATGACTCCTGGAGACGACGATCCGTTTGGTGCCGCTGGTCCGGCTGCGACGCCATCGGACGGCAAGAAGAATCCTGTCACCGCTGCGTTCGGTGCTTTGGGCGATGCTTTGATCCCCAGCGTCAAGGTTCCTAGTGTTCCTGGCATGGGTGGTGGTGCCGGTCCTGGCCCAGCCAACTCGATGCCTTCGGACGATCCGTTTGGTGCCGCACCGCCAGCCAGCGACGACCCATTTGGCGCGACCCCTCCAGCGAATGACGATCCGTTCGGGGCGACTCCACCGGCTCCAACTTCGCCAACGCCAAACCAGCCGTTTGGTGTTCCTTCGGCCGCTCCGAGCACGACCGTTCCTTCGGGCAACGATCCATTCGGCGCTGCACCTCCAGCTGCCGGTATGGCTCCTGGTGGTAGCGATCCATTTGGTTCGGCTCCAACGCCAAAGCCGATGCCGAAGCCAATGTCGCAGGATTCGAGCGACGATCCATTCGGAGCGACGCCTCCGCCGAGCAACGATCCGTTTGGTGCTGCTCCTCCAGCCGCAGATGATCCTTTCGGTGCCACGCCACCACCAGCGGCGGCACCGGGTGCCGATCCGTTCGGCGCTGCACCTCCAGCAATGGACGATCCTTTCGGCAACTAAGCTGGCCGACTCTCTTCGCAAGAGACCTCTGCATATCCTGAACAACGGCGTGTTTTACTTGACGCGCCGTTGTTTCGTTACGGACAATAGGGCGAGCCTTTCTTCCCTCCTGCCCTGCCGCGACTCGCGGACTTTCCCACCTAGAGGAAACTTGTCTCATGCTGCGTTCTGCAACATTGCTTGGCCTCGCGCTGATCGCCTGTTTGCCGGTCTCTTTACTGGCGGCTCCTCGAATCGATACCGTCTCGTTACGTGGCATCACCATTGGTGAAACGACTCGCCTGACCATCACCGGAAAGCAGCTTGGCCCAGAACCGCAAGTGCACTTCGACTTCCCCACGACCGCTATCCGCGTGCTGCCCGAGTCGACCGCAGATCGCCTGGAAATGGAAGTCGATCTGCCGGCCGACACCCTCGCAGGGCATGGCCATTTGCGGGTCGCTTCGGCCAGTGGTATTTCCGCCCCTGTCACGCTGGGCATCGACCGTCTGCCCAATGGTCCATTCCAGGAAACGATCACCTCGCTGCCGATCGCGATGACCGGCAACCTGGCCGGGGCGCAGCTTTTGACCTCCACCTTTCAAGGTAAGGTTGGTCAGCGAGTAGTGATCGAAGTTGAAGCTCAGCGGATCGGCAGTAAGCTTCAACCGCTGGTCAGTATCGTCGATCAGCGCGACACGCAGCTTGGCTATTCGAGCCGCGAGGTCACCGCCCAGGGAGATGCTCGCCTGGTGGTCGATTTACCGGCCGATGGCCCTTACACGATCAAACTTCACGACGCTCAATTTCGTGGAGCGGCGCCTGGTTACTTTCGTTTGAAGGTGGGCAGCTTTGGCTTCGCGGATCTCGCTTTTCCATTGGCCATTTTCAAAGCGGAAGATGCCAACGCAGTGGCGGCGATTGGTGGTCTGAGCGACGATCCAACGATCACCTCGTCGCTGGCGATGCCTCTTCCGGCAGAGACCTTGATGGCGACGCTGCCGGTTGAGTTCAGCGGAAACTTTTCAGGACCGCGACCGAGCGTTTTGCGTAGCGACGTGCCGGAGTATCACGAAGTTGCCGATCGCGATCCTGCTGCTTCGATCGGCCCTGCTCCGCTAGGAATCAGTGGCATTTTGCGGGAACCGAAAGAACGGGATGCGTTCCTGATCGATGTCACCCCAGGCACCAAGTACCGAGCCGAAGTCTTCGCCCAACGCTTGAACTCGCCCGTCGATGCCGTGCTTGAAATTCGCAAACCAGACGATGGCATGCTGGCCACGTCCGACGATCAAAACAACACGCCTGATCCCGCGACGATGTTCGACGTGCCCGCAGGCGTTAACCAGGTGAAGATCGTGGTGCATGATGTCAGCTACTCGGGTGGCGACGCCAACGTCTACCGCGTGCTGGTAACTCCGGCGAATCATGCCGACTTCACGCTGACCACATCGCAGCCGAACTTGAATGTTCCGGCTGGTGGCCATGCGGTTCTGGAAGTGATCGCCCAGCGGCGAGGCTATGGTGGCCCGATCGAGCTTTCGTTCCCGAACCTTCCGAGCGGGATCGAAGTCGCGCTGAACGAGATCCCTGCCAAGGCTGATCGAGCCCTGGTCACGTTCACCGCGTCGGCCGACGCCACGCAGTCCGCTGTCGGGCCGATCGTCGGCAAGGCGGTCGCTGGCGGTCGGACGATCGAACGGCTTGCGGCAGCCGGCACCTCCACGGCAACGGTCGGGCTCGCACCGCTTGATACCGATCTGGGCATCGGTGTTCAGCGAACCCCTGCGTTGACCTTGGCCTGGCAACAGCCACCGGCGGCGAACGCACTGGGACTGGGGCAGTCGACCGAGGTCACCGTTACCGCGACCCGTGGAGCAAATCAAAAGGGTCCGGTTCGCTTCTCGCTCGAAACTTCCCAGGTCATCCCGCAAGACAAAGGGAAGCCTGACATGTCGAAGGCGATTCGTATCGAAGGGAGCCCGGTCCTCGCCGCCGATCAATCGGAGATGAAGCTGAAGATCGTCGTGCCAGAGGCGCTGAAAGACATTGCCTGGGATGTCGCCGTGAAAGGGGAACTGCTTTCCGACGATCAAAAACAAGTTCGTGCGACGGCCTCGACCGGAGCAACCCGTCTGACGCTTGGGTCGCCCGTTTTCCTCGCCTTAAGCGGCGAAACGATCGTCCGATTGAAGGGGAACATCGCCCGGGCAGGCGGATTCGGAGAAGCGGTCACGGTCGCTCTGGAGGGGCTGCCTGGCGAAGCGAAAGCGGCTCCTGTCGAGATTGCCGCGGACAAAACGGAGTTCGTCATCGAAGTGACCCTCCCCCCCGGAATGAAGGCCGAACAACTCGGCAATGTCCGATTGATCGCCAAGAGCAAGCGTAATGGTGCGGAAGTCACCAGTAATGAAGTCGGCATCCGGCTGGATTATGGGGTAAAATAGACGAGGCCCCCTCTCAGGATGGAAATTTCTTAATTTCGCGGGAAATCATCCGGTAAGACGAGCGGTTTATGCCTATACTGAAGCTACTCGATGGTTCCCCTGCCTGAATATCCGGAATCTTCGAGAGTCCCACGAGGGTGCTTCCCACCGTCACTCGGGCACCCCGATTGAGATGCACATCCGAACAAGAGAGAAAGAGCGCATGCACAAGTTTGTCTTGACCTTGGCAATGGTTTGCTTCGCGGCAGCATCCACCTCTGCGGCTGAGGTAGTTGGCATCAGTCCGAACAAGCCAGAGTCGGGCCCATTCGTGAAGATCGACGAGGGCTACATGGTCCCTTACGAGATCACCATTCCTGGGACCGATGTCAAATTGAAGATGGTTCCTGTTCCTGGCGGCACGCTGAAGCTGGGCAGCCCAGAATCGGAAGCAGGCCACACCGACGCGGAAGCTCCGGAAGTGGACGTCGAGATCGAACCCTTCTGGATGGCCGAACATGAAACGACCTGGAAGCAGTACAAGCCTTACATGGAACTGTACCAGCAGTTCAAGAAGTTCCAGGCCGCCGGCGTTCGCAAGGTGACCGACGACAACAAGATTGACGCGATCACCGCTCCGACTCCGCTCTACGAACCAAGCTTCACGTTCGAGCATGGCGAAGATCCGGAACTGCCCGCCGTGACCATGACCAACTACTCGGCTCGCCAGTATACGAAGTGGCTCAGCGGCGTGACCGGCATGCAGTATCGTTTGCCCAGCGAAGCCGAATGGGAATTCGCCGCGACCGGCGGTGCCAAGACGGCCTATCACTTCGGTGACGACGCCGAACAACTGGGCGATTACGCCTGGTTCTCGGGGAACTCGGACGAAGCACCTCACCTGGTCAAAGGGAAAAAGCCCAACCAGTTTGGTCTGTACGACATGCACGGCAACGTGTGGGAATGGGTTCTGGATCAGTACAGCGAAGAAGGTTTCGCGCGCCTGGAAGGTAAGAAGCTGAAGGCTCTCGACACGGTTGCCTGGCCAAGCGAACCTGATCCGCTGATGGTTAAAGGTGGCGGCTGGGACGACGACGCCGAAAGCTGCCGCGCCGCTTCCAAGATGGGTAGTAGCGACGAAGACTGGAAGCAGGAAGATCCCAACGTCCCGCTGAGCCCATGGTGGTTCACCAGCTATCCATCGACCTGCGTTGGTTTCCGTGTGATTCGTCCTTTGCACGAAGTCGAAAAGAAGGAAGCCGACAAGTTCTATCGTCCCGAAATCGAGTTCCTGAACCTCGACGTCGGCGATCGCTTGATCGAAGGGCGTGGTGTTCTGGGTCTGGTCGATCCGGAACTGCCAGCCGCGATCAAAGAATCGGAATAGTCTCCGATCACGATTACACAAGGCGAATCGGTTCTTGTGCCGATTCGCTAACGACAGCAATCCAGTAGCCAGATCGAACCCGTTCGACTGGCTATTTTGTTGTTCGAACGCAGGCCGTTCGAACGCATTCTTTTGGCACTTCTGGCCAGCTCTTTCTCACGCAGTCGCTGCTGCAAATGGGTGCGCGCGGACTTGAACACTCTTAGGCCTATCCCCTGCTCTGCGGTTCACTCATGGGCAATACAGTGTCGCGTGAGCACCCCCGATGCGACTGTCGTATTTCACCGATTGGCTGGTTGCTTCCCGCTGAAATAGAAGGCAAATTCTAAAGAGTTCATTACGGTATTGCTTAATAGTTGTCATTGAAAATTTGACGCGCTACGCGGCAGCACCCACAATGAATCCCTGCCCATCTTCGGCCTGACCTTTCGAGGTTCGCGCACAGGCCAAGCGGCTCCTCCGTTGCCTTGCTTCACTTCCCCCTCCCTCGCCTAGTCAGGAGATCTCCATGACCGCGACCCTTCGTTTTCTTCTTCCCATGCTTGGTCTGGTATGGCTTGCCAGTCCATGGTGCGCGAGCCAGGCGGACGCGGCTGATACGCCTGCGGCCAAGCAGCCCAACATTCTGTTCATCATGGCCGACGACCACGCTTACCAGGCGATCTCGGCTTACCCAGGCGCCCTCAACAAAACGCCCAACATCGATCGTATTGCCAACGAAGGCAGGCGGTTCAATCGCTGCTATGTGACCAACAGCATTTGCGGTCCTGCCCGGGCCGTGATCCTGACGGGCAAATACAGTCACCTGAATGGCTTCTATCAGAACGGCAACCGATTCGACGGCAGCCAGATGACTTATCCGAAGCTGTTGCAGAAGGCGGGCTATCAAACGGCGGTCGTCGGAAAGTGGCACTTGGAGACCGACCCGACCGGGTTCGACTTCTGGAGCGTGCTGCGTGGCCAAGGTCCTTACTACAATCCGCAGATGCTGACGTCGGATGGCCCGAAGAAGTACGAAGGCTACACGACCGACATCATCACCGATATCGCGCTCGATTGGTTAAAAGAGAAACGCGATCCCAACAAGCCGTTTCTGTTGGTCTATCAGCACAAGGCCCCCCACCGCAACTGGATGCCCGGTCCGAAGTACTTGAACAAGTACGATGACGTTGAGTTCCCAGAGCCGGATACCTTGTTCGACGACTACAGCAATCGCGCGTCGGGTGCGACCAATCAGGACATGACGATCGTCAAGACGATGAACGCCAACGACCTGAAACTGACGCCAGCACGTGGTTTGACCCCGGAACAAAAGGAGTTGTGGGACGCTGCTTACGGTCCGAAGAACAAGGCGTTTGAAGAAGCCAAGCTGAAGGGGGACGCCTTGGTTCGCTGGAAGTACCAGCGTTACATCAAGGACTACCTCCGCTGCATCGACTCGGTCGACGAGAACGTCGGTCGCGTGCTCGATTATCTCGACGACGAAGGTCTCGCCGAGAACACGCTGGTGATGTACACCTCGGATCAAGGGTTCTATTTGGGCGAACATGGCTGGTTCGACAAGCGTTGGATGTACGAAGAATCGTTCCGCACGCCGCTGCTGGTTCGCTGGCCTGGGCATGTCAAAGCGGGCACGGTCAGTGATGCCCTGGCAATCAATCTCGACTTCCCGGAAACGATGCTGCAAGCCGCCGGCGTCGAGATCCCGAAAGAAATGCAAGGCTTGAGCCTGATGCCGGTGCTGACCGGGGATGGCAAAGCTCCGGCCGATTGGCGGGACTCGTTGTACTATCACTATTACGAGTTCCCAGGTGCCCACAGCGTGCCGCGGCACTACGGTGTTTACGATGGCCGCTACAAGCTGATCTATTACTATCAGCTCGACGAGTGGGAGCTGTTCGACCTGCAGCAAGACCCGAAAGAAATGGTCAGCGTCTATGGCAAGCCGGACTATGCCGAAGTGCAGGCCAAGATGCACGAGAAGCTGAAAGAACTTCGCGAGAAGTATCAGGACGACACGCCGCGGAAGACGGCGAAGAAGTAAGCATCGCCCTGGCAAACTTTCTACACGATGGCTACGTCCTGCTGGGCGTAGCCATTTCTTTTGGCCCGTCCCCTGCGAGGCTTGGATGGGTGTTTGCAGCCAACCGATGAGCGACAAGTGACCTGGTGCGTTGCCTCTTGTCCCTCGCTTTCCTGTGGGAGTGAGGAATGAAGCTTCGATGCGCGCACAAAAAAACCTGGCTGAGTTACCCCAGCCAGGCTTTTTGTTTTTTCTAGCAGGTATCGCTGGGCTTAGTTAGCGGCCAGACGACGACGAGCTGGAACGAAGGTCATGGTGTCAGCCGGAACTGGAGCCGGTGGCATCATGTCAGCTTCGGTAGGAGCACCAGCTTCAACTGGAGCCGAGTAGGTAGCACCACAGCCGCAGCTGTCGCCGCAACCAGCGTCGCAACCGGTGTCACATCCGCAGCTCGACGAGCAGCAGCTCTTCTTGCAGCAGAACAGACGAGCGATGGCGTCCTTCAGCGGGGTGCAGCTCTTCTTGCAGCCACACTTGCCAGCGAACAGGCCGCAGCTCTTCTTGCAGCACGAACCGCAAGCTGGAGCACCGCAGGTGGCTTCTGGAGCACAACCGCAAGCCGATGGAGCAGCACAGGTAGCTTCTGGAGCACAACCGCAAGCTTCTGGAGCTGCACAGGTGGCTTCAGGATCGCAACCGCAAGCTTCTGGAGCGGCACACGAAGGTTCGCAACCACAAGTCGACGAGCAGCAGCTCTTCTTGTGGCAGCTCTTCTTGCAGCAGAACAGGTTGCTCAGAGCGTCCTTCAAAGGAGTGCAGCACTTCTTCTTGTGACACTTTGGAGCACAACCACAAGCCGATGGAGCGGCACAAGTGGCTTCTGGGGCACAACCGCAAGCTTCAGGAGCAGCACAAGTGGCTTCTGGAGCACAGCAGGTTGGTTCCGGAGCACAGCAAGTAGCTGCAACCGGAGCACAGCAGGTCGGCTTTGGCATGCAGCAGCGCGGCTTTGGCGAGCAGCATTTTGGAGTCTGGCAGCAGGACGTATCGCAACCACAGCCGGTACCCAGCATCTGGTTCAGAAGACCTGCGGCATTGGCCTGGCTACACACAAATGCGAGCACCAGCGTTGCCAAGAGAGTGTTCAGTTTCATCGAGTCATTTCTCCTTCTGAGTGGTGGACTCTATATCCCATTCATCTCAGTCACCAGGCCGGCGCTCTCGTGAACAATCACGGTATGCGACTACCACGCCGCGATTGCTCGCACCCCAAGGCCTGTCCGTTTGGCGGGTTGGACAACATAACCTCAAGAGATTGAGCGTGTAGTCGAACCTGTTGAACTAAGTTTCTTGGTCTCTATCGTCCCCACAGTCCTCTGTCTAAGTTTCGTCGAGCCAATCCTTGACCCGAATGTTCCCCATCGAAACTTGACAGCCCCTCATGATCCGCCAGAGGGAATTCCGTTTGGTTAGACACATCGTGCAGGTATGTCTGACAGTCCGTATCGGCGTAATGACTGGGGCGGCTTAATCACTCGGAACCAATTTCAGCTACTTGGTTTACCTCTTCGGTTGCAGGAACTTTTCTCGACGCGCAAGACAGGTAAACCTTAACGATTATGCGTGCGCGACAGCCGTTAAAGCTTGCCAAAAACAGCCGCAGCGACACCGCAACCCGCACAGCTTAACCTGCAGCTATCAGTGGCCCCTCGCCCTCGTGGCAAGTAAAATATGCGGCCACACGCACTCCGATTTTTCTCTCTGCGAATGGTTTAACGAACGCACTATGACGCAAACCCCATCGACCAAGGGATACGAAGTCGTCGACTTTGCCAGCATTCCCGGTGTTCCCTGCCCATGTGGAACTGCCAAACGTGGTCTGGCCGACGTCGAAGACTATCCCGGCACAATTCATGTGACCGAAATCTCGCTGGAAGCGAAGGTCCACTATCACAAACAACTGACCGAGACCTACTTCTTTCTGGAATGTGGCGAAGACGCCCAGATGCAGTTGGACGACGAAATCATTCCGGTTCATCCCGGGATGTGCATCATGATCCGCCCCGGCACGCGGCACCGGGCCCTCGGAAAGATGAAGATCGTGAACATCGTCTATCCCAAGTTCGACCCGGAAGACGAGTGGTTTGACTAAGCCTGAAAGTCCCAGCCGGACCGTTCTGAGGCGTAAACGGCTCGAATTTCTCGGTTTTGCCCGCCAAACGACCTCTTATTCCCTGGCCAAACGCCCCGCTACCTTCCTGTTGGTTGTGGGGCACCTCGATCGGGCTAAGTGCTAGCCACGTTACGGTTTTCCTCCCTCGCCAGGACTGTGCAACCAGGAGATTCCTTGCATAGACGTTTAAACAGGTATAAGCTTGAGGCTGCGAATCGACCTTCCCCCCAACGATTTAGAGATCCCTATGTTCAGGCCCAATACACTCCGGCAATATCCAACGGCGGCCACAGCGACGTTGGTGCTGTTTCTGTCCCTGGTAGTTGTCTCCCTTGGCTGTACCCCACCCCCGACCGGTCGGCCATCAACTTCTAACACCACGCTCAATCCAAATCCCAACACCACCATCCCACCGTCCAACGTGACGTCCCCGGCCAAACTGCCTTTGCCTGATCAGGTTCCGGTAGACGAAACCGAGATGGCCGTTGAAAGCTCGAAGGTCACTCCTGCGAAGAGTAGTGAAGAATTGACCCCGGTCGTGACGCCAGACGAAAAACCAGGTGTCACCCTGGTGGATGAAAACGCAGCGGTGCCTGCCAAGCCAAGCGAAGAGCTGACGCCACCTTCGGTTACCGACACGCCTGCCGATGCCAAAATGAAGGCAGAAGAAGTCCGGGAAGAGGTCAAGAAGGAAGAGTCGGGCAAAGTAGAAGCCAAGCCAGCTCCGGAAGCAATGACCAAGTCGGATGCCCCTGCCAAGGAAGAAGCTCCGGCCGAAGAAGAAAAGAAATCGGAACCTGTCGCGGAAGTCGCCTCGGCCAAGACGACGACCGCGGCCTCGTCGACCACCGAGTCGAAAGCGGATCCTCAAGACTGGTTGTACTGGCGTGGCCCTGAATTCAACGGCATCAGTCGTGCGACCGGCCTGCCGGATACCTGGGACCCGGCTGGCGGAGAAGGCAGCAACGTTCTGTGGAAAAGCGAGGATCTCGGTACCCGCAGCACGCCGGTCGTGATGAACGGCAAGCTGTTTGTTCTGTGTGCTGCCGAACAAGGCACGCCACGCGAAGGGGAACGAGTTGTCTGCGTCGACGCCAAGACAGGCGAACCGATCTGGGAAAACCGCTTTAACGTTTATCTCTCGGATGTGCCTGTCGAACGCGTCGGCTGGTCGGCTGTGACTGCCGACCCAGAAACCAACACCGTGTTCGCCTTGGGCGTCTCGGGTCACTTCCAGTGCATTGATGCCGATACCGGCAAGACCATCTGGGTCCGTAAGATGCACGAACAGTTCGGTTTGCTGACCACGTACGGGGGTCGTACCAACTTCCCAATCGTCTACGAAGACCTGGTGATCATCAGCGGGATCGTGATTGGCTGGGGCGACATGGCCAAGCCGGCTCACCGCTTCCTGGGAATGAATAAAAAGACGGGCGAAGTCGTCTGGTTCACCGAAACCACGCCACTCCCTTACGACACCACCTACAGCGCTCCGAGCATCAAGATCGTAGATGGCATTCCTCAGTACATCATCGGTGCTGGCGATGGCAAGATCTGGAGCATTCAGCCGCGTACCGGTCAGCACAACTGGAGCTTCGCGTTTGCAGCTCGCGGTTTGTACGGCACGCCGATCATCGAAGGCGACACCGTCTTCATGGCTCAGGGCGAAGAAAACGTCCAGCCGAAAGAAGTCGACGGTAAGATCGTGATCGACGTGGATAACACCATGGGTGCTGTCGTCGCTGTCGATGCCACGAAAAAAGGCGACATCTCGATCACCGGCCAAAAGTGGAAAGTGGTCGAACTGAACGGTAACCGTAGTGCTCCGCTCTACGTCAACGACAAGCTGTACGTGATCGACGACCGTGCCAAGTTGTTCGTT
Source organism: Bremerella sp. JC817 (assembly GCF_040718835.1). Taxonomy (NCBI): domain Bacteria; kingdom Pseudomonadati; phylum Planctomycetota; class Planctomycetia; order Pirellulales; family Pirellulaceae; genus Bremerella; species Bremerella sp. JC817. The sequence continues at coordinate 797,948 of NZ_JBFEFG010000280.1, read as the reverse complement.
CTCGATCCGGCGACCGGCGAAGAACTGTTCAAGAAGACGGCACTCGGCACCAAGATGTTTGCCTCGCCACTCTATGCGGACGGCAAGATCTACACCATCACCGAAAACGGCCGTTACTACGTGCTTGGCTTGAAGGAAGATGGCGAAGTCGAAATCTTGACCAAGGGCCGCTTGCCAGACGGTGACGCCCTGGGCTCGCCAATCTGTGCTCAAGGTTTGATCTATTTCCCAACCACGACCGCGTTGTACTGCGTTGGTGTGGAAGGCAAGGAGACTGGTTTCAGCGGTCTGCCAGAGCAGCCAAAGGAAGTGCCGGCTTCGGAAGATCCAGAACCAGCAACCGTTCAGGTCATCCCTGCGGAAGACCTGGTCTACCCAGGCGACAAGATCGACTACCAGGTCAAGCTGTTCAACTCGCGTGGCCAATTCCTGAAGGATGCCGAATCGGTCGACTTCAGCGTCGAAGGCCCAGCGAAGATCACCGAAAAGGGCGAGCTGACCGCCAATGCCGACGCGGGTCATGCTCCGGCTTACATCCAAGCCAAAGTGGGTGAACTGACGGGCGACGCTCGTATTCGTATCGTTCCGCCACTGCCATGGGCCTTCGACTTCGAGAACATCAAGATCGACGAAAAGTCTGGCAAGGGCGAACCGCCGATCACCTGGGTGGGTGCTCGCTACCGTCACGTCGTTCGCGATGTTGATGGCAACAAGGTGATGGTCAAGATCACGACCATTCCGAAGGGTACCCGTAGCCAGTCGTGGATGGGTCACACCGACCTGCACGACTACACCATCGAAGCCGACGTCATGGCCCAGGAACAGGAAGGCCAGCTGCCAGATATCGGCCTGATTGCCCAAGGCTACGAGTTCATCCTGATGGGGAACGAATCGAAGGCCAAGGCGATGACCTGGATCACGCAGCAGCGTATCGCCCAGGGAGTCGACTTCAAGCTGGAGCCAACCGTTTGGTACCACATGAAGCTGAAGGTCTCGAACCAGGAAGATGGAACCGCCAAAGCCCAGGGCAAAGTCTGGAAGAAAGACGAAGCGGAACCAGAAGACTGGACGGTCGAGATCGTCGACGAGGTGCCAAATACGACTGGCAGCCCAGGACTCTTTGGTAACGCCAAAACGGGCGAAATCTTCCTGGACAACATCAAGGTGACCCCGAATAGTTAATAAGCCGGGTCCCTCCTAAACTCATCCCTCCTAATTACTGATTCACGTACGAGCATAAATAATGAAATCGACGTTTGCTTATTTTGCGATCGTAGGTTCGACCTGCGTTGGCATGACAATCGCCGGCTTGTTGCCTGAACAATCGGCTCGCGGCCAGGAAGCAGATGCCAAGGCCAAGCCAGAAGCAACCAAAGACTGGTCCCAATGGGGTGGCGATTCGAAGCGTAACAACGTGCCGACCGCGACCAATATTCCGACCACCTGGGAAATTGGTGGCTTCGACCGGGCAACCGGCCAGTGGCAAGAAGAAGACTCCGAGAACATCAAGTGGGTCGCTGCCCTCGGTAGCCAGTCGTACGGCAACCCGGTTGTCGCCGATGGCAAGGTGTTTGTTGGAACCAACAACGGTAGCGGCTACATCGATCGCTACCCATCCAAGGTCGACCTCGGCTGCCTGGTTTGCTTCGACGAAGCGACCGGCGAATTCCTCTGGCAGCACTCCAGCGAAAAATTGCCGACTGGTCGTGTTCACGACTGGCCGCTGCAGGGTATCTGCTGTGCTCCTTACGTCGAAGGCAAGCGTCTGTGGTTCGTCACCAGCCGTGGTGAAGTTCGCTGCCTCGATACCGAAGGCTTCCGCGACGGCGAAAACAACGGTCCCTACACCGATGAAGAATTCACCGGCGAAAAGGAAGCCGACACCATCTGGGTGTTCGACATGATGAAGGAACTGGGCACGTCGCAGCACAACATGTGCAGCTGCTCGGTAACCTGCTTGGGCGATATCCTGTTCGTCAACACTTCCAATGGCGTCGACGAATCGCACATCGTGATTCCTTCGACCGATGCTCCTAGCTTCATCGCCATGGACAAGAACACCGGCGAAGTCCTGTGGACCGATAAGTCGCCTGGCACCAACATCCTGCACGGTCAGTGGTCGAGCCCAACCGTCGGCGTCCTGGGTGGCGTTCCGCAGGTGATCTTCGCAGGTGGCGATGGCTGGATCTACGCCTTCAAGGCCGACAAGGGCCAGGATGGCAAGCCAGAACTGCTTTGGAAGTTTGACGGCAATCCAAAGACCTCGAAGTGGGTTCTGGGTGGCCGTGGTACGCGTAACAACATCATCGCGACCCCTGTAATCTACGACGACAAAGTCTATGTCGCCGTCGGTCAGGACCCGGAACATGGTGAAGGCGAAGGTCACCTCTGGTGCCTCGACCCCACCAAGCGTGGTGATGTGAGCTCGGAACTGGCCATGAAGATCGAAGGCAGCCAGCGTGTGCCTCTCGAACATCGCCGGATCCAGGCCGTCATCGAAGAAGATGGCGAAGTCGCCGTCCCGAACCCGAACAGCGCCGTCATCTGGCACTACTCGGTTTACGACCAAGACGAAAACGGCAAGATCGACTTTGAAGAAACGATGCACCGCAGCATCGGTACCGTGACCATCAAAGACGATATCCTCTACATCGCCGACTTCAGTGGTCTGCTGCACTGCTTGAATGCCCAAACCGGCAAGTGCAACTGGACCTACGACATGTTCGCTGCCGCTTGGGGTTCGGCCCTGATCGTGGACGATCATGTCTACATCGGTGACGAAGATGGCGACGTCGCGGTCTTCAAGCTTTCGGCCGATCCAGCCGATGGCGAACCGATCGAAGAAATCAACATGGGCAACTCGGTCTACTCGACCCCAATCGTTGCCAATGGCGTGCTGTACATTGCCAACAAGACCCACTTGTTCGCAATCACCGAGGGTGGCGAGTAATTACTCGCTCGACCTTCGCAATCAAATCAGCGCGGGAGTAGCCTCGGCTCTCCCGCGTTTTTTTGTGGCCAGTAATCTCCCCAGCAAGGATTCCCCAAATGCCCAAGCAAGTTCTCGACGTCGGTAGCTGCGGCTACGACCATGGCTCGCTCCGCAACCTGATCGAACGAAACTTCGACGCCAAAGTGCTCCAGTCGCACGGCCCCAAAGATACGCTGCGAATGCTGCGCGAACAAACCTTCGCGTTAGTAATCATTAATCGAAAGCTCGACCGCGATCATTCCGATGGGATGGATATCTTGCTCGACATCAAGTCGGACGAGAAGCTGCAAGACATTCCTGTCATGATGCTATCGAACTACGAAGATGCCCAAGCCGCCGCGGAAGAAGCGGGTGCGGTGCCAGGCTTCGGCAAACGCGACCTGGGCAAAGAAACGACCCTGAATAAATTAACCCCCTACCTCGGTTAGCCATGGCAGAGATTACCTGGAACGACTTCGAGGCTGTCGAGCTTCGCGTCGGCACGATCGTTGAAGCGGAAGACTTTCCGGAAGCACGTCGCCCCGCCTACAAGCTGATGATCGACTTCGGCGATCCTATCGGCGTGAAGAAGTCGAGTGCTCAGATCACGCAGCTCTACACGCGTGAAGAATTGATCGGCAAGCAGATCGTCGCGGTCACCAACTTCCCTTCTAAGCAGATCGGTCCGATCCGCAGCGAAGTACTGGTCACCGGGTTCTATGCCGAAGATGGAGCGGTCACGCTCGCCGTTCCGGACAAGCCGACCACCAATGGGAATCGGCTTGCCTGACGTTTTACGACGCCGCCGAGCGCGGCGTTATTTCATGATCTGCTGCGAGATGCAGTGGAACGCTCCCAGGCCCCAGACCAGGTCGATCGCATCGATCGGCACCATCTTGCGATCAGGGAAGCACTGCTGCAGTGTATCGCACGCCTTCTCATCGGCATCGTCACCAAACTGCGGCACGACAACGATCTCGTTGGCGATGTAGAAGTTGCAGTAACTGGCCGGCAAGCGCTGGTCGTCCTGATACTTCGCCTTTGGCAGATGCAACGGAATAACTTCCAGCGGCTGACCATTCAAGTCGGTCATCTTCTGCAAATCCTGGAAGTTCTGCTGCAGACCTTCGTAGTTCTCGTCGCTCGAGTCTTCTTCATAGGCAGCGACGACGGTGCCAAGCCCAACAAAGCGAGCCAGCTCGTCGATATGGCCGTCGGTGTCGTCGCCGGCGATGCCACGATGCAGCCACAGAATCTGTTCGGCACAAAGGTAGTCGCACAGAAACTTCTCGGTTTCGGCCTGTGACAAGTGCGGGTTGCGATTCGGATTGAGCAGACACTCGGTCGTGCTCAGCACCAGCCCTGCCCCGTTGCCATCGACGGCGCCACCCTCCATGACGATGCCTGGCTGAAACCGGCCGAAGCCAAGCTTCTCGGACAATCGCTCAGGCACCGCGTCGTCGTTATCCCACGGCGGATACTTGCCGCCCCAGGCGTTATAGTTCCAGTCGACCGCCATCCAAGGCTGCCCTTTCGGAGCCTGGAGAAAGCTGGGGCCATGGTCGCGAGCCCACGCGTCGTTAGTCGGAATCGCGTGGATCGAAACGTTCGGCAGGTGTCCGACCAGATCTTCGGCCTGAGTCAGCACATCGCCGGCAGCTGCCAGGATGTGGACATCTTCGACCTCGCTCAAAGCGGTGACCAGCTTCTTATAGACGCCAGGCACCGGCTCGAACTTATCGGGCCACGAGTTTCGGTTATGGGGCCACGACAGCAGCGTACCCACGTGCGGCTCCCATTCGGCCGGCCAGCGGTAACCCTGCTGTTTGGGCGTGAGCCGATCGATCATGTGGTGATGTCCCCATCGATGAAGCGCTTGGTCAGTCCGCTGTAGGCATCGATACGGCGATCTCGCAGAAACGGCCAATGCGTACGCGAGAAGTCGATCTGAGCCAGGTTACATTCAACGACCAGGATCTCTTCGTTTTCGTGCGAAGCAACCGCCAGCATCTTGCCGGTTGGATCGACGACGAACGAGTGGCCCCAGAACTCGATGTTGTCTTCGATACCGACCCGGTTCGGAGCCGCCACGAACACGCCATTGGCGATCGCGTGACTTCGCATCATCGTTTCCCAGGCCGAAACCTGGGCAGGACCGTACTCTTCCTTTTCCGGATGCAGCCAACCGATGGCGGTCGGGTAGACCAGAATCTGAGCGCCAGTCAGTGCGGTCAGGCGCGCTGCTTCCGGGAACCATTGATCCCAGCAGATGCAAACGCCGACGCGGCCAAACTTGGTATCGAACGTCCGGAAGCCGACATCGCCCGGCGTGAAGTAGAACTTCTCGTAGTAGTGCGGATCGTCTGGGATGTGCATCTTGCGATAGATCCCCAGAAACGCCCCATCGGCATCGAAGACGGCAGCCGTGTTGTGATAGACACCTTCGGCCCGTTTCTCGAACAGCGACGCCACAACCACCACGCCATGCTCTTTGGCGGCAGCCTGGATCTTCTGGCTGGTTGGGCCAGGGATCGGTTCGGCCAGCTCGAACTGGATGTGGTCTTCTTCCTGGCAGAAGTAGAGACCGGGGAACAGTTCCTGCAGGCAAACGATGTTGGCTCCCTGCTGGGCTGCCTGAGCGATTTTTTCGATCGCCTTCGCGACGTTCTCTTCTTTGCGGTCACTGCACGTCATCTGAACGACGGCAACGTTGACCTTCTCCGGTTTGCTCATGTTTTCGACTGTTTCTTACCTAACGGGGCGCTGGGATGCGAACTGGCAAAATGGTACCTTTTCCCCTATGGACAGAAAACCACCAAAGGGACTCTTCATTACCGGAAATAATACGGCCGTCGGCAAGACCCATGTCTCGGGTTTGATTGCCCGCAGCTTGACGGCCCAGGGGCTCCGTGTGGGCGTCTACAAGCCGGCTGCCAGCGGTTTGATTGAGCTAGATGGCCAGTGGGTCTCGGAAGATGTCCAAACGCTCTGGCAAAGCAGTGGCAAAATCTGGGATCGCTCACGGATTTGTCCGCAGACCTTCCATGCCCCGTTGGCCCCTCATTTGTCGGCACGTGCGGAAGGGAAAGAGCTCGACCGGGTCCTTCTCCGCCGCGGCCTCGACTATTGGAACGAGCTCGCCTCGAGCGGTCAGTGCGACATGATTCTGGTCGAAGGTGCTGGCGGCCTGATGTCGCCGATGTCGGACGAAGACTACGTCGCCGACCTCGCTCTGGAATTCGGGTTTCCGCTGCTAGTCGTTGCTGCCAACCGACTTGGAGTGATCAACGAGACGCTTCAAACGCTGATCACCGCGAAGGCCTATCGCCAGGGCCTCTCCGTAGCGGGGATCGTTTTGAACGATCTCTCGCCCGAACTCGACGACGTCAGCCGAGCCAGCAACTGGGCCGAGCTCGCCTCGCGATGCGATGTGTCGATTCTCGCCCATGTTGGCTATCAAGCCGAGCAGTTTGCCGCCGAGGTCGACTGGCTGTCGCTGGCCGGTGCTGGCACTCGCTAGGGCATAATTTCTAAAAAAGTCGATCTCGCAGGAATCGGTATCGGTGGATGGCTCGTCTGTTCTGGTGAGCTCACCTTGTTCGTCCAGCCAATGGACACAACCTCCGAAAAACCAAATTGTGCGGATAAGACCCATGAAAAAGATCTGGATTCTGACTCCTCTGTTGCTCGGCGTGGCTTTGGTGGGCTGCAGCGCTGATCGGCCTGTCGCGACCGGAGACGTCGCTCGCCCCGAAAGCACTCAATCCCCCGCGGAACCGATCGACGAGATGGTGATCGAGGACTTCGAGCCGATTTACGAAGGCAACGCCGACAGTTCTCGAGGAAGCCGCGTGGCTCCATCACAAACGGATGGTGCCGCCTCGGCGTCCACGCAACCATCCGACATGGGAATGGGCTCGATGGAAGGCATGGGCCTGGGTGGAGGCTATGCACCTCCTACGGAAAGTGAGTACCGAGGCGGGATGACATCCGACCTGAAGCGTTCGAACACGCCTTTCAATCAAGGCATGGAAGAAGCACCGCCAGCACCAGCCGGGGTCGAACTCGATGCAGCACCCAACAGCTATGGGGCCATGCCAGGCGTGGGAGGTCGCTCGGCCGGAGTGGGGAACGAACCTGGGGCAGCGTCACGACCTGCAGCCACACCGGCACCAACCACGCCTACTCCGATGAGTATTCGCGTCGAAAAGTCTAAAGAGCACGCGGAATCCGAAATGGATTTCCTGCCTGGATACTATGCCGAACCAGGCAAGCCCGTCGAATCCATGGCTCGTCAGCAGAACAAGAAGGAAGTCGAACGCCTGAAGCAGTCCCAAATGGGCGATACCCTCAATCGCTTGCCGGAATCGATGACCGAGGAAAATAAGCCCGGCTCCGGCGTTGGGCCCGGAGATAGTGGCGACAAGTTTGAACCAATCGAAGAAAACAACTTCATTGCCGTGGCCGATCAGCCGCTGTCGACCTTCTCGATCGACGTCGATACGGCCAGCTACTCGAAGATTCGCTCTTACTTGAGCCAGTTCAATCAACTGCCACCTCGTGATGCGGTTCGTGTGGAAGAACTGGTCAACTACTTCACCTACGACTATGCCCAGCCCACCGACGAACATCCATTCGCCGCCAACGTGGAAGTCGCCAGTTGCCCTTGGAACCCAACCAATCGCCTGGTTCGGGTCGGCATCAAGGGGAAAGAAGTCAACATCGACGAACGCCCTGCCAGCAACATTGTTTTCCTGCTGGATGTCTCTGGCTCGATGAACTCGGCGAACAAGCTTCCCCTGCTGAAAAAGGGGATGAAGATGCTGGTCGACCAACTGGGCGAGAACGACAAGGTCTCGATCGTGGTTTATGCCGGGGCAGCAGGCATCGTGCTGGAACCAACCTATGGCTACGAGAAAGCAACCATCCTGGCCGCACTCGATCGCTTGCAGGCAGGCGGTTCGACCAACGGCGGGCAAGGGATCCAGCTGGCCTATAAGCTCGCCACGGATAACTTCATTCAGGGTGGTACCAACCGCGTGATCTTGTGCACCGACGGCGATTTCAACGTCGGCGAAACGAGCACCGGCGGATTGGTTGGCATGGCCGCCGAGCAGGCCAAGAAGAACATCTACCTCAGCATCATGGGCTTCGGCATCGGCAATCATAACGACTCGATGCTGGAACAATTGTCGAACAAAGCGAACGGCAATTACTCGTTCATCGACAACGACAAAGAAGCCGAAAAAGTGCTCGTCGAACAGATGAGCGGCACGCTGCTGACGATCGCCAAGGATGTGAAGATCCAGATTGAATTCAATCCAAAGAAGGTCGCCGGCTATCGCCTGGTTGGTTACGAAAACCGCTTGCTCGCTGCCCAGGACTTCAACGACGACAAAAAGGATGCCGGTGAAATTGGAGCCGGCCACACCGTGACTGCCTTCTACGAAATCGTTCCGGCCCAAGGTGGTGGGGATGACCAGATTGTCGCAGCCGAACCAATGGTCGACGAACTGAAGTATCAGACCAAGCCAGAAACGACCGAGGCTGCCGACACCAACGAACTGATGACTCTCAAACTGCGATACAAGCAGCCGGAGTCGGACGTCAGCACGTTGATGACCTACCCAGTGCTCGACGAAGGTCACCAGTTCAACCAGGCGACCGGCGACTTCCAGTTTGCCTCGGCGGTCGCGATGTTCGGTTTGAAGCTTCGCGGAAGCCACTTCCACGATGAAACAAACTTCGCCGAGATCGAAGAACTGGTCGCGTCGAACGTCGATGGTCCTGGGGCTTCGTACCGCGAAGAGTTCCTCAACATCGTTCGCCAGGTCGAGAAGCTCGATAAGTAACTTCGCCCGGCTTGAAAGCGACATCTATCGATAGATGAACCAGGGGCAACTTGCCCCTGGTTTTGTTTCGAACCGACCTATTTGGTCGGCCACAATCTTAAGGCTCTTGTGAAGCCTGACAGAAACGCCGGAAGCGGCCGTTTCGTCCCGGCACACCTTCTTACCCGCGATAACTGCCAGTGGTTTGCTGGCAGTCAGATGGCAACCGATCTCAATCGCGATATCACCACACTCAATTATCCAGCAATTAGGCACAACCACCAAGCAACCATTCTCAATACTTACCAAATCTACAACACTCGCGTGACGTATTTGCAATGGCGCAGCGACCTGTCACCGCAAAAATATTCAATAACCTTGGTTTTTTGCGTGCCCCATCTCTTGCGAGCCGCCTCGGTTACCCGGCCAGCGGATGCCGCCGACCATTTCGGCCGCCTCCACTAACCCTACTCGTCACCCCAGCTCGAGGTATTTTCTCATGCGAATCCATACGCAGCGTGGCTTCACGCTTGTTGAACTTTTGGTTGTGATCGCCATCATTGGTGTCTTGATCGCCCTCTTATTGCCGGCTGTCCAGCAGGCTCGCGAAGCAGCCCGAAGGATGCAGTGCACCAACCACCTGAAACAGCTCGGTCTGGCGATGCACAACTATCACGACATCTACCATGCCTTCCCTGCGATGAGCTACGACCACGAAGTGAATGGCGGCAACGAAGGAACCCATTCGAGCTGGAGCTGGGGCACATTGCTTCTTCCACAGATCGAACAGTCAGCTGCCCACGATATTTTGGCACCAAGCTCGCCCGATCGTTTACACGAAGCGGTTGGCAAGGCGGCCAAGCTTTCAGTGCTGCAGACCCCGATCAGTGGCTTCCGCTGCCCATCGGATACCGGCCCACCACTGAATTCGCATTACCTGATCAATCAAGGCAGCCCCGACTACGAACTGGCGACTTCCAACTACATTGGTGTGAATTCGGCGGGTGACCTCTCGCGAGAAGATCGTTACCTTAACGGGATCTTTGTCCCCGGGACCGACGTCGCCGGCAATCGCCAGACCCGTATCGGTATGCGAGACATCACCGACGGGACCAGCAACACGGCCATGATTGGCGAACGTGCCTGGATGCTGTTTGGTGTGGAGCTGGGTGCTGCGGTGGTGTTCGGTCACAACGGCAACGCCGACATCGAGTCGAACCACGACTACAGCAACGGCTTCATTAGCGTCGCCGGTGGTGGCAAGCCTTACATCAACGAAACGATGACCTGTGGCTCTTCGTGCAACGACAAAGATGGCCGCCAAGGCTTTTCCAGCAACCACCCTGGCGGAGCCCAGTTTGTGTTTGCTGATGGCTCGGTTCATTTCATTACCGAACACATCGACCACACGCCCGATGGAAACACGCCATCGGACTCGACTTACGAACGTCTCTTGAATCGACGCGATGGGAACCCGGTTCAAGGTTGGAAATAACTTCCAACCGCTCGCGGTTCTTTTCCGATACCATCCCCACTCTGTTCAAGGAATACGTTTGATGAGTATTCACTCTACGATTCCCGTGTTGTTGCTGGCGGCAGCTGCCCTGCTGATGGCCGGCTGCAGCTCGGGCGATCATCCGAATGTTGGTCGCGTCCACGGCAAGGTCACCCTCAATGGCGAGCCGATGGAAGGCGTGGTCGTTTCGTTCGAGCCAGCCGAAGGCGGACGGGGCTCGTGGGCTTTGACCGATGCTGAAGGCCAGTACGAACTGAACTACAACGCGAATACGCGCGGCACTCGGACCGGCGACAATCTGGTTCGGCTGAGCAAGCAGAAGCCAGTCATCCGCGACGACAACGGCCGGGTCACCGATCCCGGTGTCAAAGAGAAGTTTCCGGCCGAATACAACACCGAGTCGACGCAGGTCGTCACCGTCCAAGGAGGCGATAACGAGTTCAACTTCGACGTGGTCAGCGATTGACACCTGCCGACAGCCCTACAATCGTCACAACCAAAAACCAGGAACGTGAAATGTTCCTGGTTTTTTGCATGGACCATGCGATCTCCCCTCGTCGGAGGACCATGCCCAACGGAACGTCCTAAGCTTCTTGCATCTCATTCTGTCCCCCCAGAGAATAACCTTCTCGCTCGACGGCAGATCGAGGATAGCCATTCGCAGGAAACCTTTCCCCCGGGTCGCACTTGTGGCCTGACCGGAATGTTGTTCTATCACTTAGGATTCCCATGTTCGTAGCAACTCCGCGCCGCCTCTTGTTCTTTGTCGTAACGTCCGTTTGCGTCGCTTTCGCAGTTTCCACCGCCCAGGCCGAAGAGACCCTTTGGACCACACGTGGAGCAAGCGGCCAGCTTCTGTTCAGCAAAGATGGCAAGTACGCCTGGTCGTCCGTTCCTGGTGACACGAATGTAACCATCCGAGAGAACAACGTCTGGGAGATGCCTGCCGGTACGAAGGTCAGCGGTTGGCAAGATCGGGCGAGCACCGTCTTTCGTCATTTCCTGAACGACGGCAAACATCTGCTGCAAATTGGCCAGGCCTACACCGAAACGAATGAAGCACGCAACGAAGGACGCGTGATCGAACTAGCCACGGGCAAATCGATTCTCGATGTCGACGTGCCGTCGCGAATTATATCAGTCGTGGTTACCAAGGATGACAAGGTTTACTTCTTCACTCTCCAAGGGTCGACCCAGTTCGATACGAAGACAGGCGAACAGAAGCTGGTTTCGGATATCATCGCTTCGCAAGTTGCCATCATGCCAGAAAGCGGCCGCGTGCTGGCGGTCATGGATCCGCTGGGTGAATTGCAAGACTCCGTTTACGTCTTCAACTCAATGGCCGACTTTCTGGCCAAACGCAAGCCTCGCTACAAGTTCGGACCTTTCGAGGTCGCTCACGTGACCCCGGCACCAGACGACAAGACAGTCGTCATCCGGCACCTGGCAACGGGCAACGATGGCCTGGAAGTCGAATCGTTTACGTGTGTCGATGTGGTTCGCGGTCGCCGACTAGCCCAGTATCAACTGGCGAATCCTTCGGGGATCGGCGAGCCTGATTACTTCTCGGCGGATGGCAAGTGGGTGATGACCGGCGCGCCACCGACGATCACGGTCTTCAATGTCGAAAAGAAAGAAGGCACGCCGCACGAAGATGACAAAACGCCGGTTGGTTTCACGCCAGGCAGTGCGTTGATCTTGTCGGTCTATGGCAAGCCATTTCAGTTTCTCGACCCTGCCACCTATCAGCCGCTCGACACGCCGCTGGAAGAAAAGTGGCTGAAGGTGCCGGCGAAAAGCGGTCGACGCTAATCGTTCGATCAGGCTTGAATGGCACGTTGTCCCTCGACTGACGAAGGCGGCTTTATGTTCTGCAATCGCTTCGCTGCCTCGCTGTGCACGGTACTCGGTACCTGGTGTTGGCTGCTGAGTTTCGCCTCGACCGGGCTGGCTGCCGAGTTCCTGGTGATCTCGGACATCCACTTCAACCCGATGGGACAGCTCTCGAAGTCGCAGTTCCAAACGCTGCACGACTTACCGGCCGACCAGTGGGGCAACTTTCTGATTCAGCTTGCCCCACAGCCCAATGGATTGGGGCAAGATAGTAACTACGCGTTGATGACTTCGGCCCTGGACGCCGCCCAGAAGCGTTTGCCGGAGCCTGCTTTCGTGCTCTACCCAGGCGACTTCCTGGCCCACGACTGGCAAGCCACCTACGACAAGCTGGCCCCGCAAACCATTGCGGAAAACCCGGAAGCATTCCGTCAGTTCACCAACAAGGCGTTAATGGTGATCTCGGCGGAATTCGAGAAGCGTTTCCCACGGACTCCCATTCTCGCCACGCTAGGGAACGATGACTCTTACTGCGGCGACTACTGGATTCAACCCGGTGGTTCGTTCCTGAAAGCGTTCGCCGAGACATGGCGTCCTCGATTGGGCGATCCTGCCACGCAGGCCTCGTTCGACGAAACCTTTCCTCGGCTCGGTGCCTATCGCGCCGATCTGCCAGGCTTCGCCCAAGATCGCTTGCTGGTGCTGAACTCGGTCCTGTGGTCTGGCAGCTACTGCTGTGCGTACCATGCCCCCGGTAACCAGAACTGCTGCGAGTGCAGCAATCCCGGCACGCAGCCAGGTCGCGAGTTGATGGCTTGGTTCAAGCAGGAACTTGCTCAGGCAAAGCTCGACGGGAAGCGGATCTGGCTTTTAATGCACGTCCCGCCAGGGCTCGATAGTTACGTCGAAGAGAAGTCGAGCGGTAAGAGCAAAGCGGCCGAGATGTGGACCGACGAGTTCATCACCCGCTACCTCGCACTGATCGATGAATATCGCGACATCCTTCATGTCTCGTTCACAGGGCACACGCACATGGACGACTACCGGATCGATCAGATCGATGGCGAGCCGGTATTGCTGCATAAGATCTCACCCGCGGTCAGCCCGATCTTTGGCAATAACGCGGCGTTCCAGGTCTTCCATACGGCGGACGATTCGTCGTTGATCACTCACTGGGAATGCCACATGCTGAACCTGGCTTCACTTCCCAAGGCCCCCTTACCAGCGTGGCGACAAGAGTACGATTCGCGGCGGACCTATGGCCTGGAAGAGGTCACGGCCCGATCGATGACTGCGTTGCTCCAGAAGATGCGAGCCAATCCCACAGAAGAGCACGCGACCGCCTATCGACAGTTCTACACCGTCAGTGCGTCGACGATCAGCACGAAGGACTTGCCAATCTATCTATGCACGGTGTTGAACTCAACGTTCGAGGCGTTCACCCGCTGCTTGAAGTCGCACGGGCTCGAGAAGCCAACGCACGTCGCCGAGCCTGCCGAGCTGCGACGAAACGCCGGCAAGATCGCTTCGTCTGCCTCTCCTTGAAGAAGGTTCTATTTCCTTCGTTCCTGGTGCAGGCCCTCGAAGTAGTCTTGCGTCAACGCGGGATCGATTTTCTGAAAGAAGTTGAGCGTGATGTTCAGCTTCTGTTTCAAGCGCGGATGGCTTTGGACAATCTCCCAGGTCGCTTTGTCCCCGGAGAAGAGGAAAGCAGCAAAGCCATTGAAATCGTTTTCCATCGTCGATTGTGCGTACTGCCTGAGAAATCCGGCCGAATGCAACTTCGTATCGCTGCGGAGGCTGCTCTTGTTTTGCTTGATCGCGTCCACGCCATTTCCCAGGTACTCGAATCCCTCAGGACATGCCGCCAGCCAGGCGGTTGCGTCGAAATCCGAAGGGAAGTTTCGTAGAAGAATGCTTGAGAACTCGGCGTGAAACACTGCTTCAATGTGTTGGTCGGTGAAACCCCGTCTTGGGGAATCGACCGTCACGTAAACCACGGTTCGGGAATTCGTTCCGCTGGTGCTGACGCCGCTATAGCTCAGATTGGAGAGCAGATAGACAGCGTCGAGATTCTGCTCGATGACTCTGGCAGGATATTTTCGCAGCGCTTCCCCGACGATTTTCAACGCTCTCTCGTGCTGGGCAGCGTCGAGTTTCTTTCCGGACGCCGAGATCGGTGCCTTCCGCCACGATGCGGGAAACATCGTGGAATCGGATGTCGTGCGGATTGGTACCGGATCTGACGCGAGGACCTGCTCGTCGGCGTAGCTCGGGCGAAGCTCTACTTGCAGGCAAAGAACCAGTAGCAGCAACGTGATTGTTCTTTGGTTTCTAGTCATCGTCTTCATAGTTGATGGAACAAGAAACAAAAAAACGTCCGACCGCGAAGCCGAACGTTTTGTAGAAGTCGATCTGACACAGCGTTTACTTCTTCACGCGTTCGACGTATTCGCCGGTGCGGGTATCGACGCGGATAACGTCGTTCTGGTTGACGAACGCCGGCACTTGGATTTCGGCACCCGTTTCGATCGTGGCAGGCTTGGTCACGTTGGTGGCAGTGTTACCCTTGGCACCTGGTTCGCAGTAGGTGACTTCCATTTCGACCTGGATCGGTGGAGTCATGTCCAATGGGTTGCCATTGAACAGGGTCATCATGCACTTCATGCCATCCTTCAGGTACTTCCAGCCATCGCCCACGGCGTCGGCATCGAGTTCGTACTGCTCGAAGGTCTCGTTGTCCATGAAGACCCACGTGTCCCCTTGCTTGTAGAGGAACTGCACGTCGGTTTCTTCGACGTCGGCGGATTCCAGCGTTTCACCACCACGCAAGGTTCGGTCCAAGTTGGTGCCGCGGATCAGGTTCTTGAGCTTACACTTGTACAGCGCGTTCCCCTTACCTGGCTTCACGAAGTTGCACTCGGTCATGATGTAGGGTTCGCCGTCGATCTGAACCTTCAGACCTTTACGAAAATCGCTGGTACTGTATTGCACTGGGGGACTCGCTGAAAAAAAGAGATCCGTCGTCTATCCAATGCCTCGGGGCTCCTTTCGCCCCTAGGCTTTTCTGTAAAATGGAAAGATGAACATTGTAACTACCGATTCGCAATCTGCGAGTAGCAATTGTATCGCGAACCCCAACCAGTCGCCTAGCGAGGGTTGGAAAGGCTCGATGCGCGCCGCATTTCGGCGACTCGACGACCTGGCGGCCTATCTGCAGCTACCAGAATCGGTCGGAGACGGAGTGCAAGCAGCCAGCGACCAGTTCCCGCTGTTCGTCCCGCGCGAGTTCGCCGCCAAGATGACGCCCGGCGATGTGCTCGACCCGCTGCTGCTCCAGGTGCTGCCACATCCACTGGAAACCGTTTCCACGGAAGGCTTTACGACAAATCCAGTCGGTGACGACGAGGCCACCCTCACGCCAGGTTTACTGCAAAAGTACCACGGTCGAGCCTTGATGGTGACGACTGGGGCATGTGCGGTCCATTGCCGATATTGCTTCCGGCGGCATTTTCCGTACAGCGAAGGACCGAAGGGAATCGGGGCCTGGGAGCCCGCCTTAGAGGCGATCGCCGCGGACCAATCGCTTCACGAAATCTTGTTATCAGGTGGCGACCCGCTCACGTTGACCGATGGAATTTTGCGGCAACTTGCCGAGCGGATCGCCTCCGCCAGCCATGTTCGACGGCTGCGGCTGCATACCCGGCTGCCGGTCATGATCCCCAGCCGGATCGACGACCAACTGCTGGCCTGGCTGACCGGATCCCGGCTGAAGCCATTTTTGGTGATCCATACCAACCATCCGCGCGAGCTGGCCGAAGATGTCGCCGGAGCCCTGGCCCGTTTGACCGAGGCAGGCGTACCGCTGCTCAACCAGACGGTCATGCTGCGAGGCGTGAACGACCAGGCCGAAACGCTGATCGAACTCTCGGAGAAGCTGCTCGATCTGGGTGTGATGCCGTATTACCTGCATCAACTCGATCGGGTGCAAGGCGCCGCTCACTTCGAGGTCCCCAAAGCCGAGGGATTTCAGATCGTGGAAACGATGCGAAGCCGGTTGCCTGGCTACGCGGTGCCACGTTTCGTCGAAGAAATCGCCGGCGATACCAGCAAACGGGTGATCGCCTAGCGATACGTTTCTCAACAAGTAAAAAGAAACAGCACGACCTGCCGGCGATGGCGGGTCGTGCTGCGACAAAACTTTGCCTCGCAAGATACCCTAATTGGCGGGCTGGGCGAGTAGCTCTTCGATCTTCTGATTCAGGATTTCGTAGTTGGCTTCGGTCGCGCCGACTTTCAACAACTGGATCTTGCCGGTCTGATCAATCAGCACCATGTGCGGAATGCCTGAGACCAGGTAGAAGTCGTACAACTCGCGAGGCTCCGCCACCATCGCGGTCGGATAGACGAGGTTGTTCTCCTTGATCAAACGGGCCATCGCGTTCTGCTCGATAGCAGGCTCGACTTCCCCCTCACCTTTCTCTGGATGCTCGGCGTCTTCGGGCCAATGGAAATCGTAATACGTCGTCACGCCGATCACCTGCAGGCCTTTGTCACCATACTTCTGCTGCAGCTCGTTCAGATGCGGAAGGGCTTTGATGCATGGATGGCACCATATCGCCCAGAAGTCCAACAGCACCACCTTGCCCTTCATACTGGCCAGGTCGATCGGTTCGCCATTGAGCCACGCATCGACTTCAAACGGATGCATATCTTTGCCGACCATCGCATCGAACTTGCGCTGCCGCTCGAGACGTTGCAGCATGTCATCGAATCGACGCGAGATCTGGCTGTAGATCTTGGCAACGTCGTCGTCCGATTTTTCTTCGGCTTGCTTGGCGAACTGGCTCTCGTCCTTCAGCCACTGTTCATTCTTTTCGACCTGTTCGCTCAAATCCTGCGGGAGGTTTCGCGACAGAAGGTAGGTGAACTCCTGGGCAGTCTGCGGATCGTTTGGATTTTCCACGACCGCCTGACGAACCTGGTCCAACGTCTTCCCCTGGACTGCCAGCTTTAGATCCAGATTCTCGAAAATGCCATGCATCATCCGCACGGTCATCGTGGCCGTTGGGTCCGAACTGACGTCTAGATTATCGAGCGTTTCGCGCACAGCAGCGAGCCGCTGCTTGGCCTCTTGGGGAGACTTCTCGATAAGCGCGTTGATCTTCTCCGAGTTCTTATTGCAGAACTCAATAAAAGCTTCGGTATCTTTCGGATCGGCTTTAAAACGGTTCAGCGCATCGACGGCCAAGACACGCGATTCGCCCGTTGCCGTGGCTGGTTCTTCGGCACGCAGGGCCGGGGTGCTGCCCAACGCGAGCAGCAGAAATGCAATCAATATTCGTGTGGTCTTCATAGCCTGATCGCTTTGGTGAGAAATCGTTTAAGTAGAAACAGTCCAATCGCCACGAGTCCCCTCAACGAGACTCGTGGCAGGATTCATCGACGGCAGAAAAAGCTTGCGACCGTTATTCAGCAAGCAGCTTTTGAATGGTCTCGTCGAGTTTGATCAGACCTTCTTCGTCGATGCCAACTTCGACCAGACGAATCTTACCGTCGCGACCGATCAGCACCAGTTCTGGAATGGCAGTCACCGAGTAGAAATCGTAGGCCTCTTCCGACTCAGCTAGGACGGCAGTCGGGTAATTCAATTTCTTGTCTGTGACGAGCTTATTCAGTGTGACCTGTTCCAGTTCTGGCGTCATGTCATCCGGCTTGATGCCTTGGCCAGAGAAGTCGATCTTGTAGTACGTCGTGACACCTACGACCTGAAGGCCCTGGCTACCGTACTTCTCTTGCAGGTCGACCATGTGTGGGAAACCGGCGATGCAGGGACCACACCACAGCGCCCAGAAGTCGAGCAGGATCACCTTCCCCTTCATCTCTTCCGGGGTGAGACCTTTTCCATTGATCCAAGCATGCGGCACGATCGGATACATCTCTTTGCCAATCATGACCAGGAAGGCACGTTCGCGATCGACCGTCGCGATCATCTTTTCGATTCGGCTATCGAGCGACTTGTAGGCGCGCTCGGCCTTGGCATCTTGCGAGCGCTGCTGCTGAGTCTGCGAGAACTGCTGGGCAGTTTTGGCGTATTGCTCCATCTTGTCGAGATCGTCGCCGAGTTCTTCATCGAAGACCATTCGCAGCTTCATCGTCAGCAGGCTGATCGCCTCGAAGTCGTCGGGATTTTCGACCAGGCGGGCTTCGATATCTGCCTGCGAAGTTTCACGGGCTCCCAGTTCGATCTTCAATCGCCACAACTGATTGCCCAGGCTGTTCAAAACCATCTGGGTTGAAATGGTCGCCTTCGGATCGACCGTTTCCAGAACCTTTTTGATCGCCGCGATTCGCTCGCCTGCTCGGGCTGGGTTCGACTGCAGATCTTGTTCGATCAGCTCCAGATTCTTCAGCCCAAAGTCGTGCAGCGTGTCGGGCTTGGTCGTATCGGCCCGATAGGCCTCTAGAACGTCGAGCGCGACCAGTGGCGACTCGGCGGACTCGGTTGCAGCCGGCGGTGTCCCATCTTCAGCCGCGCAGACAACATGGAGTGAGCCCAGCGGCAGAAGCACTGCCGCGAGCAACGTGAGAGAGAGTTTCATCATCGATTCCTGTGTGGGTGGAGACCCGCGAAGCGCTGGGGTCGCCTAAGGGGAAAGTGACCGGCCCGCATGCTCAGCGGCGCGATCACAGCTACCTGGGGCGATATACGAAAAAACGCATGACGGGGATTTACCCATTATCAATCCCCAAGCCAGAAGGGCTAGCGATTCGCACCCAGAATCGACGCTTTTTTATACTTTTTAGCGCAATGCACTCCCCGCGACACGGGGGGTCGGTCGAGCTACTCTTCCATTCGCTTCAAGGCTTCCCCGATGACGGCTTCCAGGTCGAGTTGACCATTTCCGATGCTATCCATGATCGAATCAATTCGCATATCTACTTCGTACTCTTGTACTTGCGAGATGATCTGATGGATTTGGGTGTCGTTGTATCCCTGTCCCTTAAGGAAGGTCGAGAGCTCTTCGTACTTATGGAAATTGTCCTGCGTCGTCATGGTTTCCCTCGTTCGTGGAAGCGCAGTCCGGCACGTTTGGGGGCGTGGGACCTTGGATCAAAAATGCTCGATTTAACCCATCTGGCGTGGTAAGTTATGGCAACTTCCCTCCGACCAACTCCCCTAATCTTACCCCACAAATCGACATGATCGAGATTTCTGCACTGGCATTTCGAAACCGTGGTTTTGCCTGCCTGATCCTGCTGCTCATCCCTTCATTTCTTCTGGCCGACGAGCCGATTTGGAAGCCGGTCCTGCAAGGGAATGCGAACGACTGGCCTGCCTGGCGAGGCCCCGAGGGAACCGGCGTCGCGCTGGCCAAGACTGCTCCGACCAAGTGGAATGAACAAGAGAACATCGCGTGGGAAACTTCACTGGAAGGCTGGGGCGATTCGACGCCAGCGATTGTGGGCGAGCATGTCTTTGTGACGTTACAAAATGAATCGAACGAGCTCCGTTTGATTCGCTTGAATGCCGAGACGGGCGAGATCGATCGCAACATCCTGGTCGACCAGGCCGAGACGCCTCGGACCGCTCCGAAGCGAAAGACCCAGAAGTTCCATAACCTGCACAATCTCGCCAGCCCTTCTCCGGTGGTCAGCGGCAACTACGTGGTGGCTCACTTCGGCAATGGAACGTTGGCGACGTATACGCTCGATGGCGAAAAAGTGTGGCAGCATAACCTGCAGCAAGAGTTCGGCGAGTACTCGATCTGGTGGGGACATGCCAACAGCCCGGTCGTCTACGATGGGCTGGTGATCTCGGTTTGCATGCAAGACTCCCTCTCCGATCTTCAAGACGAGCCTGCCAAGAGCTACCTGGTTGCCCACGATCTGAAGACGGGCGCGCAGCGCTGGATGACGATGCGGATGACCGGTGCCCCGGCCGAAGAAGCGGACGCATACACGACACCGCTGCTGCTGAAAAAAGATGGCAAGACGCAGTTGGTCGTGATGGGTGGCAACACGCTCGACGCTTACGACCCTGCGACCGGCAAGCAGTTGTGGTTCTTACCAGGTCTGGTCGGAGGCCGCACGGTCACAGGGCCGATTGTCGCCGATGGCAAAGTATTCACAACGCGCGGTATGCGAAAGCCATTGCTTTCGGTCAAGCTGGATGGCAACCAGGGAGAACTCACGGAGGACGCCATTGAATGGGAAGTCGATAAGTCGACGCCAGACACGCCTTCCCCAGTCTATGCCAACGGCATGCTGTTCACGGTGACTGACGACGGCATCGCCCATTGCTACCGGGCAGAAGATGGCGAGCTGCTGTGGCGTGAACGTCTCGGTGGCAACTTCAAGGCATCGCCGATCGTGGCTGCTGGCAATGTTTATTACTTGAACATCGACGGCAAATGCACCGTGGTCGCGGCGAAAGATTCGTTCGAATTGGTCGCTGAAAACGAGTTGAAAGATACCACGATCGCGTCGCCAGCCGTTGCCGGCGGCAAGCTCTTCCTGCGTGGCAAGGCAAAGTTGTACTGTATCGGCAAGTGATGGTCCGGCCAGGCTTCGCTTAAGGAGCCAACCGTTTGATCTGGACCTGAATCGTTCCTTGATTGTCCGACAACTCGGCCGGGCTCTCGTTCACTTTCAGGAACAACACCGAAGGTGTGCCAGGGTACAACGTCGTCCCCAGCCCGACCTCGTTGGTCTTCACCAAGGGGGTGATCGCTCCGCCATTCCATGGTTCCGGTCGGAGCGAACCGACCAGTTGCCCCATGGGGCGACCTTGCCAGTAATGAATGGTGACGCCGTTGGGTTCGCTGATCCAAGGCGTTCCATCGTTGCGAATTTCGTACTGACCGACCGCCTGGACCTGGTACTGCTGGTTCGCTTCCAGCAAGATGCCGGTCGACTGCCAGCCTTGGTTCGCTTGTATCTCAACCACCGCCGAATCGCCCGTGAGGGGCTGCGGGTCGCGGTATTCGATCTCGTTCCGCTGCCAGTCGTAGCCATATTCGGCATTGGTAACGAACACTTCCCACGACTCAGCCAGCTTCGGCATCACGTCGCCAAGCTTGTCCCACAGTCGCTCGCTGAAACCGCCGGTCAGCTTTACCTCGGCGACCATGTCGCGGAACGCTTCCTTCGAGAGGGTGTGGTTATCGAGAAACGCACACGCCCCCCAGCACCACGCATACGGTCGGTTCTGCAGGAAACTATCTTGAGGCGTCGCCATGATGCGGCTCAGCGATAAGGCGTTGCCTGCTTTGACTTCGTCCTGGATCACTTTCAAACGACCCCACATCGGCGTTGCTTCTTTGGAAGCTGGCATCACGCGGGTTTCGAGTTGTCCGTTCTCCCAGCGATGGGTTCCGAAATGCTCGGCCATCCCTTCCATGTACCAAGGCGGACCGGCGCCCCCCAGCAAGATGTTCATGAAGGCGTGCGTGCCTTCGTGAATCAACAGATGGCGTCGATAGTAGTCACTCGGCTGATCGAGCAACCAGACGGCGTCACCGCGATAGTAACCATGCAGAAACTCCGGGAGCGAATCGGGAAAGATGCCTGCTCGGCGGAACGGCTCTTTGCTCGACATCAGCACCGCTTTGATCTTCCAGTCGGCGTTGGCAGCTGGATCGACGCGGAAATATTCGCACCACTGCGGATAAGCGGCATCGAACACGGCGGGCAGTTCCTCGATCTCCGGCGACTCGGCCAGATCGGTGTAGAGGATGACATGCTTCCCTTCCAGCGAGCGGATGCCGTTCGCCTCGAGCTGGGCCGGGTCGACTTCGAATTCGATCTGAGGTTCGATACGCCCCACCTTCAAGCGATTGCGAAGGGCATCGGTGCTCATGAATCCCTCGCCCAGGGCGTTCGATCCATCCGACTTGGGCTTCGACGGGTCGGCCCCCATCGATGCAGTTCGAATTGACTTGGACGGGGTTGGCTTCGTTTGCGCCGGAGGCTTCGGCTGCGAAGGGGCCGGAGCAGGCGCGACAGGGTTCGGGCTCGTTTCTGGCGGCGGCTTCGGTTCAGAACCGCCACAGCCAGGCAGAAAGAGCATGCACACCAAGATTCCGAGAACAATACGATCCATGGGCCGCCTTTGCCCCAACAGAAGACAAGTAGTCGATTTAGTGCTATTTTAGACCAAAATTGGTTTCGCGTCTTTGTTCATGTAAGTCGTTGTATGCAGGAAACTTCGCCCCCATCCAAAGTCGGCATGCCCAAGTCTCACGGCATGTGCGCGTTGATCTGCTTCGCGGGAGCAATGATTACCTGCTTGAACTGGCCGACTCCCGCCCCTCAGCATGGGTCGGTGTTCGTTCCGGCAATGATGATCTGGGGCGTCGCTTCGCTGTTTCAGTTTTTGCTGGCGGCTGGTCATTTACGTACTTCGATTCTCGATCATCAGCATCTGCTCAGCAACGGTCGTCTCGAACGCCAGGGCGATCTCGGCTGGATTGTCGCGAACGTGGTCGTGCTGCTAGTGGTCGCGATGTTCTATGCCCGCCAGGCTGATTCGATTCCGGTGCTGGCAGGCCAGATGCCGACGCTCGTTTCGTTGCTGGTGACCAACCTGATTTCGCTGGTGATCTGGAGTATTCGCTGGAGTGTGATGAATCGCGCCCCGAAGTCCTCTCCCTAACCCCATCCCCAATGCCATGAATGCTCGTCTTTCGCTGCTGCTGGTCGCGTTGTTTTCCGTAATCGCTTCCACGGCTGGCTGCCGACCAGGGGCATCGCAGGAAGTGGTCGTCTACACGGCGCTCGATCAGGAATTCTCTGAAGGTCACTTCGACGCTTACGAGAAAGCAACCGGCGTCGAAGTGGTTCCAAAGTTCGATACGGAAGCCAACAAAACGGTCGGACTGACCGAAAAGCTATTTGCTGAGAAAGATCGCCCCCGGGCCGATCTGTTCTGGAACAACGAGATATTGAACACGCTTCGGCTCGATAAGGCAGGCCTATTAGAGGCTTACGAGCCAGAGCATCTCGATCAGTACCCGGCCGAGTTCCGCTCGAAGAACGATACCTGGTTCGGGCTGGCGGCTCGGGCTCGGATCTTGCTGGTGAATACTGAACTGCTGACCGAGGAGAATCGACCGACATCGATCTTCGATCTGACGAAGGATGAGTGGAAAGGCCGAGGGGGCTATGCGAAGCCACTGTTTGGTACGACCGCCACGCATGCCGCGGTGTTGTTTTCGGAGCTTGGTGACGAGAAGGCCGAAGAGTTCTTCTCAACCCTCGCGATCAATGCCCGGATGTACCCTGGCAACAAGCAAGTCGCCCAGGCAGTCGCCAGTGGCCAGATCGCATTCGGTCTGACTGACACCGACGATGCGATTGTCGAGATCGAGTCGGGACGTCCGGTGGCGATTGTTTACCCGGATCAGCAGGAAGGAGAACTCGGCACGCTGTTTATCCCCAACACGCTGGCGATCATTAAAGATGGCCCCAACCCCGAGTCCGCGAAGAAGCTGGTCGATTACCTGTTGTCGGCCGAAGTCGAAACGGCGCTGGCCAACGGACCGAGTGCCCAGATTCCGCTGAACACGACCGTCGAGATTCCATTGAGGATTGAATCCCCGCAGACCATCCGCCCGATGTCGGTCGATTGGGATGCGGCAGTCGATCATTGGGAGCCTGCCGCCCGGTTCTTGCGTCAGTCGATCCTGACGCGCTAGAAGTTCTGCATAGGCTTGGCTACCTGATGGGCAGCTTTAGAGAGCTCGGCGATGACGACGACGTGGCGTCTTCTTCGGTGGCCCATCTTCTGGCTCTTTCGCATCGCCATCTGCCGGGGTGTCGCGGCTATGAACCGGGCTGGTTTCGACCGAAGTCTTCACGTATGGATCGAAGCCTTCCATTTCGTCGCGGATCAACAGCTTGTCGATTCGCATTTCGATGCGGGTCAACTGGTTGCCTTCTTCCGGCGTCACGAAGGTGTAAGCGACCCCTTCTTTACCCATACGCCCGGTACGTCCCACGCGGTGGACGTAGTCGTCGGAGTACTCTGGCACGTCGTAGTTGATGATCAACGTCACGTCCGAGATATCGATGCCGCGGCCCACCACGTCGGTGGCAATCAGGATACGGTAGCGATTTGCCTTGAAGTCTGAAATCGTGCGGTTGCGGGCACCCTGGTGCATGTCGCCATGGATGCAGCGGACCAGTTTGGTCTTCTTCTGCAGCCGCTGGAACAACTTCTCGGTGCCCCGTTTGGTTCGGCAGAAGACAATCGCCTTGGTTGGCTGTTCGCGGCGTAGCAGTCGGATCAGCAGTTCCATCTTCTTCGGCCCGTCGACCGTGAAGTAATGCTGCTCGATCGTGTCGGCCGAGATATTGGTTGGCGAGAAGTCGACTTTCACCGGGTCTCGCATGTAGCGGTTCGCCAGACGCTCGATGGGGGGCGGAACGGTCGCGCTGAGGAGCATCGTCTGACGATCGTCTGGGCAGCGACGCAGAATCTTCTCGATGTCTGGTCGGAAACCGATATCGAGCATCCGGTCAGCTTCGTCTAGCACCACCACCGAGAGATGATCGAGTGCCAGCGAGTTGCGGGTCATATGATCGATCACGCGACCAGGCGTACCAACGACGATCTGTGGGTGGCGTTTCAGCTTGTCCATCTGTCCGCGGATCGGCTTACCGCCATAGATCGCAACGCACTGAACCCCCATCCCCTTGGAAAGCTTGGTGAGTTCGTCGCGGACCTGAACGGCCAACTCTCGGGTTGGCACCAGAATCAAGGCGTGCGGACCTTTTCCCTCGGGCAGGGTCTCGATGATTGGAATACCGAAGGCGGCCGTTTTCCCGGTACCGGTTCGGGCCTGGCCAAGAACGTCTTTGCCTTCCAATGCGATCGGAATCACGCCCGATTGAATCGGCGAGGGAACCTCGTAACGCGCTTCAGCCAGAGCGGCGAGCATATTCTTCGAGAGATTGAGGTCGGAAAATCGCTGTGTGGGGGAATCTTCGGGGGTCGACAAGGTACTGAGCCGTTTCTGAAATGTCAGCCAAGAGGGGCGTATCCGTCGCTGCTTGAGCTGGCCAACAGGGATCCGATGTTGGTCTTAAGTCGCGGGTACGCGTCTTTTTCTCTGCCGGACGCCCCGACAGAGGTAGGTGTTTCACAAATCTACAAGCCCTAACAATAATGCAGAAACAGTGATAGGACAATCGAGCGAGGGGCTTAAACGTTGCGGAAGAGCGCAAACAAATAGGCCGAACCTCTGGCTCGTTCTTAATGAACGGGACAAAGGTCCGGCCTTTCTCGTCGTTATCATCGAGGCCGCCCCGGGGGGACTCGGTCGAAGAAAGTACCAAATGGCCGAACTGGTAGGTTCGGCCGTTCGCCTTAGGTGGCTGGAGTTGCCGGAGCAGCAGCGGCCTTCTTGGTGGTCTTCTTCTTTGCGGTCTTCTTGGCAGCCTTCTTTGGCGAAGCCTTCTTCGCAGCAGCCTTCTTCACCGTCTTCTTAGCGGCCTTCTTTGGCGAGGCCTTCTTGGCGGCAGCCTTCTTGACCGTCTTCTTCGCAGCAGCCTTCTTCGGCGAAGCCTTTTTGGCTGGTGCTTTCTTGGCGGTCTTCTTCGGTGCAGCTTTCTTCTTGGTTGCCATCGTTCCGTGGGCTCCTCAAGAGTTCGATGCCCGGGTTCGTTTAAGAGAGTTCTTTTGGGGCATCACAAAAGGACTCTCGAATCTGCTTAGGCAGTTATGCCGATCCCGCAACCGAAGTCGTGGGAGTGAACATCCATTTCAATCCGTCCGAATGCATGGCAGATTCGATTGGGGAGGAAACGACCCAGGGTCGATTCACCCCTTCTTCGACTCGGCATCCTCGGGGGAATTTCAAGCCGACGTTTTTCGTTGGAAGGCTTGTTGACTTGGCTCTGAAAATCATTGAGCGAATCAACACAGCGAACGAAAAACTTCATCTCGCAAATTGAATCAACTTTGCCTTTCTTTCGTCAAGGTGAATTATCGAACCTCGAATCGAATTTGTTCAGAAAAACTTCAGCGACTGACGCACACTTCGTTGAAAAAACTTCCGCGCGCTTCCAACGATGCTTCGCTAAAGGATCTCGCGCACCTCTGCGGCGATGGTGGTCGCGATAAAGGTCGTCGCCCTTTAGACTGTAGATGGACCTGATTGTTTTCCCTCGTTCACCTAGTGCGAAAGTGATACCCATGTCGGATCGTTTAAATGCCGTTCTCAGTGGTTGGCTCGAAGGAGACCAGGCGCTAGAAGCATGGATCCAACGTGCCGAGGCGCTGCAATGGATTCTGAACGCCGAAGCACTGGAAATCTCGGGGATTTTGCGGTTTTTAGAGTCGGTTCCTCCCGAGATTTCCGACACCCAACGACGCTTCCTCGATCGTGTTTTGAACCTGCTGGCCATCCGTCTGCGGAAGTTCGACGAGCTCGATGAAGCGGACCTCGATCGCATCGTTTCAGCGCATCAGAAGTGGGGCGCGACGCATCGCATGGATCACCTTCTGTTGGCGCTTCTGGCGTCGCTTGGAAGTGAACCGGCACTCAAGCGCTTCGCCGAGTTGGTCGTTCAACAACCACCTGCCAATTCGAATGCAGCCACGATCGCTTTTGTTCCGCTTTTGCGTCAGGACGACATCGCGACCGAGACACTTTTTCCAAAACTGTTGGAAGCGCTGTCGCATCTCTCGGTCGCATCCCTCGTGCTCGACCTCGCCAATCAAATGGTGCGTCGTGGTGACATCGAACGTCATCCGGCTGCCGATCGTGTCGAAGCCTTGGGCGAATTGTTCGCCGGGCTGGTCGCGCGCCTCGGGAAGTTTGAAAACGAACCACCGACCGAGGTCAAAGACTTCGTCGCGGCCAAGGTCGCCGTCACCGAAGCGACCTCAATCGCACTGGCCATCTGCGATGCGTTCACCTTGATCGGCGACCAGAAGGCCGTTGGTAAACTGAAGTCCGCATTAGACTTAAAGCATCGCAAGCTTCGCTCGGAAGCCGCCATTTCGCTGGCCAAACTGGGCAACGAAGAGGGAAAAGAGCTGCTGGTCGAGCTGGCTGCCGAGCCCGTTTGTCGGCAGCGTGTGCTGGCCACCGCCGAGGAGCTGGACCTGCTGCCGAAGATCGCGGCCGAGTATCAAACCGAGCAAGCGAAGGTCGAAGGGGAGCTCGCTGCCTGGCTCTCGCTGGATACTCAGTTCGGGATGCCACCGCACGAGATTCATCAAATCGACACTCGAACGCTTGGTTGGCCTGGCTTCGAAGATCCCATCGAATGTCATCTCGTGCAGTATGCCTTTCACATGCCTGGCGGTACGTTCCAGAGCGTGGGGATCGTTGGGCCGGCAACGCAAAGCTTTGCCGTCGACCTGGCACCTTTGGGCCTGGCCGATGTCTACGCGGCCTTCGCTGGCTGGCAGGCCGAGCATCCCGAAGTGTTCGAGCTGGAGCCAGAACAGTGGCAGCCAAACCAGCTAGAACTGGTCAACAACCTTCGCCAACGGATCGAAGGTGAAGGATACGAGTCGCCTCAACCGGCGATGCTGGGCTTCTTCTTCGGCGATATTCGCCTGATCGCGGCCACCAAGCGCGAAGGTCAGCCTGGAACGGCAGTCGCGGATCTCCGCAATACAACGTTCTATCCAGCCGGAGAGAGCCGGCACCCGATCGGCCCACGCGAGGCATACTACGTCCATGTCGGTCGCGAATACATGCAGGCCTTCAATAAAGACCGCCCCGAGTGGGTTTCGTTGAACGAGAGCCTGTCCGAAGAAGAGGGCCAATCGCCGCCAGAAGCTTCTTAAGATGGCTCTGGCGGCCGCCCAATCAGTGTGGCAATCGCGGGGGACCTTCTCGGTCGAGGCGATTGCCACCTGAAAGCCGCAAATTAGGCGATCACCCGTTTGATGCCTTCGCACAAACGGTCGACGTTGGCTTCGCTGATCCCGGCGACGTTGATACGACCTGAGCCAACGATGTAGATGCTCATGTCGTTGCGAAGCTGATCGACCTGCATCTGATTCAGCCCCGAAAAGCTGAACATGCCCTTCTGGTTCTGGATGAACGAGAAGTCCTGATCGATGCCGCAGGCCGAGATCTTGTCGACAAACAGCTTGCGGATACCGTTGATACGATTACGCATGTGGGCGAGCTCTTCTTCCCACATGGTGTTGAGCGATCCATCGGTGAGCACCGTTTCGACAACCGCGGCACCGTGCGTTGGCGGATTCGAGTAGTTCGAGCGAATCACCTTCTTCATCTGGCTCAGTACGGCGGCAGCTTCTTCTTCGGTACCAGCGATGGCGGTCAACGCCCCGACGCGTTCGTTGTAGAGACCGAAGTTCTTGCTGAAGCTGCTGCAGATAAGCATTTCCTGACCAGGACGTGCCAGCTCGCGCAGGCCTCCGGCATCTTCGGCCAGGCCATCGCCGAAGCCTTGGTAGGCGAAGTCGAGCAGCGGGAGCAGTTCGTTCTCTTGAATCAGGTCACCGATCGCCTTCCACTGTTCTGGAGTCGGATCGATACCAGTTGGGTTGTGGCAACAACCATGCAGCAGAACGATATCCCCCTTCGTGGCACCCTTCAACGCATCCATCATGGCGTCGAAAGCCAGGCCGTTGGTCGCTTTGTCGAAGTAAGGATAGGTCTTCAGCGGCACACCAGCAGCCGTGAAGATGTTGGGATGGTTTGGCCAGGTCGGCTGGCTGAGCCACAGCGCGCGGCCAGGGAAGCTATCGGCGAGGAAGTCGCCAGCAACACGCAATGCCCCGGTCCCCCCGGGCGACTGTACGGTGACGGCTCGGTTCGAGGTGAGAACCTCGTGATCGGCACCGAAGAGCAGTTCGCGGACTGCCTTCGTGTAGCCAGGACGGCCATCGATGGGCAGGTAGCTTTTCGTGTTTTCGTTTTCCAGCAGTCGCTTCTCCGCTTCCTTAACACACTTCAGGACCGGCGTGACTCCCTTCTCGTCTTTGTAGACACCGACGCTCAGATTGATCTTTTCCGGGTTCGGGTCGTTACGGAAGGCTTCATTGAGCCCCAAGATCGAGTCCGGGGGAGCCGTTTGGACTTGCTGGAACATACACTTCCCAATGGGTAAGAGAGTTTCGGGGTGAAAAACGAGTTCATTTTACGAGATGCAATTCCGGTCTAATAGTTCGCCTGGGCTGTAGATAAGCCCCAAGTTCAGAAAAATGGCCAGGATTCTTGCCTCCCCCGCCACTTAGATGGGGTGAATTCGACGCCCAAACCAATCATAATGGTGAGCTTCACCCTTCCTTGCGAAGCCTGCCTGGTACGTTTCCTCGCCTTTACGTGGAACAAATCGTCCCCAAATCAGGAACGGCGTGCTGTCGACGCGATGCGTCTCAAGCCGTTGCATGGCACCGTCAGGAACTGATTTTTCGTATTTCGATTGGAAAGAACCTCGCAGATGGCAAGCTCGCGAACCGGGATCTGGCTGATTGGCGCCAAAGGCGGAGTCGCCACCACCTCGATTGTTGGTCTCCTCGCGCTGAAGAAAGGTCTGACCGAAAACGTCGGCCTGGTTAGCGAATTGGCTCAATTCTCTCATTTGGATCTCGCCAAGTGGGACGACATCGTTATCGGCGGCCACGAGATCCGCGATACCAGCCTGCTGGACGAAGCGTACAAGATGGTCTTCGAGAGCCGTGCGATCGATGGCCGCATGCTTGAAAAACTGAAAGACGACCTCGTCGCGCTCGATGCCAACATTCAGGAAGGCACCCTGATCAATGTCGGCAACATGATCGCCAGCCTGGCCGATCCCAAGCTGCGAGAAGTCCAAGAGACCCCACGCGAAGCGGTCGATCGCCTGAAGGAGCACATGGCCGACTTCGCCAAGGCGAACAACCTGGACAACGTGGTCGTGGTGAATGTCTCGTCGACTGAACCTTCGGTCGACGGTGACCAGTTCCCCGCGACCTGGAAAGAACTGGAACCACAACTGGCCGACGCCAAGTGCCCGCTGCCTGCCAGTTCGCTCTATGGCATCGCGACGCTGGAACTCGGTTACGTCTTCATCAATTTCACGCCATCGCTCGGCACCGCACTGCCGGCGCTCGACGATCTGGCGAAGATCAACAACACCTGCCACATGGGTCACGATGGCAAGACGGGCGAGACGCTCCTGAAGAGCACGCTCGCCCCGATGTTTGCCCAGCGGAACCTGAAAGTGATGAGCTGGGTCGGGCACAATATCTTCGGCAACATGGACGCCAAGGTGCTGGATGATCCGGAAAACAAGAAGACGAAGGCGGTCAGCAAAGATCGCTTGCTCAGCAAGATCTTCGGTTACACGCCACAGACCCTCGTCACGATCGAAAACATCGAGAGCATGGGGGACTGGAAGACCGCGTGGGATCACATCCACTTCCAAGGCTTCCTCGGCACGCCGATGGTCATGCAGTTCATCTGGCAAGGTTGCGATTCGCTGCTGGCCGCACCACTGGTGATCGACCTGGCTCGCTTCGGTGACCTGGCTCGTCGCACTGGGGCCACCGGGCTGCAGCCGCAACTGTCGTGCTTCTTCAAGTCGCCTTTGGGGACCGAAGAAAACGATTTCGGCCGTCAGTTTCTGATGCTGGAAAACTGGACCGAATCGCTCAAAGGCTAACCCTGCCTGAGGGCCGAGACTTTCGCGAGGTTCTCACTCCAAGAGACCTCGCTGGCGGAAGGTTCTCCTTTGAGCTGCGGCTCTCCTTCCGACCTGGTGAGCTGATAGATCCCCCAGATCGAGAGCAAGCTCAGCAGCACAATCAGCAGAGCATCTGGCTCGATCAGCGAGTACCGCTTCTGGGCCCGGTACAAGATCCCCATCGTTGCCACGCAGGTAAGCAAGATCACCGCGACGCCGGTCATGGCATGCACTGGATTGGCATCGGCCAGCAGCGACCCGTGCGAGTACAACGCGTCGACCGGCAACAGGATGGCAATGTTGAAGGTGTTGCTCCCCAGGATATTTCCGATCGCCATGTCGGCCGCACCGATCCGAACCGCCACGATCGTCGTCACCAATTCCGGCAAGCTGGTGGTCAGAGCCAGCAAGGTACTTCCGACGAACGTTCCACCCAGCCCGGTGATGTCGGCGATGCGATCCGCCACCGGTGCCAGGTAGCCTGCGGCGATGAAGATGACCACCGTCGTCGCCAGGTACAAGCCAATTGCAAAGCTCAGCGACATCGACTTCTCTTCAGCAACCTCTTCCGGCACTTCTTTAACCGTCTCGACCTTCTGGGCCATCTGCTGATCGAGATAAATCAGCCGCACCGAGAACAAGTAGAACACGGCACACAAGATCGGCCCCAACCCCAAGTGGCCGACGTGCAGCGGAATCCCGACGGCATCCCGTTCGAGCAAGAGAAACAGCACCACGATGGTGATCATCGCGATACTGACCATCGCCGACAACGCATGCGCCGCCGACATCGACGTGAACATCCGTGCCTTGGAATGAAACAGCAGATCGACAATTCCCAGAATCAACAGATTGAACAGCGAACTCCCCAGCACGTTGCCCAGCGTCATATCGACACCATGAGCACTATCAGGCAGACGCACCGCATTCACATTGATGGCGAACTCAGGCAAGCTGGTCGCCGCGGCGAGCAGCACCAGCCCAGCCAGCGAGGCCCCCATGCCAGACTTCTCGCCGATCACATCGGCTGCCTTCGCCATGAAATTGCCGACAAAGACAATCACGATGGCGAGTCCCAGAAAGATCAAACTTAATACGGCGAGTTCGCTGCCCATCAGACCTGCTTGTTATTCGTAGATTGGGAAAAACGTGTTGAAGGCAGCTTCGCAGAAGTCGCCTGGATCGTTGAAGCGCCGGTTCTGGTTCAAATCCGACAACTGCTGCATCTGATCGCCACTCAACTCGAAGTCGAAGATCTCGGCGTTATCTTCCAGATGCGCCGGGGAACTGGCCTTCGGAATCACAATCGTTCCTCGCTGAACGGCCCAGCGAAGCAGAACCTGGGCGGGCGATCGTCCTGTTTGCCGAGCGATCTGCTCGACCAAGTCATGCTTCATCAGCGATTCACTCGGCTGAGCCATGCCAAGGCTGTAATACGACTCGGCTCCGAACGATGAGAACGCGGTCACCGCGATCTCTTCCGTCGCGCAGTACCGCAGCAGCTTCTCTTGCGTCAGCAGTGGATGAAGTTCCACTTGCAAGACGCTCGGACGAATCCGAGCATACGACAACAAATCGCGAATCAACGAGACACCGAAATTACAGACGCCGATGCTTTTGACCAGGCGCGACTCCATCAACTGCTCCATCGCTTCCCAGGTCTCACGAATCGGAACCGGGTGCGGCACCAGCTTCGGCGGCGAAGCATTCGGATCGTAGAACCACTCTGGCGGGTAACGATCTTCAAACGGAACGAACTTCAGCGAGATCGGAAAATGGATCAGGTACAAGTCGACATAGTCGAGTCCCAGATCGCTGAGGGTCTTCTCGCACGCCGGGCGAACATGCTCGGCGGCATGGTAGGTGTTCCACAGCTTCGACGTGATCCACAACTGCTCGCGCGTCGCGATCCCTTCTTCCATGACCCGCCGCAGACCTTCGCCCACTTCTTTCTCGTTGCCATAATCGCAGGCGCAATCGAAGTGGCGATAACCAGCCTTGGCCGCAGCCACAATCACGTCGGCACAATGTGCCTTGTCGATCTTCCAGGTCCCGAGCCCCAATTGGGGCATCTTGGTCGCGTTGTTGAGTGTGATGGTGTTCATGGGGCTTCCAATACAAGCGAGGGTGTGGTCGGGGGCGTCGGTCACTATAACACATTCAGAATTGCCCCATAGAATGCCCCGGAAGGTGGAACGTTCCGCGTAACAGATCTTCATGCGACTAAGTCTTTGCTTCGATTCTCCCTCTCGACTTGCATGTCAGCGCTTTGCGGGCCAGAATCGTAGTATCTCGCCCAAATTGCCAAAACCAACGAAGGCCTTTCCTCCGGTGGTTTGGCTCCTTCCTTTACGCCCATCACGACCGTCTTCCATCGACGAGGTAGCTTGATGTTCGCCCGAATCGTTCTTACCGCTTTGCTCGCACTGACCAGTGTTGGCCTGTTTGCACAGCCAGCCCTCGCGATTCCCTATTTCTGGGAAGTCTTCGCCGAGAAGTACGTGCCAGCCGATCCGAAGGAAGAACCTGCCAAGCAGTTCGCCTCGGCCGCGTCGTCGTCCAAGTGCAACGTCTGCCATGTCGACGGAGAAAGCAAGAAGGTGCGTAACGCCTATGGCACCGCGCTCGACGAACTGGTCGACAAAGCCAACTTCGGCAAAGACCGTCTCGAGAACGACAAAGAGAAAGCCAAAGAAGAACTGATCGCCGCCTTCGAAAAGATCGGCCCGATGAAGGTCGACGCCGGCAACGACAAATCGCCAACCTTCGCCGAGAACATTCAGGCCGGCAAGCTTCCTTCCGAGATCGCCATGGCCGAGCCGATGACGGAACCAATGGCCGAGCCAGCCCCTGCCGAATCCCCAGCGGCTGGAATCGCCCTCGATCAGGCTGCCATCGACAAACTGAAGGCCGAGATCAAAGCGGAAGTGAAAGCAGAGCTCGCCACCGAACTTCGCAAAGGCCTGGCCGATGCGATCAAGGTGCAGTTGCAGGTCATCGAAATTGTAAAAGCCAATCCGCTGGCACCAGTCGACGATGCCGCCGAAGAAGAAGCGATCAAGCAGATCGTGGCTCGCGGTGGCCGTGTGAATGTGCTCTCGCAGAACTCGGACGAGAAAGTCGTTTCGTTCCATCTGAGCGACAAGCCAATCGACGACCAGGCTTTGGCTTTGGTGCGTCAGCTTCGTAACGTTGTCGAAATCAATGCTCGCGGAACCGCCGTGACCGACGAAGGGGTCAAGCAACTGGTCGGCCTGCCGAACCTGCAGCGTTTGAATCTGGCCAAGACCAACGTCACCGATGCGGCACTGATTTACCTGGTGCCGCATACGAAGCTTGAGTATCTGAACTTGTATGGCACGAAGGTCACCGACCAGGGGATCGATGTGCTGGCCAACCTGGTAAACCTGAAGAATCTGTACCTGTGGCAAACGGGGGCCACGCCAGAAGGCGCGGAAGAACTCGAATCGCAGTTGACCGGGCTGGAAGTGAACCTGGGGAGCTAATCCCCTGCCCGTCCTTCAGAAAGCGGCACCCGGTTAGTCGGCTTCCGGGTGCAAACGAGCGTAAGCCTCGTCCGCCCAGGGCGAGTCAGGGTTCAGCTCTAAGCACTTCTCCCAGTGCGTGGTCGCTTCCCGTTCGCGTCCCAGTTCGTCGAGGGTGCGAGCGAGATGGTAATGGGCGTCGCAGTAGTCGTCGTACACTTCGATCGCCTGGCGAAGAGCCGAGACCGCTTCGACCAGGCGTCCCGTTTCTGCCAACACGCAGCCAAGGTTTGCCCGGGCCTCGATCATGTCGGGCTCGAGCTCGATTGCGGTGTGGTAACGCTCGATCGCTCCGTCGAGATGTCCGGCACGATAAAGCAATTCGGCCAGGCGGAACGAACGATCGGCGCTCGGGCCACCAATCGACAAGGCGGAACGCATGCAGCGAATCGCCTCGTCCAGTTGTTCGTCGTCTTCGTAATCGGCTGCCCGTGATTCCCACTGGTTGGCGGTCTCGGGTAACTCTTCACTCGGGTCGACAATCGAGAACGTATCGGTGAAGTCGTCTTCGCGATCGAAATCGAATCGCATCTGTCCGCCTGGCTCGACCAGACCTTCCCCTTGCCGCAGCAAGATATCGCGTCCTTCGACCATTACCGAAAGCTGCACCAGCGGTCGCTGCACGTCAGGCAGGTATTCCGAGATCGCCGACAACTGCCGTTCGATCCGATCCGGCGACAACCCCGAGGCCAACATGGCGGCCAACTGCTTGGCGGTCGAGACTTCGCGATAGTCGAAGTAAGGAAGGCTGCGAACTTGCCGGGCCGGGACGATCAAACCGCGGCGATGCCAACGGCGAATGATCTGCTGCGGGACGCCCAACAGGTCGGACAGCATCGCGGGTGTGTACAAGCGATGCAGCTTCTGGTGAGGTTCGATCAGCCCCAGCCATTGCCACAAGGTGGTCTCGCTGATGAATTGCAGATCGCCGGAAGCTGCTTTCTCTTGAAGATCGGGCGAGATCGCCTGGTCGCCGATGCCAGTCAAATCATCTTCACCGAAGACAACCACATCGACCCGGTCGTCCAGCTTCTCGGAGGGATGGGCACCTGCTTCGCGTAGCGCGGTGAAGACCTCGCGGCGCGTCATTCCGGCCAGCTTGCCAACAATGGCAACTCGCTTTCCCGACAGGTCGCCGGTTTCATTTCGATTGGCCGAATCCGTTGCCACGTCCTACCATCCCACGCATCAGGCCGTCGACCTGGTCCCCGTCGCGGGAAACTAGCGTCGCTCAAACCCCTTCATGTATTGCGTTTAGCCTACTGGAATGAGGCCCTGCGGACTAGGCCAGAGGGGGGCCGCAACCTTGTTTCCAGGCCGAAGATGGGTTAGTTATGAAGCACTAGATCTCTCTTTCCCTTGCGAGCTCGCAATGCATCGAATCCCTGTCCGCATCCTGCTTCTCGTACTGGCACTAGCGACGCCAGCATCGGCAGCCAACAACTACAACGTGCTGCTGATCGCCGTGGATGACTTGCGGCCCGAGCTTGGTTGCCTCGGTCGAACCCCGACGGTTACCCCGTCGTTGGATCAGCTGGCAGAGCAAGCGGTCGTATTTAGGAACCATTTCGTCCAAGTTCCGACCTGCGGAGCTTCGCGTTATGCCCTGTTAACCGGTCGTAGTCCCGGGCATTCCAAGGCCCTGGGGAACGAGGCCCTCTACAGTGGCAAGACGGCTCTTTCCGCAGAGAAGCTGCCAGGAGCCCAGTCGTTGCCGGAACTGTTTCGCCGGAGTGGCTATCACACCACCTTGATTGGCAAGGTCTCGCACACGGCCGATGGCAAGGTGTACGCCTACAACGGCAAAGGAGATGGACGCGACGAAGTGCCGCATGCGTGGGACGATCTGGCGACACCTTATGGTCCCTGGAAACGAGGCTGGGGAGTCTTCTTCGCTTACGCCGACGGCAAGCATCGCGAAGATGGCCAAGGGCATCACGATCTGATGCAGTTCACGGTAGAAGAGGACTCGGACCTGCCCGATGGCATGTTGGCCGACACGGCGATCGAAAAGCTGAAAGCGTATCAACAGAACGGTAAGCGATTCTTCATGGGGCTGGGACTGATCAAGCCCCACCTGCCTTTCGTTGCCCCGAAGCAAGACTGGGAAGCGGTCGATGCGATGCAGATCGAACCCGCTCCTAACGCTGCCCGCCCTGAAACCAAGTATTGGCAGAACTCTGGTGAGTTTTACAAGTACAATGCTCCTTTCCCCAAGTCGCGACCGCTGGCGAAAGAAGATCAGGTCACCGCTCGCAAAGCGTACCTGGCATGTGTCCGATATACCGACCGGCAGATTGGAAAAGTGCTGAAAGCCCTCGACGAAACCGGCCTGGCCGACTCGACGATTGTAATCGTCTGGGGCGATCATGGCTGGCATCTCGGCGAGAGCGCCGTCTGGGGTAAGCACACGTCGCACGAACGTGCCTTGAACAGCCCGCTGCTGATTCGGGTGCCAGGGGTTACCGATCAGGGGGCAATCACGGAAAGCCTGGCCGAAACGCTCGATATCTACCCGACGCTAGTCGATTTGTGCGAACCTTCTTTTCAGCAGACGGTACATCCGCTCGATGGGACCAGCCTCGGGCCGATTCTTCGTCAGCCAAAAGCAGCGGTTCGAGATGTTGCGATCAGCTACTGGAACGGCAACCAGGTCAGTGTCAGAAATGCCGACTATCGGCTGATCTTCCGCCGCAAGGGAGATAGCCCCACCGATTTGGAACTGTACGATATGCATCAGTCGCCGGACCCACTAAAGAACCTGGCGGATGAGAAGCCAGAAGTTGTCTCGACGCTGCTATCTGCAGTGCAGGATGCGTTGCAACCATGAAATTGCCGATTGACCTCCACTTTCTGCGTCGCCCTTTTGAACGGCGAACTCCCCCAGGCTCGGCCCCAGGTACGGCGGCCCAGCCTGATGAGGAACTGCACAGCCACATTCATCTGATCGCATTCGGCCCCAACGATTTCGAAGAGGCAGAGATCCGCGATGCCGACGATGTCCGGGCATACCTCGGCAACTACGACATCACGTGGATTCATGTGCATGGCCTAGGCGACACCTCGCGGCTGAGGCAACTGGCGTCGATGTTCGACCTGCATCCGCTGGTTTATGAAGACATCTTGCATCCACACCAGCGCGCGAAAGCGGAAGAGTACGAAGACTACGCCTTCCTTGTGGTTCGCATGGTGGAAGTCGATCCGCGTCTCGATACGCGGCAGCTTAGTATGGTGGTTGGCGACAACTACATTTTAAGCGTGGAAGAAGCAGGCCCCCACGATCGACTCGAGCCGGTCCGGACACGTTTGCGGAAGTCGATCGGCAAGATTCGTCAGATGGGGCCCGACTATCTTTCGTATGCCTTGATGGACTCGGTCATCGATCACTACTTTCCGGTGGTCGAATCGTTCGGCGACCGGCTCGATGAAATCGACGATCCGCTGGCGGCCGGTTACACGACCAACCTCATTCCCGAAATCCAGCGGATCAGCAGCGACCTGCTCACCATCCGCCGGAACCTGCTTCCTCATCGTGAAGCGATCCGCAACCTGATGGCCTTGAGCTTCACCCGGTATACCGACAATACGTGCGTCTTCTTGCGAGACGCCGACGACCATATCTCGCAGCTTCTCGACGCGGTCGATACCTATCGGCAAATATGCTCGGACATGCGTGACTTCCACTTTGCCATGACCAGCCAGCGTGCCAACGAGGTGATGAAGACCCTGACCATTATTGCCACCGTGTTCATTCCGCTGAGCTTCATCGCCGGGGTTTATGGGATGAACTTCTCCGATATGCCGGGGCTCAATTCGCAATATGGTTACGAGGCCTGCCTCGGGCTGATGGTCTGTGTGGCCGGGGTGCTGATGGGGTGGTTCTATAGTCGCGGCTGGTTTCGTGGGTGAACCGTTGCAACCGTCGTCGGAGAATAACAGAGACAAACCAGCAGAAAGCGGGGGAAGTGAGACTTTTCCCGTCGATTCTGGCCAATTTTGACGGTTCCCTTACGAAAGACTTTCGGCCGAAAAAGGTCCCTCACCTCTGTTGAGGGGGATGAAAAGCGATTAATCTGGGACGAGTCCTCGTCTTTCAGCAAACCGGTGCGGTAAACTGAAAAGAACTCGTCTGACGGCAACAGCAACGCAAGCCGCCCCTGCAAGGATAGAGAAGCTCCTCGATGGTAGCTCCGTGGAACACTGAGGCAATCGACTCGCAATTTAAGGTCGTGACGCCGGAAAACATCGCGTTCAACTACCAGGTCGCGGGACCATTCCGTCGGTTGCTTGCCTTCCTTCTCGATCTGTTCATTCGCCTGGCGGTGGTGGTCGCGTTCTTCATCTTGCTGGGTGTTCTGGGCGTCGGCAACGCTTTCGTTCAGGCAGGCCTCGGCGACTTGATGATGGCCCTGGGAACGTTGGCCGTCTTCTTCTTCAACTGGTTCTACATGGCCGCGTTCGAGTACTGGTGGAACGGTACGACGCCTGGCAAACGCTTGCTGAACCTGCGTGTGACGACCGACGAAGGGGAGCCGATCAATCTGTTTCAATCCGCCGTGCGAAACTTGTTTCGTTACGTCGATATGTGGCCGATGGTGCCGCTGCCGTTTGCCTGGATGCGCGAGCAGATGACCGCCGATCCGATTGTGGTCACCTTTCTGTTTGCTTTAATCGTGCCGATCTTCAACAACCGCTTCCAGCGTATTGGCGACCTGATCGCCGGAACGATGGTGGTGATCGAAGACCGTTCGTGGCTGATGAAGGTCGCCAAGATCGAAGACGATCGGGCCCGCTTGCTGGCGGACTATATTCCTCCGAACTTCGTCGCCCCACGCAGCATGGTCAAAGCGGTGGCAACGTACGTCGAACGCCGCCGCTACTTCACCACCGCGCGACGCCGCGAGATCGCCCGGCATCTGGCCGAACCGCTGCTGGAAAAGTTTGGTCTGCCAGACGATACCAGCTACGATTTACTTCTGTGCGCCTTATATTACCGCACGTTCCTGTCGCGTCACTCGTCAGACGGGGTGCGGGATGATGGTCAATTGCTGCCAAATCCAGAGCAACGTTCTCCGTATGAAAACGCCTCGGACAAACCTCCGGTAAGCGTCAGCTAAAGGAACACCCCGTTGAAAGTTGCCCAACTAATCGAGAAACGCCGTGTGCATTGGCAAGAGCTAGAGAATCTCTGCGCTCAGATGTCAAGCTCGCGTAAGAAGTCGATTGGTGCCCGCAACATTGCTCGATTCGCGGCACTCTATCGGGCCGCTTGTGCCGACCTGGCGTTGGCCGACAGCTATCAACTTCCGCCGAACATCGTCGACTACCTACACAAGTTGGTCGGTCGCGCTCACGGGCAACTCTATCGCAGCCAGCGGGTCGACTGGTCCAAGGTGGGCGACATTCTCTTCCGCCAGATCCCGCGCGAGATTTTCAACGACCGCTGCGTGCAGCTAACGTTCTGGATGTTCTGGACCGTCTTCCTGCTGACCGGCTTCATGGCGGCTCACCCCGATCGCTTCCCCAATTTTGCGGCAGAAATCGTCGGGGCCGAAGCGCTCGACATGTACGAGCAGATGTACGCCGATGCTCCCAGCAGAAGCGGTGGCCCGACCGCCGCTGGCGCGGCGTTCTATGTCGAGCACAACACCAGCATCGGCATCAAATGTTTCGTCGTCGGGATCACCGTGATCGGTGGGATCTGCGTGCTGCTATTCAACGCGGCGACCCTGGGGGCGACGTTCGGCTACATGGCCAGCCCCAGTGTGACGCCTGAGACAAGTCAACACTTCTTCGAGTTCGTCGCGGCGCATGGTCCGTTCGAGTTGACCGCAATCGTCCTGGCCGCCGGAGCTGGCTTGCGGATTGGCTTCTCGTTGATCAGTCCTTATCACAAAGAAGAAACCCTGCTGGAAGACGAAGTCCCCGCCGGGCAAGAGAGCCTGTACGACAAGTCGCGCCGAGTCGCTTACGAACGGATCGATTCGCTGCGGATGGGTGCCAAGCGAGCGTTGCCGGTGATGGGGGCTTCGGCCTGTTTGTTCATCCTGGCGGCGATGATCGAAGCCTGGATTTCTCCTTCGATTTTGCCCCAAGCGGCGAAGCAAACGATCGCGATCTTTTGCAGCGGGCTGCTGATGGTCTACTTTATCGTGCTTGGCTATCCACGAAGGGAATCTCGTGCAGCTCGATAAGACCAGAATTGCGATCCGCGAACGCGAACTGCTCGAGATCTACGATCTGGCATTGGTCGTGATGCGCGTCTATTGGTGGAAGATCGTTCAGGCGATCGCCATCACCGCGATTCCATTGACGTTCCTGAATGCGGCTTTGCTCTGGTCGATGGAACCAGACCTCGTGGTCGACGATACTGCCGGGGCATTTCTCGTTTACATGTGCTGCCTCATCTTTCTGGAAGCACCTCTGGCAGGTCTGCCAATCACCATGCTGCTGGGCGATGCCTTGTTTCACGACAAGCCCGACTGGCGTCGCATGGCGTCTGGTCTGTGGCCAGTGGTGCCGCGTGTGTTTTGGATTGTGGCCGTGCTGCGGGCAATCTTGCCTGGCATGGGGCTCGCGCTGATCGCCTCGTTTGAAGAAGACCCGGTCGCCGGAACGTTCCTCTTCTTCGCGTGCTGTTACGCTGGCATCCTCCGCGGAGTGCGACCCTACATCAGCGAAATCCTGGTGCTGGAACGCAATCCGGTCTTCTCGAAGAACAAAGACGCCATCACGGTCGGCCGACGTAGCTCGGCACTGCATCAACCCAACTTTGGCGACCTGATCATCCGCGCGATGGCCGCCGGTGCGTTCAGCGTGCTGCTGACTACCAGCGTGGTGATGAACGTGTTCGGTCTGCGTGGGTTTGTCTTTGGCGAATGGAACTGGAACGACATGTTCCTGTTCATCTGGTTTCCTTGCGCCTTGTGGCTGGTCGTCGCTTTCATGACCGTAGTCCGCTTCCTCTGTTATCTCGATCTGCGAATCCGCCGCGAAGGATGGGAAGTCGAACTGGTCTTGCGGGCCGAGGCCTCGCGTATGAAGGAGGTCGCCGGATGATTTTGACTTCCTTAATCCGCGTCACATTTGTGGTCCTTCTGTTGAGTTGCCTTTGCCAGGCAAGTTCCGCCCAGACGTTCGAGCGTTTGCTGGTCGATGGCGATCAAGCGATCGATCGCCCGGTCGAACAAGGTCGCGAGGCGCTGTCGCGATTGCCGCAAGCCAACTGGTACGACAGCGAGTCTGACAACCTCCGACGGCTGCCGATTCCGGGCGAGGCGAAGATGCCCGACTCGCAGCCAGGCACCCCCGTTAAACCGAAGCCTGCCAAACCGATCACACCCGCCGGCGGGGCTCCTTGGTTCTCCGGCATGGGCGACTTCTCGTTCGCATCGATCATCATGTACGGCATGCTGATCGCGGTCCTGGGTGCGATCAGCTACTTGATTTTCAACGCGATTCGTAATGGCTCTGCGGTTGCCTCGCGGTCGAAAGTGGAAGAGACTCCGCTGGAAGACACCACACGGCAAGTCGACCGCGTCGAGCACCTTCCCTTCGAGGTGAAGAAGAAAGATGGCAACCTCCGCGAAGAAGCTCGCCGCTGTTACGAAGCAGGCAACTTCAACGAAGCGATCGTCTACTTGTTCAGCTTCCAACTGCTCGAACTCGACAAGGGGCACGTGATTCGTCTGGCGAAAGGGAAGACCAACGGTCAGTACCTGCGTGAAGCAGGCCGCAATCGCGAACTGCGTCCGATCCTGCAGCAAACCATGAACGCGTTTGAAGATGTGTTCTTCGGGAACCGTGACCTCACACGTGATCGCTTTGAACGCTGCTGGGAACAGCTTCCCCGTTTCGATCAAACCTTAGCCGGAGGAACCGCTTGATGGCTCGTTTCCGGCATTTTCATTGGTTGTTCCTCCTACTAATCAGCACCGTCGTCAGCGGGTGCAGCGAGAAAGCAGAGATCCTGCCAACCGTTTACGGCAAGCGTTCCGGCGAGGCAGGAAGCAGCGTCAACGGTACCCGCGCCCTTTCCGAAATGTTCAAAGACGCAGGCTTCAGCGTTCGCAGCTACGGCGTCGTTTCGCCACGTATGCTTCGCTCCGACATCATCGTTTGGTTTCCGACCGACTTTAATGGTCCGGACGAAGACCTGCGGAATGCGATTTTGAACTGGATGGAAACAGGAGAAGCCCGAACGTTTGTGATCGTGGGGCGCGATTTCGACGCTTCGATCCGCTATTGGAGCGAAGTGATCGAAACGGTCGATGCCGATAAAAAGCTCGATGCGATGCGTCAACGAAGCCTGGCGATTGAAGACTTCGATCAGCTTCGTAACTACCAAACCGCGAAGAGTGACTACTACTTCTACCAGACCGATCGCGCCACGCCGCAGCGTGTCGTGAAGAACCTTTCCGGGCCATGGGCCGAAGAGATCGACGCCTCGAAGACGCGGATCGAACTGAACTCGAAGATGATCCCGGCGACGTACGATTCGATCTACGAAGAATACGACGAAGAGGACGAGAACGCTCCACCTTTTTACATGATCGAAGACCAAGAGGTCCTGCTCGCCGGTGATGGCGAACCGATCGCCGTTTGGATGGGGAGCGAATATAGCGACAGCCAGATCATCTTGATCAACAACGGTTCGTTCCTGTTGAACTTACCGCTGGTCAATCCGGAACATCGCAAGCTGGCCGGAAAGTTGATC
The DNA here is from genome assembly GCF_040718835.1 of Bremerella sp. JC817. Classification (NCBI taxonomy): domain Bacteria; kingdom Pseudomonadati; phylum Planctomycetota; class Planctomycetia; order Pirellulales; family Pirellulaceae; genus Bremerella; species Bremerella sp. JC817. The sequence goes on along the minus strand of NZ_JBFEFG010000280.1, from coordinate 754,876 downwards.
AACGAATGCGATCTTTACTACGAAACCGAATCGGTCGCCTTCCTCGAAACGGATGGCCCTGTCCGCGTGCTCAACGCCGACGAATCGACCGACGGCAACACCGGCTGGGAGTGGCTTTCGAAGTGGCCGCTAAACCTGGTTGGCTTGCAGATGGCGTGGTGGTTGATCGTCCTTTGTTTCGCCTTGTACCCGATCTTCGGCCGGCCCAAACGATTGCCAGCGGCCGAGACATCCGACTTCAAGAAACATGTCGAAGCGGTCGGAGATTTGCTCCAGGCCACCGACGATCATGGTTATGCCCAACTCCGATTGCAGCAATATCATCAGGTTATGAAGGGAGACACCGTCTATCGCCGCTCGAAGACGCGACGCACCGACGGCAACTAGTTCCCCACTTCCCTGCCCTTACATCCTTTGAATATCACGAAGTAAGCCACGCGGCGTTAGTCACGATAAGCGAGCATCAATGAGTAGTCCTACGCCTGAAATTATCGAGTTCGCCTGTTCCGGATGCGGTAAGAAACTGCGTGTCGGTCAGGACGCGGTTGGCAAGAAGGCCCGTTGCCCCCAGTGCGATAACGTTCAGATCGTTCCTTCAGCGAGCGAAGCCGCTCCACAGGCTCCGGCGGAACCAGCCGCCGAGCCGCCGATCGTTTCCTCGGCCGAGGCCGACGATCAGTCTTACACCGGCAGCGTGTTCGACGCGATCGAGGGTTCGTCCGCACTCCCTCCTGCCCAGAGCGCTCCGTCGGTCGAACCACAGCGACCGGTCACTTCGCTCAAAGGACACCATTCGGACGACACGGCCTTTTCGGAAACGCGGGAATTGTTCCAGCGGATCACCGACGAGATCTCGAAGATCTACGTCGGTCAGGAAGAACTGGTTCTCGGCACGCTTGTTGCCTTGTTCAGCGGCGGCCATGTGCTGATTGAAAGTGCGCCAGGTCTCGGGAAGACGCTCTTCGTCCGCACGCTGGGCCGCGTACTTGGCTGTAACTTCGGCCGGGTGCAGTTCACCGCCGACTTGATGCCTTCCGATATCACGGGTGCTCCGTACTTCGACATGAAGGCGAACGAGTTCCGCTTCCGCCCTGGCCCGATCTTCACGCAGCTCTTGCTGGCGGACGAAATCAACCGCTCGCCTGCCAAGACGCACGCTGCCTTGCTGGAAGTGATGCAGGAATTTCGCGTGACGATCGATGGCACCAGCCACAAGATCGAACGACCATTTCTGGTGATGGCAACGCAAAACCCGATCGAGTCGGAAGGGACCTACAACCTGCCGGAAGCCCAGCTCGACCGATTCATGTTCAAGCTGAATCTCGACTATCCAAGCGAATTGGAAGAAGCGGAAATCTTGAAGCAGCACAGCCAGCAAGTCGATCTCGGCAAGCGGCTGGAAGAAGAACTGGAAGTGATCACCTCGCCCGAAAAGATCCTGGAAGTGACACGTCAGAACGGCGACGTGCTGATCGCCGACAAGCTGATCGACTATATCAACAAGATTGTCCGTCTGACGCGTACCTGGCCGCAGTTCCACCTGGGTGCTTCGCCCCGTGCCGGGATCACCCTGATGCAGGGGGCCCGCACGTTGGCCGCTTTCAATGGCCGTGACTATGCCGTGCCGGACGATGTCGTCCAGATCGCTTTGCCAGCGCTGCGTCACCGCGTGGTGCTTTCGGCGGAAGCGGAAGTGGAAGGCCATTCGGTCGACGAACTGCTGACGGAACTGATCCGTACGATCGAGGTGCCTCGTCTGTGATCTCGTTCTTCACTGACCTTTTCACCGGACTGTGGACCAACGTCCTCACCCAGCCGACGACCCAGTTGGTAGCCATGTTGCTGCCCTTGGCGATCCTTGCGCGCTGGTGGCGGACGACGCCCAGCATCTGGCTTGCGCTAACGTTCGCCGCCCTGATGCCGGTGCCGGTGATTGCGATCCTGTTGGCGGACGCCACCAGCCTATTGATCCCGATTCTGGTCATGATCGCGCTGGCGGCAGGTATCGGGATCTTCTCGTTCATTCAGTTTGTCGCGTATGCGGCGGGCTGGGATCGGTTTCAACTCAAAGCGGTTCCGTTCGGAAAGAGGATCTGGCTTGGCCTTTCGGCGATGGCCTTGCTGTCGATTTGCATCCTGGTCGTGTTCGCGACGGTCGGCAACTCGTTGACCTGGATCGCTTGGGTATTGGTTGGCTTGAACCTGGTGATCGCGCTAGTCGCCGCGATCGATCTGGCCAGTTTGCCAAACGCGAAAGACTTTCAAGTCGAACGCGAGACCTCGCGAATTGCCTCGCTGCTGAAGAAGCAGAAGGTGGTCCTGACGATCACCTACAAAGGACCACTCGCGCTGCACATGTTTGTCCGCGACGACGTCCCGCAGCAGTTCCAAGCCGTCCCGGAACAGTTCAGCTTGAACGCTGATCCCCGTAGCCGCACGACAGTCCACTACGAAATGGAACCGACCGAGCGGGGATCGTTCACGCTCGATCAGGTCTTTCTGCAAGTCGACAGTCGCCTGCGTTTCTGGAAGAAGATCGTCAAGCTGCCATGCCACGTGGCGATCAACGTCTATCCCGACATGAAGCAGTTGGCCGAATATGCCTTGCTCGCGCGAACCAATCGCTTGAGCCTTGTTGGTGTGCGTCGCACGCGAAAGGTGGGACAAGACCACGATTTCGAGCGTCTGCGTGACTATACCCGCGACGACAACTACAAGCATATCGACTGGCGAAGTACGGCCCGACGACGCCGCTTGACCGTTCGCGAGTTCCAAACCAGTCAGAGCCAACGCATCATCTTCATGGTCGACTGCGGCCGCATGATGACCAATCAGGCCGACGGGATCAGTCTGCTCGACCACGCGTTCAACGCGATGTTGATGCTCAGCTATGTCGCCCTGCGGCAAGGAGATTCGGTCGGAGCGATCTTGTTCTCCGACCGGGTACACAAGTACGTGCCGCCGAAGTCGGGCGCGAACCACATGAACCATTTACTGCACGCCAGCTACGATCAGTTCCCGAACCTGGTCGAGTCTCGCTACGACGAAGCGTTCATGCATTTGCGAACCAACTGTCGCAAGCGTTCACTCGTGGTGTTGATCAGCAACGTGATCGACGAAGTGAATTCGCATCAGATCGAACAATACCTCAGCACGCTGGTCGGGCGACATTTGCCGCTGGGCGTTCTGCTGCGAGATCATCGCTTGTTCGATGCGGCGGAAAATGAGAAGCCGTACGGGCCGGAACTATTCCGAGCCGCGGCCGCCGCCGAGATCCTGACATGGCGGCACCACGTGCTGACCGATTTGAGCCACAAGGGCGTGCTCGCGCTCGATGTCTTCCCAGAAGATCTGACGGCCAACCTGGTCAACCAGTACCTGGAAATCAAAGCGCGGCATCTGCTGTAAGCGATTAACGCCGCAGCGTCTTTTCGTCGGCCTGAATTCGTTTGGCGACCGACCATCCGCGGAAACCTTTGCCTTGATAGATGGTCACGGCATGCTTGCGGCCGTTGCCAACTTCGATCTCGACATTTTCCAGCGGCTCGACCGATGCGAAAGCAAGTCGTAGCGGCGGTGGGAGTTCTTCGTTTTGATGGGTAACCAGCAGCAGGTCCTGGCCATCGACGTTCTGCGGTCCACCCCAGATGTCGTACTGCGAGAGGGGAAAGTCATTGTCGCCCCAAAGGTAGACCTTGGGATGCTGCGGCATGTAGAAGGCAAGCTCCGAAGCGACGGCGCGGCCAGCCGCCACGATCATTGGCGTCGATTCGGGCGAGCGATCTTTCAAGCGAGCACCCACTTCGGTGCCAAGTTCTTCCCAGCCACGAAGGCGAACAATCACGTCAACCTTGCTGCCGTTTAAGCCCATCGGCTTCAACGCGAAGGGAATCGCATAGGTGCCAACGACAAACAACGCACCGAAAATGGCCGCGTACTTCAGTCGCCACTCGGCAGGCTGCAGCACCATCTTCGGTAGCGATACGCGGCCCAAAGCCCAGGCAGCCACCAGGATGATTCCAGCACTGAAGAATGGCGCTGGCCAGTTTAGTTCTAAACGTTGCTTCAAGCTTAAGCCGACCACCAGGATCAGTGGCAAGGCACTCATGCAAAGCAGGTAGCGTTCACGACGCCCCAAATTCCTGAACGATAACAGTCCGAACAGTCCCACCATAGCGACCAGAAAGAAGGTCACCGGCGAAAGCAATCCGAACAGTCCGCCAACGAATTCCAGCGAGATCACCACGCGACGCAGTGCCGAGACAGGCTCGCCCTGGAAGTGCTCGCTGGTGTGCTGCACCGTGACCCAGTCGTGTTGGTAGTTCCAATAGACGACCGGCAGCAGAAACAACAGTGCACCAATCGCACAGATATATAGACCGGGCCGAATCGCTTCGAAACGATCTTCTTTGGAAAGGAGCACGAACAAGCCGCCGAACACCAGCATGCCAACCATGGTTTGCTTGGTCAACAGACCGAGGCCAATGACGACCATCGTGATCAGCAACCATTTGCCACGATCTTCGCCTCGTTCCAGCAGTCGCCAGAAGGCATACATGGCGACGCTCCAGAAGAACAAAAACGGAGCATCGATGGTCATCAACAGGCTCATCGCTACGTTGCCAGGCGTCAGCGCGGCGAGCAACATCGCCCAGAAGCCGACCTGAGCGTCGTACATGCGGCGAGCAAGGAGAAACAGAAATCCGAGGCTACCGGTGCCCAGCAACACGGCAGGCAAGCGGACGGCGAACTCGTGATCGCCCAACAGCCGTGTCGAAAGCCCGATCAACCAGGCAATCATCGGCGGCTTGCTGAAATAGCCGTAGTCGAGCTGACGCGACCAGTCCCAGTAATAGGCTTCGTCATGCACCAGGTCAAAAGGATCAAGCGCCAGATACAGCAGGCGAAACAGTCCGAGCCCCACCAGAAACCACAGGGCGCGTCGCGACCAGAGTGGGTTGTCGACGGAAGGTGAGGCGAGATCGGCAGTCGTTTCGTTCATGCTTGCTTATCAGTTTCGGTTGACGCGCCAAACCAGCAGCGCACCGACTGCCAAAAGGACAATGTTCGCAATCCAAACCGGGGCAGAACCAAACGTTCCGTCACGCGCGGTTTGTTCACCGATCACCAGCAGCGGATAGTACAGGAGCAAGATCGGCAGGAAGCAGGTAAAGAACGTCGAGACGTTGTCGGACGAACGACGCCAGATCGCGACTGGCATCCCCATGCAAACGAAGCAAAACACACCGAACCCATTCGCCAGGCGACGTTGCCGCTCGGCTTGCAGTCGGTAGAGTCGGTTTTGATGGTGACTGACGTGCCGCTTGGCATGCCCGATCGTTTCTTCGTCCCCCGCCGCCTCCGCGTTGGCCAGGCTCTGCCTTCCTTCTTCGATGATCTTCTGCTGCCGCTCGATCTGCCTGGGGATTGCATTGAGGGTGAGGTTCGCCGGCGAGGCGCTGTTTTCGTCCATCTCGATCGAGTTCAAATGATCGAGGTAAATGATTTGCTCGTCTGGGAAGTCGATCGACTGCTCGCCACCATATTCGACCGAGCCATCGCGGCAGATCAACTGCAGCACGCCTGTTTCCGGATCGGTTCGTAGCTCGGCCTCGGCCACTTCCACGAAGATCGATGGCTGTGAGTCCGTCGCGGCGATCGTGAATCGGGGACTGATCATCACGCGGTCGCGGACCGTCTTCACCGAGACATCGAAGCCAGACATCTTGAAGCTTCGCTTCGCCCGAAGCATGCCGTAGACGGTGTCGTCAAGCGACTCGGCCACCACGCGGTGCATGTTCGGACGCGACCAGCTGGCGCAGGCATCGTACATCCAGAAGGTGAAGAAGCTGAGAAAGTAAGCCAGTGCTAGCACCGGCCACATCAGTTCTATCGGATTGATCCCCGCTGACTTAACAGCGGTGATCTCGTTGGTGGCAGACATCCGGCCGAAGAGCGTACAGACCGCAAACAGCATGCAGCCAGGGATCGTGTACCGCAGCATCTCGGGGATGAAGTAAGGGAGCATGTTCAGGATCACGCCTGGCGGCAGACCCTTTTTCAGCCCTTCATTCACACCGCCACCGACGGTCATCAGAAGCACAGTTATTCCGAGGCAGAGCAGGAAGACCTTGAGGATCTCCCACAGAACGTACCTCTGAATCGTGGTCAACATCGATCGAATGCTTCGTTTAGGCGGCCGAAGTGGTGCGAGTATTTCCAGTAGACGCGGCATCGCGAGCGGACGAGAACGGCACCGTGTCGGGGTTCTCGCTGCCTTGGCGAACCGACCGTTTCCAGCCGTACATCACCACGTACAAAGTAAGGCCGGTAAAGTAGACAATCGCCCCACTCCAAGCAATATCACTAAGATAATGCCCCCCTTCGGCGATCCGGGATGCCCCCACTCCCATTCCACAAGCGAGGCCCAACACAAATACGCCTGCGGCCAGTTTTCGGTTCTGACGAAGCAGCAAAAAGGCTGGCAACAGGAAGACAAATCCCATCGAGGCATGCCCGCTGGGGAATGACTTGGCCATCTCGTAAGGGCCGATCGTGCCAGGCGGAACGTAGTCTTGCCCACCACCAAAGGCGACCGTATCGCATGGCCGCGGGCGTCCCCAATAAGGCTTCAGCACCGAGTTGATCAGGATGCCTGGTCCGATGACGATTGCCAGCAAGCAGAATAGCGCCCCTTTTCGCCATGTACGTAGGCGGGCGAAGACGAAGCTTCCCAGAAAGGCGACGCCGCTCAAGCTGCCGAAAACGACTGCGGGAAACGGGCCATAGTTGTAAATCGTGGTCGCAACGATCGATTCGCGGTAAGGAAATGGATTCCCTTCCGCGCTATAGAACAGGTGCGTCGTGGCGGGATCGATGGCGGTCAGATAGCACAGCGTGGTGATCACGGCCAACAGCATCAGGGGAATCAGAGCCATCCCCAACAGAAGGCGTGCCAGCGAACCGTCGCTAGAGGGCAACCGTTCCATTCCAGATGCATGAGATTCAGACATAGTCAGCGCGTCAGCAGGCTCAGACGGAGAAGGCAGAATCCAATTGGTATCTATTTTCTGCATCGACCTGTGGGCCTGACGTGTTGAATCGAATTAACTCGGTTTCCCGAATCGAGACAGGTCGCATCGACACGAAATCGACCCGCGGGAAGTACTACTACCCGAGATTGGGGACTCGATGCAAGACACATCCGCATTCACAGCACGCTAGCACGCGTTGCTGGAATTACGTGCCGGCGACAAAGAACAGCGCGACAAGCCCGCCCAGAATCACGCCGCCACCAAGGCATCGAGAGAAGATCGACGACGCCACAATCCAATGGCCAATCCAGATTCCCAGTGCCAGCACCAGGGCACAGCCAATGGTCAGGCCTGCCAGCAGTGATAGCGATAAGGTCGGTGCCCGATAGATCATCCCATGGGCATACCCATGAAACAAACCGCATCCAGCCACTACGATTGCCAGCATCAATTCGGGATACTTCCAGCCGACGGCCAGCAAGATTCCCAGAATGATCATCGAGATCGCGACCCAGGTTTCGACCCACGGAATGGCGATCCCGCTGCCGTTGAGACCTGCCCCGGCCAGCATGCTGGTCAGAAAGACAATCGGCACGGCGATGATCGAACCCTTCTCGACATGCACGGCCAGAATGCCAATCGCGAGCATTGCCAGCAGATGCTCGGCACTGAACCAGGGATGCAGGATCCCATCCAGAAAGCTGCTACCGGTAACGATTCCGTCCAGCGAACCGGCCCACGCGATCGAGCCGAAGGCCAGCAGCAGCGTTAAGGCTCCGAGCTGTCGAGCAACATTCATGGAAGGCAACTCTTCGCAGGTCAGGGACAATCGTTCCTTGGGTTACGACATCGACGACGACGTTCCGAGCAAGCTATGCACGGCCGCTTGCACGTCGTCTTGCCGCATCAGGCTTTCGCCCACCAGTACGGCATCGACATCGTTGTTCTGAAGCAGAAGAATATCGTCGTGCGTGAAGATCCCGCTCTCGCCCACCAACACGCGGTCGTCCGGGATCTGTTGCCCCAGGCGGATCGTATGGTGAAGATCGACCTCGAAGGTTCGCAGGTCACGGTTGTTGATCCCCACCAGCTTCGCCCCAATGTCGAGCACACGCGACACGTTCTCTTCGTCGTACAACTCGACCAGGGGCGTCATGCCCAGTTCGCAGATCTGATCGTGCAACGACTTCAGCGCAGCGTCGTCCAGACATTCGGCAATCAAAAGCACGGCATCCGCGCCAGCGGCTCGGGCTTCGACGACCTGGTACGGATCGAGCACGAAGTCTTTTCGCAGTATCGGCAGGCCGACTTCCTGACGAATGGCCACCAGGTAGTCGAGGTGACCTTGAAAGAACGACTCGTCGGTCAAGCAGCTAATGCAGGTCGCCCCAGCTGCTTCGTAGTCCTTGGCAATCTGTACGGGATGGAAGTCAGGCCGAATGAGCCCTTTCGATGGGCTCGCCTTCTTCACCTCGGCGATTAGTTTCACCGGACCATCCGCAGCCAACGCACCCAGAAAGTCGCGGGCCGGAGGGGCATCGGCGATGCGTGCCTCGACTTCGGTCAGCGAACGTAGCGCCTTGGCGGCGGCAATCTCTTCCCACTTCTTGGCAACAATCTTGTCGAGGACGGTCGGGGCAGACATCGCGGTCTTTCGCGTGGATTAATGACGGAAGTGGCGAACGCCGGTGAACAGCATCGGCAACTTGTGCTCGTTACAAGCGTCGATCACTTCTTGATCTCGTTTCGAGCCGCCTGGCTGGATGAACGCTTTGACGCCTGCCTTGGCGGCTTCGTGAATCGAATCGGGGAACGGGAAGAACGCGTCGCTGGCCAGCACGCTGCCAGGAGCGCGATCGGCTGCTTTCTCAATCGAGATCTGAACCGAGTCGACGCGGCTCATCTGGCCGGCACCGGCACCGATCAGCGATCGATCCTTGCACAAGACAATCGCGTTCGATTTAACGAACCGGCAAATCTCCCAGGCAAACAACAGTTCCTGACGTGTCGCTTCGTCGACCTGCGTTTCGGTAACAACTTGCCAGGTGCTTGGGTCGTCTGGGGTGAAGTCGGTGTTCTGAACGAGCAAGCCACCTTCGATCCAGCGCGACTGGAATTCAGGACGAGCCCCTTCCAGCGGACCAACTTCCATCAAGCGAACGTTGGCTTTCCACTTGGGCTTGGTGGTCAAGATTTCGACCGCTTCTGGCGTGAAGCCTGGCGCGGCGATCGCTTCGACGAACAGACCCGGCGTCGACAGATATTCGGCCGTGGCGGCATCGACCTGCTGGTTCATACCGATCACGCTTCCGAAGGCGCTCAGCGGATCACCCAGCATGGCCTTCTCACAGGCTTCCGACAAACTCGCTGCGGAAGCGGCACCACATGGATTGTTGTGCTTGATCACCGAGACAGCCGCATCGGGCAAACCGCGAGCGATGGCCAGCGCGCTGTCGAGGTCGAGCAGGTTGTTGTACGAAAGCTCTTTGCCGTTGAGCTGCTTGGCATGCACCAGCGAAGCCCCAGAGAACTTGGGCACGGCGTAGAGAGCACCTTGCTGATGTGGGTTCTCGCCGTAACGCAGCACGGAAGTTCGTTCGTAGGTTGGACGCAGCGTTTCGGGGAAGGCGTTCTCTTCGTCTTTCTCGAAGTAGTTGGCGATGGCGGCGTCGTAGGCAGCCGTATGTGCGAAAGCAGCGGCGGCCAGCTTGCGACGCAGACCGAGGCTCGTTTTGCCACCTTCCTTCAGTTCCGCCAAGATCTCTGGGTATTGGCAAGGCTTGCAAGCGATGGTCGTGAACGCGTGATTCTTGGCAGCGGCACGCACGAGGCTTGGACCGCCGATGTCGATCTGCTCGATCGCTTGGGCATCGGTCACGCCTGGCTTGGCGATCGTTTCTTCAAATGGGTACAAGTTCACCACGACCAGCGGGATCGCGAAGATGCCATGTTCACCGATCGCGGTCATGTCGTCGTCGCGATCGTGTCGGCACAAGATACCGCCGAAGATCTTGGGATGCAGCGTCTTCAGACGACCATCCATCATTTCAGGGAACTGCGTGTATTCGGTGACGTCTTTCACCGCGATCTTAGCTTCTTCCAGGTGACGCCGAGTTCCACCGGTGCTGTAGATCGTAACCCCTGCTTCGACCAGCCCTTGAGCGAATTCCGTCAGACCTTCCTTGTTGCTGACGCTGATGATGGCATTTTGAATAACAGGGTCGTGAGACATCGCAGAACCAACCTAAATCTATATATCGGGGACCGAACCCAACGGAGAGAATCAGTCCCCTTTGTAGGCTGGCGCAAGGGAAATCGTCAACCACCCAAACACCGCTATAGGGGGTAGACCGCGGCAAATCCCAGGGGCGTCTGCCATCGACGCCCCAGCGCAGTGGCAACTATGACACGACGCCTTGGTCTTCTTCCATCATGTCGCGCATGTCGCGGACGTTCTCGTTGATCTGGAAGAACGTGATCACGATCTCGGCCATGACCCGGGCAATGATGATATAGACCAACGAAACCATCAGGAGAAACAGCGACATGACTGCCGCGATGCCGAGGGCCAACGCCTCGCCGGTCGCCAGCGCCATGACGACCGTCCAACCGGTCGAAGCCATCCAGCCCAGCAAAATCAACGTGGTAACCAGAAAGAACAATGCCTTGATCACCGTCGGGCCGATCAGCACATCGAAGTTGAATAGCGAGCCAAGCCCACCGGTTCCCTTGCGACGCGGACCGCTCGACCGGCCTCCCTTCGGATCGGTGGCAAATGGATTGGACGCCGACTCCTTCGCCGCGACTTCTTTCGGACTGGCAGCCATGGCAGGGGCGGCAACCGCCGTAGGGGTAGCCGGCTGGACAGGTTCCGCCGTGGCAGCTTCTGCAGCGGGGACGACCGGGGCGGCAACCGGAGGGGCCGCGGTCTTCTTCGAAGCTGGAGGCACCGGCTTCTTCACAGGCTTACCGGCTGCCTTCTTCGGAGCCACGACCAGTGAGTCGAGTCCTGGAGGGACATCCGGAGCCGACTTGGTTTCGGCCAGGCTGGGGAAGTTCAATCCCGCAGAGGCAGCCGGAGCCACGACGGGAGCCGCCTCAGGAGGCGCCGCCGCTGGGGCTTCCACTGGAATCGCTTCTGGTGGCGAGGCAGGTGCGGCATCGGGGAAAAGCCCCTTCACTGACGAAGCAACAACCCAGTCGCCAGTCCCACGTCGCAACTGGCTTTCAGGCTGAATCGCCCCACTTCCGGCCAGTTGCTTCAGTGTTTTTGAATCAATCGGGCCGACTTCGGGGGCCGTGGGATTGAACTTGTAGAAGAATTCATCGGCCATGGGGTATGATCTCTAACTGCTGAGAAGAAGAGAAGGATGAGCTTCGCATCAAAAACCCATGATGTCTTCTCGAGCGTGTGAAGTCAAACAAACGCTCGTCACCCCTCTTTCCTGATTTTTTCGCATTATTCGCCTGTAGGATCACCGTTGATGGACGACTTCCGTACGCTTGCTCTGCCTGAGCCAAACCTCGCTGAGCTGACTGCCCAATACAACGAGATCGCCAAGGGAATCGAAAGCCTCAATGGAGACGACGGCCGCGGCGAAGCGCTCTTTCAGTGGGTGGAAAAGTGGGACGAGATCCGACGCGATGTCGACTCGTGGCGCTGCCTGACCGAGATCCGCTTCCATCAAGACACCAAGAATGCCGAGTACAAAGCGGCGATGGATCGCAGAGACGAAATCGACCCGAAGCTGACCGATCTCGACGTGCGGATCAAGAAGCTGCTACTCGCCGAACCACGCCGCGAAAAAATCGTCGATCGTTTTGGCGAACAAGCGGTCGCCCTGTGGGAATGCCAGGTCCGCTCGTTCGATCCGGTGATCGAAAGCGACCTGGTCGAAGAAGCGCGTCTGATGTCGAAGTACAACGAACTGCTGGCCAGCGCTTCGTTTGAATTCCAAGGCAAGACAACCAACTTATCCGGCATCATCGAGTTTGCTGAATCGCAAGATCGTTCGGTCCGCCATTCGGCCCTCAGCACGATGTGGAGTTGGTTTGCCGACAATCACGAAGAGCTCGACAAGATCTACGATCAGATGGTCAAGCTGCGCGATCAGATGGCCAAGAAGCTGAAGTACGACAACTACGTTCAGCTCGGCTATCAGCGGATGTCGCGTATCGACTACACCGAACAAGACGTCCAGCAATATCGCCAGGAAGTGATCGACAACATCGTCCCGCTGTGCACCGAGATCCGTCGTCGGCAAGGCGAACTGCTCGGTCTCGATCCCCTGATGTACTGGGACGAACCGATTCACGACCCCGCAGGCAATCCACGTCCGCAGGGCAGCTACGATCATCAAATCGAGCAAGCTCAACTGATGTTCGATGGCATGAGCGACAAGCTGGGGCAGTTCTTTCAGTTGATGCGTGACAAGAACCTGATGGACCTGCAAAACCGTTCTGGCAAAGCAGGCGGTGGGTTCTGTTCCAGCTTGCTGCAGCAGCGTGTGCCGTTCATCTTCGCGAACTTCAACGGCACCATGGGAGACGTCGAAGTCTTCACGCACGAGATGGGCCACGCGTACCAGTGCTATGAGAGTATCTCGTTGCCGCTCGTCGAAAACATCTGGCCGACCTATGAGTCGTGCGAGATTCACTCGATGAGCCTCGAATACCTTTGCTGGCCGCACATGGAGAACTTCTTCGGTGACCAGGCCGATCGTTTCCGTCGGATCCATCTCACCACTTCGCTGCTGTTTTTGCCTTATGGCGTGATGGTCGATCACTTCCAGCACGAAGTCTACAACCACCCTGAGATGACGCCGGAAGAGCGGAACGCCGTCTGGACCAGGCTCGAAGCGATCTATCTGCCGCACATGCAGTTCGGTGATTTGCCGCACCTGCCAGGTGGCGGTCGATGGCAGCGGCAGCGACACATCTACATGTCGCCGTTCTATTACATCGACTACACGTTGGCTCAGTGCTGTGCCCTGCAGTTCTGGGTGCGTGCTCAGCAAGACTTCGGTCAGGCCCTGACCGATTACGAAATGCTGTGCAGCCGCGGTGGTACGCTCCCATTCCAGCAATTGGCCAAGAGTGCCGATCTGAAGAGCCCCTTCGCCAAGGGATGCCTCTCGGAGGTGGCAGCCCAGGCCAGCAAGTTCCTCGGACTGTAAATTCGCCGTCGACGATGTCCCACAAAACTTCCAGAACGACAGCCACCGTGCTGACGCCTCCGGCTCGCGGAGCGATCGCCACGGTCGCCGTGCGCGGTCCCCAAGCGGTGGCATCGGCCGATCGTTACTTTTATGGCCTGGGAAAGCTGCCCTTGGCCGACGCCGAAGTGGGACGGATTCTCGTCGGGCATTGGCGTGAAAACGATCAGCAGCCCGGCGAAGAGCTGGTGGTCGCCAAGCTGGCGGAAGATCTCGTCGAGATCCATTGCCACGGTGGCCTGCAAGCGAGTCGCCAGATTCTGAATCACCTGCAATCGGCCGGCTGCGAGGTTGAATCGTGGCAGCAGTGGAACAGCGCCACGCATGACGACGCGATCGTGGCCGAGGCCCATCTCGCCTTGCCGGAGGCTGCCACCACTCAGGCAGCCCTTCATTTATGGGATCAATGCCAGGGTGCTCTGTCGCGCGAGCTGACCGCGATTATCGCCCTGCTGGACGAGCCGAATTTCGAAGTTGCGACACAGCGAATCGATCAACTTCTGCGACTTGCGCCGCTCGGGCAATCTTTAACGCGTCCCTGGTCGATTGTTTTGGCAGGGCCACCCAACGTCGGCAAGAGCAGTCTGCTGAATAAGATCGTCGGCTACGATCGGGCAATCGTGCTCGACATGCCTGGCACGACCCGCGATGTGCTGCACGCGACCACCGCTTTGGATGGCTGGCCGGTGCAGTTCTCGGATACTGCCGGGATCCGGGTTTCGGACGACCAACTGGAACAAGCCGGAATCGCCAAGGCGAAGGCCGCGTTGACTTCGGCCGACCTGGTGATTGTTTTGCACGACGCCGCTCAGCTTCGCCCCGATCAACTCGACCAGTCGCTCCGCGAACTGCCATCGGCATTGCATGTGGTCAACAAGATCGACCTTGCTGGCGACCTCAAGCTTCCCCACTCGCGTGAAATGCTGGCGACCAGTGCGGTTACTGGCGAAGGGATATCGGAACTGATCACGGCAATCGTCGAGCACCTGGTGCCGGAAGTTCCCCAGCCTGGCGCGCCCCTCCCCTTCACTGCCCGACAGATCAATGCCTTGCGAGACGCGGCCCAATGCATCGAACGACGCCAGGCCGATGCGGCCAAGTCAGTACTCATTCCACTCTTTCAAGTGACGACCTGAACGATTTCATGAACCAAGAACACGACAAAGCGAAGTATCAACCAGGGGAAGCACCAAGTTCGGATCAGGTCGCCTCTGAAGATGTGATCGTCAGCAGCGACACGCAGCGCGACAATCGAATTCCGCCAGGGCAAAGCCGCACGCGAAAGTGGCCGGTCCTGCATGCTTCGATCGTCCCGGAAGTCACGAAAGAGACTGGTCGCTCCGCGTGTTCGGGCTGGTCGAAAAAGAATTGACCTTCAACTGGGAAGAATTTCAGGCCTTGCCGCGTGTGAAGGTGTTTGCCGACTTCCACTGTGTGACGCAGTGGTCGCGGCTGGGCAATTTATGGGAAGGTGTTTCGACGAAGTACCTTCTCGAGCAAGCAGGCGTGCTTCCGGAAGCAAAGTACGTGGTATGCCATGGCTTCGACAACGGCTGGACGACCAATCTTCCGCTGGAAGAGTTCCTCAGCGACGATGCATTGCTGGCCGACACGCACGATGGCATGGAGATCAACGCCGATCATGGCGGACCAGTCCGCGGCATGGTTCCCAAGCTGTATGCCTGGAAGAGTGCCAAGTGGATCAAAGCGATCGAACTGGCCGCGACCGACCAGCCTGGCTATTGGGAACAAAACGGATACCACAATCTGGGCGATCCGTGGCGTGAGCAGCGATTCGGTTAGAACCGTTCGCCTGGCGACTAGTTGCTGGTCCGCTTGGCGAACAGCATCGCTGTCGCAAAGCCTAGAACGTCGCCCTGCTCTTTGGAATGCTGGGCGAGTCGCTCGTAGTTGCCGGCGTTCTCGCTCAGTTCGATCAAGCTCGGTGCGACACCAATCGTGTGAACACCGACCGGGATCATGGTCAGCGCGGCTTCGAGGGCTTCTTCGTGACGTCCTAGTCGTGAAAGCAGTTCGATGTAGGTCTCGATTGCCAGCGAGCCTTCTCGGCGAATGTCGGACGCTTCCGCTTTCTCGCGGAAGTAGGCCAGGCCTCCTTCGACATCTTCACCAATCAGAATCTCGAAGTAGCGTTTGTGGCTGGGGTAAAGCTCGGTGAATGGCGGCGTCTGTTCATATTGGAACGCCGGATCGAGTCGCGAACCGTAATCGACCAGTTCCAGCGCCTTCCGCAGATGCGCTTCGTCCCGCAGCACTCGGGCGAACCGAACCGTGGCGGCGAGGTGACTGGTATCGATGTGATAAGCCGAGTTGGCGAATAACCAGTCACGTTCGGCGATCATCGCACTAAGCGTCGGCTCTTGCGGTTCGGTCCCCTCTTGATGCGAGATGTCGGCCGAGACGGTACCGACCAGCTCGGCATAGACATGATCGAGCAGCAATCCGGCCAGCGGCTGCTGGGCAACCGGGGCCATGCCGGCCAACTGCTGTTCATAGGTCGTGACCGAGTTGCATGTGCCGTAGTGTTCCAGCATCCAGCGAAAACCGATTTCCGGGGCGACACCTTCGTACAAGGCGACCTCGATCAGGTCTTCCACGTTGTCTTCGTCGACTTCCGCTTCCTGCAGCGCTGCAATCACCGGCGTCTTATCGCCGACCGGACGCAGGTAGTACCAGCCCTCGCGGATCTGGCCTTGGTCCAGCAGCAGACGGCCGACTTCATTACAGGCTTCGACCAGGGCATCTTCCAGGGCGTCGCGTTGTTCTTCCGAAAGTTCTTCGGTGACGCCAGGAAACAGCAGCGGCAGGCCCAGCTTGGCACGCGCGCGGATCTTGTACATCTCGAACAATTGAACGTGCTGCTTCTCTTGGCGGAAGTAGTCGATCATCTTGTCGATCGCCGCCATGGAGCCAGATTCTTCAATTTGCTGCTGGAACTGCTCGAAGACTTCCTGCGACACCACAAAGAACCCCATCGGATACATCAAGAAAGAGAGATTGGTTACGCTCTTTGTATCGTAACAGGCCCGTCCAGCAATGAATAGCAAGTAGCCGCATTCGGGCAGATTCGGCCCTCGAAGGAACTAGAATTCCATCGAGCTCGATTCCAGCGAAGGCGAGTTCGATTCGAACGTTTTCAGAATCTCGCGGAGCTGATTGAGCGTGGCGACCTCGAACATCCCAGAATCGAGCACGTTGGCCAGCTTGGCCGGATCACCCAGCGCGGCGTTGGCATCGACCGACTGCATATATCGCAGACAATTTCCACGGCTGATCACGCCGGTCGGTCGGCCATCTTTCACGACGATCACCCGTCGCATCGAGGCCTGACTGAGGAACTCGTAGATCTGCAGGCAAGGTTCATGTTCGTCGAACCGAACGACATCCCGTTCCATGACTTCCGAAACCGGTCGGCTCCAGGCGCCTGGTTTGCGAAACGCCTGCATCAGGTCTTTTTCGGAGATGATCCCGGTCAGACAGCCTTCGATGTCGACCACCGGTACCGAGTTGAACTCATGCTTCAGCAGGAACTTGGCCACCGAAGAGATCGTGTCGGTCTCACGAACCGAAAGGACTGGCCTGGTCATGATCTCGGCCGCGGTCAAATGTTCGAGCGATTCGCGTACGTGGTCTTCATCCGCCATGGCCGAGGCGGTTTCCTGGCAATGCTTGAGACACACCACATGCCGTTCGCCGGAGCTCTTGGCGACCTTGAGCGCCATCTCGGCATTCCGAATCAGCGTGTCGAGATCTGGGACCGAATTGGTTCGTTCCGCCACGCCCATGCTGACAGTGCACGATATCTTTTGACCACCAATGTCGATGCGAACCTGGTCGACCGCCATTTCGATTCGCTTGGCGACTCGATAAGCGCTGATCTCAGCACATTCCGGCAAGACGAACAAAATCCGGTCGCGTTCCAAGCGACAAACATAATCGACCTGGCGGCCTTGGCTGGCGATTGTGGTAGCCAACTGTTGTAAGACCTTGTCGCCTGCTTCGGCACCGTAGCGATTGTTGATCCCACTGAAGTCGTCGATATCGACCATGATGCACGAGATCGGCAGGTGATAATTCCGGGCCCGGATCCATTCTCGCTTCAACTGATCGGACAGGTAACGCAGCGTTGCCAGGCCGGTCAAAGGATCATTTCGTTCGACAACGCTCAGGTTGTTCTCCAGCTCGATCACGCGCGTCGCCGAGTTCAAACGAGCGAGCAGTTCATCCCGACTGATCTTGTTCGGAATGACATCATCAATGCCAAGATCGGCCGTCTGCGAGACCACATCCATCGTTCGCTGGTCGGCCATGACCATCGTATAGACGTAACGCGGCAGATACTCTTCGCGCAGCCAGCGGAAGAACAGTTCGCCGGCGACGACGTCGGCACCCCATTCCGCGATCACCAGCATCGGACATTCGTCTCGAATCAAATGCTTGGCGGTCGCGTATTCGCGGCAGATGCTCAGCTTCATACCTGCTTCTTGAAGCCATTCGGAAAGCAACTTCACCGTTGGGCAACCGTTGTCGATCAGGATGACCGTTTCCCCTTCGATCAGGTCGGTCAGCGTCTGACGTTTGTTGCGATGATAATGCGAAACCGCCGGCTGGGAAGTCGCTGAAAAGTTCATGAAGTGGTGGTGATGGTCGACGGAGAAGCTGACCAATTTGTCGAACACTTCGTCAAATGCCGTCACCACAGCAGGATCGAATTGCTTCCCTTTTTCCTGGCAAACCATATCGTAGGCGGTCTGCGGGTCGATCGCATCTTTGTAGATTCGCTTGCTGGTCAACGCATCGAATACGTCGGCCACGCTGACAATCCGCGCCGCCAACGGAATCTGCAATCCGCTGAGACCTTCCAGGTAGCCCGTACCGTCCCAGCGTTCGTGATGGTAGCGAGCGATCTGGGCAGCCATGTCGAAGAAGGAGCCACTCGGGCTGCTCTGGGCGGCTTCTTCCAGCGTCTCGGCTCCGATCCGAACATGCTGCTTCATGTTGTTGTATTCTTCATCGGTCAAGCGATCAGGCTTCAGCAGAATGGCATCGCTGATTCCCACCTTGCCAATGTCGTGCAGCGGGCTCGATCGATAGAGGTTGCTCAAGAACTGCTCGTCAATCTCATCCTGATAAGGACCGCTGACTCGCAGTTGTTCGGCAATCATCTGGGTGTAGGCTCGCATCCGCACGAGATGTTCGCCCGTTTCGGTATCGCGCGAGTCGGCCAGTTTGGCCAGAGCAAACACGGCGATGTCTTGGGTACTTTGGATCGCCTGCGAACGAGCTTCGACAATGCGTTCGAGTTCGCGCGAGTAGCCTTCCAGCTTTCGTTCGGCAGTCGTGGCCCGCATCAAAGCGCTATGCAGGCGAGTAAGAACGTCAATCTTGGCAGTCAATTCGAGTCGACTGATCGACTTGTCGATGATGTCGTCGGCACCGGCGGCGAACAGTTCAAGCCGCTGCGACTCGTCGAGCCCCTTGCCGAGAACCAGCAATTGAATTTGTCGGTCGACGAACTCACGGCGAATCGTCCGGCAGACCTCGATCGCCGAGTCATCCGCCAGGTGAAAATCCAACAGGATCAGCTCAGGCTGAAACGACTCGATCGTTTCCCGTACCTTCGCGCCGCAATCGAGCAGCTTGATCTCGTGATGCGCGCAGAGCACTTCATGTACCTGGCGCCGAAACGCCTCGGTGCTCTCGATCACGAGTAACCGATTCCGCATCATCTGCCCACAATGTTTCTTATGGTTGGAGTTATCGACACTGCAGACCACTGCCATGCTTCGGCAGAAGTACGCTGACTGAAACCTACGTCGCGATCTTCTTCGAGCAAGAAACGGGGGGGCAGAGATTGAATTCGACAGGCGTAAGCTGCACAATTCGAGCGGCGCAGCGGTCACCGCGGGCGATACGATCGATAGATTCGGCACCACCGTAGCTAGCGATGGATGGTTAGCTGCGGCGAGGAACGATCCGATGGAAGTGCAATTCGACCTCGCCATCGACGACGCGACGCAGCCCTTCGACCAGGCACTTCGGCTCATTCTCTTCCTGGCCAATTCGCACAATCTCGTCGATTTTCGTGCCTGGCTCGACCGAGAAGGTCTCTTGATAAATGATCTGATTGCCGGCATCCAGCTCAGGGACGATAAAGTGACAGGTTGCCCCGTAGGTCAGCATGCGGGCCTGGTTGGCATCGTGATAGGGACGAATGCCTGGAAAGCTGGGCAGCAGCCCATGATGCAGATTGATGATGCGTCCGCCCGCATATTTCCAGCAACTGGTGGCTGGCAGAACTCGCATGTAACGGGCCAGCAGGACGTAGTCGATCTCGTACTCGTCGAGGATCTCGATCAACCGGTCGTCGTCCGCTTCTCCCTTTTCGCCGCCGATGTTGTGCCAGTCGACACCATACTGCTTGGCCAGCGCCTGGCAGGTATCGCGGTTGCCAATCATCACGGCCGCTTCGGCCCGGATATCGCCCGACTCGATCGCCTTCAACACGGCCGTAGCTGGTTCCGGTCGAAAGGTGGTACAGATAGCAATGCGAGGTCGATCGCGACGAACGTCCGCCGACCAGACGCGAATTGCCAGCTTTTTCAGACGACCGATCTCGGTCAGTGCGGTCCGCAGCGAAGGGTACAAATCGGCATCGATATGAATCCGCAGAAACATGGCGAAGACCGCTTCTTCGTCATGGTCGTACATCTGGATCTCGGCGATATTGGCTCCCAAACCCGTCACATAGTGAATAATCGGATCTGCCAGACCAACGTTGTCGGGTCCAACCGCGGTAATCACAACGAGCATCGCCAGAGGCCTTTTTACACGAGGGAATGCCATGCCCCCTCGATCGCTGCCTGCCGAGAGGGCCAAAGACCGGGGAATTCGCCGCAAAACGGTCCCCTGCCAGTAGTTCGAATATCGACCCGAACTAGGCATTGTAGCACGGGTTTGATACCTTGTCCGAACAAGCCTTACATCTTAACAACGCTGCCCAAACGCCGAGGATGGCCAAAATGCTAGACACCAAGGTACGTCGAGAAGATCTCGAGCCCGGTCAGGTGCTGTGCGAATTTTGCACGGCCAAGTGTTGTCGCTACTTTGCGCTGCCGATCGATACCCCTACCGAGTTCTCGGACTTCGAGTTCATTCGGTGGTACCTGCTGCACGATCGAGCCTCGGTATTTCTGGACGACGATACCTGGTACTTGCTGGTGCACACCACCTGCAAGCACTTGCGGGATGATCATAAGTGCGGGATCTATGAGACCCGTCCGCAGATCTGCCGCGACTACACCACCGACGCTTGCGAGTACGACGACGATTGGTGCTACGAGAAGTACTTTGAAACGCCCGAACAGATTTGGGAGTACGCCCAGGCCATCATGCCGAAGCGGCCAGGCCAAAGCATTCGTAGCCCGCAACCACCGGCGCTGCCGATTCTTTCGTAGTTCGCCTCGAACATTCTGAGAGGGACGCTTGTCCCTCTCTCACCACGTCCCTTCATCACGCCAACCGATTTCATTTCCATGTCGAACAAGAAGAAGCTGATCCAGCCCCGTACACTCCGTGGCTTTCGCGATTATCTGCCCGATGCGATGATGCCGCGCGAAGAGCTGATCAACACGGCTCGCCGGGTTTATCGTTCGTACGGCTTCGCTCCGATCGACACGCCAACGCTGGAATATGCCGAGATCTTGTTGGGCAAAGGGAGCGACGAAACCGATCGGCAGATGTACCGCTTCGAGGACCATGGCAACCGCGATGTCGGGATGCGGTTCGACCTGACGGTCCCGCTGGCCCGCTTCGCTGCGCAGCACATCGGCGTGCTGGGAACCCCTTTCAAGCGATACCACATCGCCACGGTCTATCGCGGCGAGAACACGCAGCGTGGTCGTTACCGCGAGTTCATGCAGTGCGATTTCGATACGATCGGAACCAAGAGCATGGTGGCCGATATCGAAACGGCCCTGGTCATTCACGACCTGATGACCGCCATCGGCTTCGATTCGTTCACCGTCCGGGTCAACAATCGTCAGGTCCTTTCCGGTCTGCTCGAGAAGCTCGACCTGGTCGACAAGTCGACCGAGATCCTGCGGGCACTCGACAAGCTGGCCAAGATCGGTCCGGAAAAGGTCGCCGAAGAAATGCAGCAAGCGGCGGGTGCCTCGGCCGAGCAAGCAGCCCAAGTGTTGAAGCTGGCCGAAATTGGCGGTTCGACCGACGAGATCCTTTCGGCCCTCGATAGCCTCGTTTCCGGGAGCGAAAAGGGTGAGATCGGCGTTGGGCAACTGCGCGAACTGACTCAGGCGGCCGCCGCGGCAGGGGTTCCGGCCGAGCGTTTGCAGATTGATGTCTCGATCGCGCGTGGCTTGGATTATTACACCGGCACGATCTTCGAGACCTTTCTGGGCGAACTGCCAAGCATCGGTAGTGTTTGCAGCGGCGGTCGCTACAACGACCTAGCCAGCTTGTACACCAACCAGGAGTTGCCAGGGATCGGGGCTTCGCTGGGGCTCGATCGATTGCTGGCAGCCATGGAAGAACTCGGCAAGCTGGAACAACGCACCACGCCGGCCGAAGTGTTCCTGGCTTACTTCGACGAGAACAGCCTGCAGCAGTATCTGAAAATCGCCGCCCTGCTCCGCAACGCCGGCTTCAATGTCGAGTTGTATCCGGAGGCCAAGAAGATCGGTCAGCAGCTCAAGTACGCTGATCGCCGCGGCTTCAAAGTGGCGATCGTCGCTGGTGACCGTGAGTTAGCCGAGAACAGTTGCCAACTGAAGGATCTGAAGACCGGCGATTCGAAAACCGTCAGTCTCGCGGGGGGTGCGGAAGAACTAATCGCAGCTATTCCGGAAATTCTGCGGGGCACCGCATAACCCCGGTGACAAGGTGTTGTCACCCCTAGTTGCGATATTGAAGCCATCGAAGGACAC
The DNA here is from genome assembly GCF_040718835.1 of Bremerella sp. JC817. Taxonomy (NCBI): domain Bacteria; kingdom Pseudomonadati; phylum Planctomycetota; class Planctomycetia; order Pirellulales; family Pirellulaceae; genus Bremerella; species Bremerella sp. JC817. The sequence goes on along the minus strand of NZ_JBFEFG010000280.1, from coordinate 732,661 downwards.
CGGCTTCAATTCGAGCAACTTTCCGGGGGCCAACACCGATGACCATCCGCACGAATCACTACGAAGTAGCACTCGAAGCGTTTCTACGCAGCGAAAAGATCCCCTACATCGCCGTCGACGAGCGTCGCCGGTCGTTGTTCGGAGCTGGCTCGCTGAAAAACCTCGACTTCATTGCCACGCCTCCCGGGGGCGAAATGTCGTGGCTGATCGACGTGAAGGGTCGCAGGTTCCCGTCCGGCCGCAAGAACCGCTACTGGAAGAACTGGACCACCACCGACGATCTGCAAAGCTTGTCGCAGTGGCAACGGCTGCTCGGTCCGCAGTTTCGCGGGCTGCTGGTCTTCGTCTACGACGTGGTCGGCGACATGGCTCCGGTGCCGCAGCAGTTGCTGTTTCCGCATAACGATCGCTTGTACGCGTTCATCGGAGTGCGGCTCGACTTGTACCTGGCGTGGGCTCGGAAGATCTCGCCACGTTGGAAAACGATGTCGATGCAGACAACTGCCTTCCGCCAACTGGCCGAACCGCTGCAGATCACGATGCGAACACCCGTGGTCTCAGGTGGAGACTTCGACCATCGCCGCGCCAGCGATACCATGCCCGCCATCGCCTGAAGAGATCAGGGCCGCAAAAAGAGCGACCCTGATCGGTAATTTGTCTTTGCGTGGCCATCGGTAAGCAGCCTTTCCGCCGGCTTACTTGCGTTGGCTCATCTCGTGAACCATGTCGACCAACGCACGAGCGTTGTCGACTGGGGTCTGCTGCATCACGCCATGCCCCAGGTTAAAGATATGCCCTGGGCGGCCGGCCGCTTGATCCAAGACATCTTTGGCTCGGCGACGCAGTTCCATCGGATCGGCCAACAGCGAAACCGGATCGAGGTTTCCTTGAACGGCGATGTTGTGGCCGATCGTTTCCCAGGCCACGTCCAAACGAATACGCCAGTCGACACCGACCACTGCCGCGCCCGATTCCGCCAGCATCGGCAGCAGCGCTGGGTTCCCTGTGGCGAAGTTAATCACCGGGACGCCAGGAGCGATCTGGGCAACGATGTCTTTCACGTACGGTAGCACGTAGCGGCGGTAGTCGTCCGGTCCCAAAGCACCGGCCCACGAATCGAACAACTGCACAGCTTGGGCACCGGCGGCGATCTGAGCGTTCAAGTAGCGCGAGATCGCGCGGACGAAACGCTCCATCAGTTCTCGCCAGGCGCCTGGGTCGCGGAACATCAGGGTCTTCGTATTCACGTAGTCGCGGCTGCCGCTACCTTCGATGGCGTAACTGGCCAGCGTGAAAGGAGCCCCCGCGAAACCGATCAGCGGCATATCGGCCGGCAAATCAGCACGCGTCTGCTTCACGGTTTCCATCACGTAGTGCAGCGAGTCGGTGCTTTCGAGTTCCAGCACGCGATCGACGTCGGCCGCTTCGCGAATCGGATTATGAATGACCGGTCCTTCTCCCTTGGCAAACTCCAGATCGAGCCCCATCGGCTGCAAGATCGGCAGCAAGTCCGAGAAGATAATCGCCGCGTCGACGCCCAGTTTATTGACCGCCGTGCACATCACTTCGCTGCACAACTGCGGGTTCTTACAAAGATCGAGGAACGTCGTCTTCGCACGGACGTCGCGGTACTCTTTCATGTATCGCCCTGCCTGACGCATCAGCCAGACTGGCGTGTAATCGGTCGGCTCGCGGCGGCAAGCCTTCAGGAAGGTGCTGTTGTACCAGGCTGCTTCTTTGTTGAGTGCCACTTTCGTTGTTTCTTCCAATACTGCGCGAATCTGACGTTTGCGAACGAGGATCGATTTCGAGCGTTCCGCTGCGGACGAAACCAAGGGGCCCATCTTGGGATGGTCTGGTTCGACATCGACCGGATAACCAAGGTCACGCAGGCGTTCACTCATCGTTGGGCCGACGCTGCAGATAACCGTTCCCCGCAATGCTGCCGAGAAGGCTTCTAACTGTCCCTGACGTTCGGCCAATTTCAGGACGTGGTTCAACTGGTTGGCCGAGGTGAAAAGCGACACGTCGATCGTGCCGTCGATCACTTTCTGAATGTTGGCTGCCAACGGACCGATGTCTTCCGGCAAGTCCCAGTCGTAAACGTGCAGCGTCTCGACGTTGGCCCCACGAGCCTCTAGCCCGGCGACCAGGCTGGCGTTGGTTACGCCATACTCTTGCACCACCAAAGTTTGATTGGCAATGTGGATCTCGGTATCGATCGTCTGCAGGATCTCGCGCCAGGTATTGGGCTCGGGCACTTTGATCGTTGGCGTGAGCTTTACTTCCCGCATCGCGGCAACCGGCTTGGGGCCACGGGTGATTGTGATAATGTCGGACAATGCATCCAGGAACTGCTGTTTGTCCACCTTGCGATCGATGGCGGCCAGCAGGTGATTGAAGCCGACACCGGTCATGAAGATCACGATATCGACCTGGCCGGTGATCACTCGGTTCGCGAAATCGATCGCGCCCTGGTTGTCCTCGAGAGGGACCTCTCGCATCGAAGGGCTGACATGCGGGACCCCGCCGAACTTCTCGATCATCATCGCCATCTCTTTCTGGCGGCGACTTTCAAACGAAGCGACGTTCAAACCCTCGAAATTCTTGGCGTTGTCTGGCATTAAATTCTCTTCGACTGATAACCCTGATGGGGTAGAAGGCATGGAAGTGAGCGTTCTTGGGTCCGTCCCAGGCTAACTCATAGCCGAAAACTTTTCCCAGAGTTCCTCGAACCTTCCAATTCATTGACCGGGTTGAATTCTATTCCTAGGATGATGAGTGTGCAGTGTACACCAGCTTTTGGGACGCAACTGCCTCGCTCCTCTGATTTTAGCAGTTTCCCGCTCCTCCGGGGGACAATGACTTTTCGCGAGCTCCCTTGATGCAACTTTCCTGCTTTTACTGCGGCAAACATCTGACGGCGACCGCCCAGCAGTTAGGCGGGGAAGTCGTTTGCCCGCACTGCGGCAATGTCGTCCGGTTGCCCGACGCCGAGCAGGTTAGCCAGGCTCAAGAGCAGACCAGCGAAGCCCCGGCCCACCATTGGTTGACCGACAGTATCTCAGGCTTTGCCTCGCTGCTGTTCCATATGGCAATCATCTTCGTCCTGGCATCGGTTACCTGCAATTTTTCGAGCGGACAACCGGAAGGCGATGAGGTCGGTATTGGAGAGCTTCCGAGCGTCAATCTTTCCGACTCCGGTGGCGACGTCCTTGATACGAGCGAAGTCGAACAAAGCTCCGAGACTGCCAGTCTCGACGAGTTGGTCGCCGACATCGAACCCCCTTCCTCGGCCACGTCGCAAATGGGCGAAGAAGTGAGTCTTTCGCAGTTGCTTCCCAGCGGAGCGGCTGGCGGCGGGGCAGGCGCGCTCAGCACGATCGGTGGCGGCGGCGGTGCCGTTGGTGCCGGAACGACGTTCATGGGTGTCCGGGCCGAAGGTTCCCGCATCTGCATCATTGCCGACTGCAGCGGCAGCATGGAAGGCGCCAAGCTCGACTATGTCAAGGAAGAGATCCTGGAAGCGGTCCGCAGCATGTCGCGCGAGTCTGAGTTTCAGATTGTGTTCTTCAATAGTCAGTCCGTTCCGTACAATATGCGCGGGTGGCGAAATCCCAAACGCGATCTCGAAAACGTGAAGCGTTGGCTCGATACCGTTTCGGCCCAAGGGGGCACGATGCCGGTCTCGGCCTTCGAAGAAGCGTTCAAGCTGGCCCCTGCTCCGGATGCCATCTTCTTCATGACGGACGGTTTGTTCGACGACGACGTCGTGGCCCGCGTGAAGGCGTTGAACGTGGGTGGCAGCAACAAATCGAAGATCCACGCGATTTCATTTCTCGACAAACAAGCCGCCCCGCTGATGCGGCAAATCGCGAACGACTCGGGAGGCAGTTACCGCCATGTCTCCGCCTTCTAACAGGCCACTCGCGAGACAGTGGCGTCGCATCGTGATGGGATTGACGGTCGGCGTATGTCTGGCGGTGGCGACCGATCGTGCCTATGCGGATCGCTTGATCCTGCGTGACTTGCGACTGATTAGCAACGTGACTGTCGTTGGCTTCGACGAAGAAGGGGTCAAGGTTACCGATAACAACCTGATTCCCTGGCACGAAATCGAACTGGGCACGGTCGCTCCCGACAAGCAAGCCGACTTCGACCGTCTACGCAACGACCTCGGTCTGCCTCTCTACCGCATTCATCAGCGACTGACGGTCGGCGACTATGGCGGCCTGCAAGAGCCGGCCGAAGCGGTGTTCGAGCGTTACAAAGATCGCGACTCGAAAACGGCCTACATGGTCTGCCAGGCCACCATGTGGGGCCGCCTGGCCAATGGCCAACGAGAGGCCGCGTTGGAAGCTTACTTCTGCTGTATTCGCTGCCTGAAAGCGAACCGCAGCGAGCCCCCTTCCCTGCCGGGCCCGCGACGCCTGGAGTACGACAAGCAAACCGGGCTGAGCACCGATCTTCTGCCGTTGTTCTTCGATCAAGCGGCGGCCGCCGAAGCATTACCAAAGGCGGCCTCGGTTGCCAATTCGCTCGGCCAGAAAGCACCGGAAGCGGTCAACATCTACATGGCAGCCTTGGCGATCGCCGCCCACGACTTTGCCGAAGCCGAGAAATGGGAACGCAAACTGAAGACCGGCAACCCAACTTTGAAGCAGTGGAACGACCTGCTGGCCGCCCAAACCCAGGTGCAAACTGGCAACCTGATTGTGGCTCGGTCGGAATTGGTTCCGGTCATCCATACGATGGACAGCTGCAACTTGCCGGTGGCCTGGTATCTGCAGGGAGTCGCCGGCGCTCGTTCGAGCGAGTTCCTGATGATCGAGCATGGCGTGCTCGACTTGCTCCATGTTCCTGCGTTGTACGGAAACGATCAGCCCGAGCTGGCAGCCGCGGCACTCCTGGAAGCCCACAACGCCCTGCTGCGAATCAAACAACCGGATCAAGCCGCGGACGTACGCCGACAACTGCTGTTGTTCTATGGCGGGACTTCGCATGCCAAGCAGATAAGATCCTCGCGACAACTTCCGAGCAATCCTTGAGAGGCACCTACGATATGCGACGCAACTCGACGCCCAAAGCGGGCATCTTCTATTGTCTGGTTCTGCTGCTGGGCATCTTTGCCGTCCAAAGCTGGGCGCAAGACGGAAGTTCGCCTCCGCCCGCCGGCGATACGCTGACGATGGATGGCAACGACGCCGCGACGACGGCGCCTCGTCCCGAATACGAAGAGAAGACCCTGCTCGACACGCTGATGGATGGTGGTCCGGTCGGGGTGTTGATCGGATTGTTGTCGATGGTGGCGATCGGTTTCATCGTCGAACATTTCCTGACGATTCGCAAAAGCGTGCTGATGCCGGAAGGGGTGGCGTACGAACTGGAAGAAATGATCGCCCAGGGCCGCGTCGACGAAGCACTCGAAGTTTGTAAGAACCCCGAATACCAGTCGCTGCTGACCTACGTCGTGCAAGCTGGGCTGGAACGCTTCCGCGGTGCCGAGTTCGGTTTCGCCGAATATAAGGCCGCCGTCGAAGAAGCAGGCGAAGACCAAACCGCCAAGCTTTATCGCAAGACCGAAGTGCTGGGCCTGATCGGTTCGATCGCTCCGATGCTCGGGCTGACCGGTACGGTGCTCGGTATGATCAAGGCGTTCAATACGATTGCCGCGAGTGGTGGTGCTCCGAAGCCGGAAGACCTGGCCGGCTCGATTGGTCAGGCCCTGGTCACAACGCTGCTGGGTCTGGTGGTGGCGATTCCCGCGATGGTGGCCTATAGCTATTTCGGCAATCGCATCGATTCGCTGGTCGCCGAAGTCGGCAAGCGCGTCGAACAGATCCTGACCCCGCTTGGCCGTCGCCGCTAAGTTCACGGAGGAGCACATCCGATGAAACTCTCGAAGAAAAGAGTGCGGCACACCAAGGGGATGGACATCACACCGATGATCGACATCGTCTTCCTGTTGCTCATCTTCTTCATCACGGTCAGCCAGGTCTCGGAAACCAATCGCGAGAAGCTGGAACTGCCGAACCTGAAGGGTGCCAAAGACCAGAAGAAGACTTCGCTGGTGGTCAACATCAACAAGGCTGGCGAGATCGTCGTGGCCGGCAACCCGTTGCAGTTGGCCGACGTCGCGTTTCTGGTGGGCAACGAACTGCAATCCAATGGTGGCGACCCAAGCCTGGTGACGGTTGTCGTACGAATCGATCAGAACGCAACCTGTGAAACGCCCAACGCCTTGGTCAAACAGTTGGCCAGCCAAGGAATCTCGAAGGTCCGACTCGCGGTCCAGGTGCCCAACTAACCATGAAACTATCGAGCCACAAACGAGCCCACAAACGGCAGATTACGCTGGAAATGACCAGCATGATCGATGTCGTGTTCCTGCTGCTGATCTTCTTCATCGTGACCGCCAGCTTCACCAAGACCGAGCGTGACTTGGACGCGGTGACCAAGGTGAACGAGAAGTCGAGCGCGGCCTCTGAAACCGATCTGGAGCCCGCCATTGTGCTGCTAGCCAATGTCGACGGAAGCTGGGTCTATCAGATCGGGACGAACAACCTGACAACCTTCGCCGAACTGGAAGAGGTCCTCAACCAGTTCCCCAACAAAGAAGATGGTGCATTCGTTCGAGCCCCAGACGCCGCACCCTATGGGATGGCTGCCGCCGCCATCCAGGCCTGCAAGAACGCCGAATTTCCTGGTGTCTCTTACGTGCCGCTGACGCCTCCATAGCCTTCCCTGCACTCCCCCAATCGTCATGCGTTTTTCGATTTCATCTCGAACTGTTTCGTACTGGCTCGTTTGCCAGGCGGCGCTGCTGCTAAGCGCGGTGCAAGTTCCCGATGCCTTCGCTCAAGCGCAGATCAACGATTCGCGAACGCCGCAGCAGATGATCGAAGAGTATCATCGTGTCGATCGCTACCTCAGCAAGTTGAAGATGCCCGATCAACGCTTGATCCTGGCAGAACGTTACCTGAGATCGGCCATTCCTGCCGAGCAGCGCGAGGAGCTCCTCGATACTACATCGCAGCTTTATGCGACGCAGTTGATGACTTACGCCGATGACCCGGCCCGCTCGAAGTATTACCTCGACCAGGTGCAAAAGTTTCTCGCGGCGAATCCGAGTGCGGATAAGCCGGCGCTGCAAGTGATGCTGCTGCAAGCCGACTATAACCGAGGTGAAGCGGCCGCCTCCCGCTGGCTGAACGACCCAACCGACAGCGCATCGCAGGCGGTCGCCTTGGACATCTTCAAGAAGATCGCCCCGAAGTTGGTCGAGTATCACAAGTCGATCGAAAAGCAGGTCGAGCAGCAGTACGAACTGATCGACCGGATGCCACCTGGCCCAACGCGCGAGAGCCGAGATCAGGCGAACAAGGAACTGGAAGGGGTCGTCGGTCGAGCCGCGTTCTTCGGAGCCTGGTCGAACTATTACCTTGCCCTGGCCGAAGGGAAGCAAACACCATCGGACTATTCCAAGACAGCGATTCGCTTGTTTCGCGAACTACTCGATCTGAAAGAGACCCCCAATCAGTCGCCTCCCTGGTACGAGTCCGCCGATCCAAATCGAATGGGCCTGCAGCAAGAGTGGCGCGCGCGAGCCTTGATCGGGTTGGCCATGGCTGAGATTCTCGACAACGACGTGCCGGACGGACGACGCTGTATCGAACTGCTGGAGTCGGGTGCTACGAGCGTAGAGATCGCCGATCAATCCGACTATTGGTTCTGCCGAGGCTTGATCAATGCCGGCAAGCTGACCGAAGCCGCCAGTTTCGGCAAGACGACTGTGCAAGCCTTTCATGGCGACACCTCGCCCGGCAAAACGAGCTTGTGCGTTCTGCTGGCCGATACCGGCTTGCGAGCCGGAAAAGAGAATCCCGCCATTCATGAGATGGGGGTTCAAGGACTCGTCGGCCTGGCGAAGCTGGGACATCATTCCGCGGCGATTCAGTTGATCGAGAAGTACGACGTCGATCTCGAGAAGACTTCCGGCTTCTACATGATGTGGCTGGTCGGGCAACAAGAGTTTGCCAAGGCTGAAAAGAGCAAAGCTCCCGCTGACTACCGCAATGCCCAGAAGGAACTTCGCGGCGCGCTGGCCGCTCCGGAGGCCAAAAGCGATCTGCTTTCCGCCAGCGAATGCCGTTACACGCTCGGCTGGTGCAACTATCGCCTGGAAGAATTCGCCGAGGCAGGCCGCAGCTTTCAAGACTCGGTCGCGGGGCTGAAAGGTCCCAATCCGGGCAAAGCGGTCGAAGCGGCCTGGATGGCGTTCGTCGCTTATCAAACGCTGGCTAAGGACGAACCTCGCTTCGGGCTCCGGGCTGTCGAAGTGCTGGAAGACTTGAAGCGTGACTTCCCTAACCATGCCTACGCTCAGAAGGCCGACTACTTCATCGCCAAGCTGCAGCAGTCGCGCGGTTCGATGACCTCTTCGATCCGCCAACTGCAAGGAATCGACGCGAGCGATCCGAACTTCTGGTCGGCCAAGTTCGACTTGTGCAACTTGCTGCGGCAGCAGATCGACCAGGCCTCGTCCGACGATGAAAAGAAGAGCCTGGCCCGGCAGTTGAAAGAAGTTGCCGACGATCTGCAGTCGCGACTTAGCAAGATATCGGCTTCCAACGATCAAACTTCCGGCGTTGCCCGCTGCCTGCTCAACGTGGCCGATCTGGCGCGCAAAGACTTGCTGGAAAACGGCGACTTCGCTAGGTATGTCGGCGCCGCGAAGACCCTCGTCAGCAAGCTTCCGGCGGAAGACCGAGCCTGGGTCGATTACCATTACCAGGCCTTGCTGCTGGCGCGATCGCAAAAGAACGACGACGAGGTCGCCTCGCATGCCGACTGGTTGCTGGTGCATGCCAAAGGAACCCCGTACGAACAGTCGGCGCTCATCGTGCGGGCGTTGGAAATTGATCGCCAGGTCGCCGCTTCGACAATGCCTTCCAACGAACTGCTTAAGGAAGGGTTCGATATCTACAGCCGGCTGATCAAGCACCTCGGTGCGAACTCTGGCCAGTTGCAACAGAACAAGAACGCCAAAGTCGCATGCTCGAAAGCGGCGGGCTTCGCCGAGCGGCTCCAAAAATGGTCCGACGCGGCATCGTATCTGCGGATTCTGGTCGAAGCCTTCCCCAACGAGCAGGACTATTTGCAGCGGCTGGGAAGAGTCGAGTTCACCCTCAAGAATTACGATCAGTCTCTGGGGCATTGGCGAACCCTGCTAATTGGGCTGAAAAACGGCAGCCCCGAGTGGTTCGAGGCGAAGTATTACCAGCTGGCCTGCTTGCGGCAAACCGACCTGAACCAAGCAAAAACTGTCCTGCAGCAGTTCGAATTACTGCACCCAGATTGGGGCTCGCCCCCTTGGGCTGATAAAATAAAAGCACTCGCCCAGCAGATCTCCGGATAGGCCAGGCACACACCAGCAACGAATCTCTACACGTCGAATGGAATGGCGCACGGCTCGTCCCCATCACCCCACGAAGAACATAACTCGCAACGAATCGATGCATTCGTTCGCGAGGCCGAGGCCTTTCTAGCCTCGCGCGGGGGACTCGATCCGGCTGCCCTGACCACGCTGGCCTATCAGTTCGGATTAAGCCGCGACGAATACCAGCAAGCAATGGCCCTGCTGTACGACGGTCGGGCCTCGCAGGCCAAGCCGCCTACAGCGCCGCCTCCAGCAGCACCGCCTGCCGCGGTCGCTCCTGACGTGGCGCCGGCAACACCTCCACCGAAGCCACCTGAAGAGCCCCCGGCGGAAGAGTACCTGACGCCTGAGATCTTGTCGGACGATCCGGTGGAAGAACCTGGCGTTGACGATCAGGCACTGGTCACGCCGCTGCCGGACGACGAAAGCGAGTTTCCCGAGGTCCGGCCCGCCGACTTGTTTCACTTCGTGCGGCAATCGCGTCTGGTGCTCACCGCCGAGCGAGGCTGGACCGATCAAGCGTTGGGCCGGATCAACTATCTCGCCGACCAAATGCTGATCCCGCCGCCGATACGCGGGAAGCTTTACAGTCGCATCAACGCGGCCGACTTCAACCCGGCTCCACCGGCCGAACCAGACGACACGCCGACCGAGGCAGAGCAAGAAGCAGCCGCTCAGGAAAAGGCGGAGAAGAAGAAACGCCAATCCCCCAGTCGGCTCTACAAACATTACCTGCGGAAAGCGTTCGAAGCCCTGCCGACGAAGCGCGTCAACGAACGTCGCGAAGTGAAGCTAATTCGCGAAGGAACCAGCAAGCTTGGCCTCAGCCAGGTGCTGGCCCGCGACCTGTTGTTGGAAGTCGCCCAGGAAGAAGGCTACGAAGTTGCTTCCGCGATCGAAAAACCAGAGGACCAGCAGCAGAAGCAAGTCCAGGAAGAAACAATCACCACCTTCCAGCAGCGTGCCGCCACGATCATCGCTGGCCAAGGGGGTGTCAACTCGCTGACTCGCATCATGATCGCCCAGGTCGCAGCCGACCTGGGGATGACCGAAGAGGAACGCGACGCCGCGCTTGCTTCGCTTCAGCGGCAAACGGAAAAGCACGAATCAGAAACGAAGAATCAGCAGCGAGCCACTTCGTTCCGCCAGTTCGTTCGCGAAAAGCTGGAGAACGTAAACCACGGCATCGTGCTTTCGAGCCTGGCCCAGCAGTTGGTGCAGATCGGCATCGACATGCATGGCCTGCCGCACGACCTGGCTTGGAGCACGCTGCGGGAAGTGATCCAGGAAGAAGAGCTGCGGCTGGTCACCGTGGAACAGGCCGAGTCGCACATCCGCACGCTGGTCGACGAGTTGATGTTCGAGGAGCAGTTTCTGTCGATTCAAAATCGCCAGCGTCTTCTGGCCGAAGGAGATCAGTGGGGACTCGATCAAGAGACCTGCCAGGAACTGATCGAGAGCCGCGTCGTCGACTTCACCCGCAAGCAGAACCGAGGGCAACGCCAGGTCGCGTTGATCTTCGGGGCGTTCTTTGCCCTGCTGATTTTTGGTGGTGGCTACGCGATTTATCTTGGCTCGGTCCCGCCCAAAGGAACGCCCGGAACGAACCGCGTGGCTCACAACTCAAACACAACGCTCGCCGATGAAGCGATCGACAACGATCCGGACGTGGAAACCAAGACCGAGGAAGTTGTCTGGGGACGCCAACCGTGGTGGAGCGAACCTTTGGCCCTCGATCTGCTGGAAGTCTATCAAACCGAACCGTCGCTTCAGCCGCGGTTGACGGCCATTTGCACGCAAGACGCCAGCAAGCGTGCGACCGCCTATCGTGCCCTGCTGCCACAGATGATCGCGACATCTTTGGCCCGACAAGGGGAAGACCGCAAGTCGATCCGAGAGGCGATTGCCGGACTGGTTCACGACGAACCGAACGACGCTGCAATCGATGCCATTGCGGAAACGTTGACCGAAGATATCTCGTTGGAAGATTCGCCAATCACGGGCGGGACGCCTGTCTCGCAGATGATGGAGAAGGCATATGTCACCGTGACCGCGGCCGAGCAGCCAGGCCTGCCAGAAGATCGCAAACGGAAGCTGCTCGATCTGCTGGAGCAACGACTCGGCGTCAGCTTTACTGGATCAGCCAATCCGACCGAGCTGACCATGAGCGAGATGATTCGCGATCAATATCGTAAGATTCGTGAGCTCGCCGCATCGAACCCCAACGAAGCCGCGCAGCTTCATGCGACGCTTTCGAGTACCGCTCAAAGCTATCTGCCTACCGATCAGGTCGTGGCCAAGGACAGCACACTAGTCGCAGACATCGTCAGCAAAATGACCTCAGGCTGGGACTCGTATCAGCCGGTCGTGCAGCGCGTGGTCTCAGCCCAGAAGGCGGAACTGATGCTGCCGCTGTTGGACGCGTTCGAGCACTCGCTCAAGGATCGCAACATCCAGCGACAAGTGGCCGGACTTTTTGCCCGGCGGATCAATCGCGGACTCGACGCCGACGAACCAGCCCAGGCCGTCGCCTTGGTGCGAACCGAGCTGGGTCTCGATAGTTTCATGGCCCGCGACGGCGAAATGTATCGCATGTTCTCGCGACGGTCCGGCAACTACGACTGGAAGGTTCGCGATGACATCTCGACACCTCAGTTGGCCGAAGAGCTTTCGCAGCTTGGCTTCCTGGGGGTGCTCGGGCACGCGGCCAGCCAGGGAGAAATGGGCCAGCGAATCTTCGAGACCGCCTCGAAGCAAGGCGCGGCTGAAGTCACCGAAGCGCCAGCCCCCACCACCAGCGCTCCGTCCACGAACCCGCTCGCCCTGCAATCGAAGATCGAAGCTCAGATCGGCCGCCTGCAACGGGCCACCAATCCTTTAGGCCGCATCGATATCTATCGCGACCTTTGCACGATGTCTGGCGATGTCGACGACGTCGATTACAAGGTAGCTTCGCAATTGGCCGAGTACATTCTCGCACCCAAGCCGCGAGCCGAACAAAGCCAAATTCAAAGCGGGTTGCGGGCATTCGCCCACTGGAGCACGCTGAAGCTGGCGATCGCCGACCAGGTCCATTCCGCCCGGCGAGCTGCCGACGACATGCAGGAAGTGGTGAGCGTGCTCGTCGGCGAGACGATCGTCATTAACAACGTGCGAACGGCCCGCGACGACCTGCGTGAGAAGCTGCTGCAAAGTGCTCTGGCAGGCCTCGGCAGCCAGTCCACTTCGGGGGACGAGTTTTCGCCGCAGATGGCCAACAACCTGGCCGAGGCCATGATCGATTACTACCGGTTCCATGCCCGCCTGCAAGGTGTTCCTGATGAACTGCTGGCCCAAGCCAACTTGCCGGATGCGATCGCTGCCCAGTTGATTGCAGCCGAAAAGTCTGAACTGGAGGCGATGACGCTGACCGATGCCGAGACCGCTCGTTTCCAAGACCTGAAGCGACGCGAGTTGGCCTACGATTACCTGACCAACTCGCCAATCGCTCGTATGGCGGCGCGGCAGCGTTTGTGGCTGCAGTTGATGGTCCTGCGCCACAGCAAGCAAGTTCCTCAGCTACAAAGTCAGCTGAACGACATCTTGCAGAAGTTAGATCAGCAGGATGCCAACGCACCGAGTTTGCTGGCTCAATTGCGAAACGGCGAGATGGCCCTGATCAAGTTCTGGGAACTGACGGGAGGTTCCGTATGAAAGCTCGGAGTTGGCTTCGCCGAACGGCACAAGCACTTTCCGGGTCGCTGCTGATCTGGGGCCTGTTGGGCGTTCCGGTCGATGGAGCCGTGATCTATCTGAAGGGACAAGCTCAGCCTCTGGTCGGTTTCGTGGAAGCTTCCGACGACGTGACGATTCGGCTACGGGTGACTACGCCGGACGGCGACGAACTGCATCGTCAGATTCGCCGCAACGAGATCGAACTGCTGCTGCAGCCAGTCAATCCGGCGCGGCTTTCGCAGCTTTCGCCTGACAATCCGAAGGCATATCGCGAGTATGCCGAAGAGTTGGTCACCAAGACTTCCGATCCGGAAGCGGTCGAGACGGCCAAGCGTTTATTCCTGATTGCAGCTTACTTGGATCCTGAAAAGGAAGGCCGCAGTGCGATCCTCGGTATGGCACCACTGGCGGACGGAGCCCAGGGAATCAAACAGCTTCGAGCATTGGCGTTCCTGATCGATCCAATCCACGACGCCTCGCTGCTCGACGGCAATCAGCTGGAAGAAGCTTCTGGGGCGGTCGTCGACGACACCGCACGCAACGACGCGATCCATGCCCTGCAACTGCTTCGCCGCGGCGATCGAGCCGACGCTCGGCAGCAACTTCAGCGGGATGAAATCAAGAGTGCCCTACGAAGCGGCACGAAGAAGATTACCTGGGACGACTGCATGGCTCTGATTCAAGGGACCTGCCCAGGGTGCGAACAAGGAGCCATTCCGGCTTACATGTTGCAGAAACTGGTCGCGGCAGAACTCGAGCTTTCTTCCAGCCAGTCCGCCAAGACGATGCAGCCGCAGTGGGGCTTCTTCCTGGATGACTCGTTTCAGAAGCCGTTGCCGGTGCTGTCGCTCGAGAAGGCTACTCCTTACGATCCGAAGAAGTGCCTGTTCCGCGATGGCCAGTGGGTCGAGCCGCCAGCCAAGTAGATCAAAGGCCAGCGACTAAGGCGAGATGAACTCGTCGCTGAACCGACGGACGAAGGTTGGATCGATCTCCGAACCTTCCTCTTCGCCGAAGTAGTAAACGCTGGCGTCCGAGATGTGCCGGTCCGCCACGTGGGCGAACAGGAATGCGGCGGCAGCATGGCGGATTTCGGCTTCCATGTCTTTCCACTCACGATCGCCACGCTTCTCTTCGTGCACCTTCAGCAAGTGAATGCCGAACTTGGTCTGGATCGGGCCGACCATTTCGCCGACCGGCCGGGCAAACGAAGCCTCGTGGATACGTGGATCGAGGGGACCATGATGCTTGATCCAGCCCATGGCTCCGTCGTCGTCTTTGCTCGGCGACTGCGAGTACTCCCGAACGGCTTGCTCGAAGGTGATCTGCCCTTGTTGGATACGATCACGCAGGAAGACCGCTTCACGGAAGGCAACGTCCCAATCGAACTTCGGATCGGAAGGATCGCCGAAGTAGATCTGCGATACGCGACGCGTGGTGCCGTCAAAACGTTCGTAGTTGCGTTCGTAATAGCGACGAAGATTCGCTTCGGTCAGATAGCTTTCCAGGTAACGCGACCAGACAAGTTTCCAGGCCAGGTTGCGCCGCAGCATCGAAAGGTCCGCTTTGCCCTCAAGCAGAAACTGATCGAGCGTCTTACCACGGGCATTCAGGGCGTTTTTCACTTCGGCAATCGCCAGATCGATCTCTTGTTCGCTGGCGCGGAATTCGGTGGTCTGCAGATACGAAAGAATCACCTGGCGGCGGACCAATTGCGACATGACGGTCGAGCGATAAACCTGAAGCGTCGCTTCCGGCAGATCTTCAAAGACGTTCAACCGCTGCAAATAGCGTTCGATCTCGACGTCGTAGATGGGTACGTCGTTGACGCTGGCAACCACCATGGCACCAGTCTTGGGATGGATCAACGTCTCTTCAGGCAGATAAGGCCCTGAAGAGGATTCGAAATCCCCTGAGAGCGACCATTCATTGGCGGCCTCTGGCAAGACGATCAAACAGATCATCACCAGGATGAAGGTCGGCGATCCGATCCAAGGTTTTGATGACATGGCTTGCTTTCAGTTCTTTCGTTTCCGGTGCCTTCCGCGGGAAATGTCCGCCAGGTGCTTTCCGTGGGATTTACGGCAGTGGAATGTCTGTCAGCTCAAACGATACAGGCAGCGAGATAATCGATGCGGGGGAACGGTACACGAACTGGACTTCGGACGGGTCGCGCTCGAGGACAAACTTGTAAGACATTCCCACGGTATCAACATCGCGGTAGGTCTCTTCGAACCCGGCGAAATCAATCCGTTCGCCATTGGGTCCCTGCAAGTATGCTTCATTGTTGTAAACCCAGCCACGATGCGACTCGAGCGCCCCTTGCTCGTTCAGCACACGCAGCATGATGCTTGCCTCCCAGATATCACCGTTCTGGCGGAAGGCTTCCAGTACGACTTCAATCGCGCCCCGGGTGTCTTTGACATTCCGAGCCGTATCGAGCTTGTCGAACATGAACGTCTCCACGCGTCCCGGCATCAAGGCGATCATCTCACCTTTCAGCTTGGCGATCTTCTGCGACTTGCGATCGACGCCACCCAGCGGCAACTGAATGTCGACAGCCGAGACGCCTTGCAGCACTTCGGTATCGAGCGATCCAGGTTGCTCACCGCCCAAAACCAGGCTCTTTCCGGTTTCGTCTTCGATGGTCAACTGATCGAGAGGTAACTTGATGACAATTGGTTCGACGCGAGGTTCCCAGGCAACCTGCAGATTCATGAATGTTCCACGTTGATTGGCGCCGGTCAGGTCCATAAACGATTCAATGCGGGTCGGCTGAAATCGAAAGATCTCGCTGACGCGGACCAGCGGGTTGGGCTTGTCGCTACCACTCGCTCGCGCGACGAATGCCAGCACGTTTGGCTGACCGGCGTAGTGGTAGGCCTCCAGACTGTTTTCGGTGAACAGTTGATCGACCGCTTCCCAGAACGGAACGTTGTCCCACTCGACGGTCACCTTCGACTGATCGGCCCGTTGGCCAAAGTTCGAGCGGTAATCGATCAGCTTGTTTTCGGTTTGTTCTTCAATGGCACCCAAGACATCGGCCAGCGGCACATCCTTCACAGACAACGTGATGTGCGATGCTTTGGCGGCGTTGTCAGCGCGTGCCTTTTCTAAGATCGTGCGAATACGTTGCAACCGAGCTTTCGTCTCGGCCGGAGTCGACGGTTCCACCATCGGCAGATGGTCGAGAGCCTTGTGACCCAGGTCGAGAATCTTTTGCTCGGCGCGTTCACGTTCCTCGAGTGTGTCGGAATCGAGACGACGCGACCAGGCAGCCACCTGCTCGGACAGACTCGGATCTGAGTCTTGTGCCAACGCAGGGCAAACCAGCGCAAACGCCAAGCCAACCCATACAACGGTTCGAAGCGCGGCCATGGCTAGGGTGTTCAGCTATGAAAAACGAGATTAAGGGAGATGAGGTGAGCGTTCATTCTAGGGATAGTCGGGGATCGTTACCAGGGAATTTCGAGAAACTTTCCCCCTCATTCGCAGGGTATTTTTCCCGGACGTAACCTAAGCTTTTAAGGTTCTTTCGACTCCTTCGTAGTCTAACCCCTGAAAATGCTATGAAGTTCCTTAGATATGTGGCCCTGGGCCTTCTTTTGACTTTTGCCCATTCTACGCGATTTTACACATCAATGGCAGAGGGGCAAGGCACCACCTACCCGGTGATGATCCAGCTCGATCTGCGCAACCAGACGATCCAGGCGACTCCGGTCCTCGCCTCCGAAAACCGGGTCATCATGCTGGGTCGTGATGGACAGATGTGGGACTTCGACCCGAAAACCGCATCGAACTACTCGCAATTAGGAACTCCCTTCCGCCCAGCTTCCCAGGGAGAGATGCGCGGCGAACTGCTGGCCGAGTTCGGCAAGGGGTACGACGTGACCGGAACGGGAAGTTACCTGGTGGTTCACCCGGCCGGCACCAAGGATCAGTGGGCCGGCAATTTCGAGAAGCTCTATCGGTCGTTCCATCACTACTTCACTGCCCGCGGGATTCAGCCGCAGCGGCCTGAGTTTCCGCTGGTCGCGATTGTCTTTCCAACTTTCCAGGCCTATCAGCAGTACGCGGCGAAGGAAGGAATGCGGGTCTCGCCCGGAATCGTGGGCTATTACTCGTCACGGACCAATCGGGTCGCCTTGTACGACATGACCCACGGCAACCATAGCAACCAGGCACTGTGGGACGAGAATATGTCGACCGTCATCCACGAGGCCACCCACCAAACGGCTTTTAACACCGGGATCCATAGCCGCTATGCCCCTCAACCGAAGTGGCTGGTGGAAGGACTGGCCACGATGTTCGAGGCCCCAGGCGTCTGGGACTCGCAGAACCATACCCGCTTCGGCGATCGCGTGAACAAGACTCGCATGGTCGAGTTCCTACAGTTCAACAAGTCGCAGCGGCCAGCGAACTCGCTCGAACAGTTCATCGCGTCGGACGATGCCTTCTACAAACGTCCCAGCACGGCATATGGCGAAGGGTGGGCATTGGTGTTCTATTTAATCGAAACGCGACCGCGAGAATTCGCCGCCTATATCAAGACGGTCTCGCAGCGTTCCGGGTCGGAAGACTACACCAAAGAGCAACGCGTCGCCGACTTTCAGGCCGCCTTCGGCCGCGACCTCGATCAGTTGGAATCGCACTTCCTGCGATACATCTCGCAACTGCCGAACAAGATCTAGCACGCGCGTGAAAGCTGAAGCCGCGGACATGCGGCTGGACTGAATCGACTTCCCAGCCAGCGATCGATGGTGATGCAAGGGGCAAACAGATCGCAGCAAACCATATGAAACTGCTCGGCCGAAGGGTTGTTTGGTTCGACGAAACAGTAAAAGTCGGAATCAATCATTGCGGCTCGCTGCATCCCAACGCGCGACATCACGATATACGCGCTGATGTAACTGAAGAGGCAGGCGACCAGCACGCCTCCGATCCAGCTGTTTGTCTTCATCGGGAACCTCACTCGAACGTTCGCTACCCATGCGTAGCCTAACAACGTCTTTCGCTCGCCGCCCGCTATTTGTCTGTTTCGTCCGATTGGTCCGGTGGATCGCAAGATAGGTTGCGCAGCTACATGGGAAGTATCAGCAACCACACGAAATCAACCACCATGACATGCACGCTCATCAGGCCCGGAAGAAGCAAGATCGCCCATCCTGAAACGAGGACAACGAATCCGAAGGCTTGGTCACTATCGCCTATTTAGCTGGCAACGGCATCCTCGCTTTCGACCTGTTGGTTCTCTTCCTCTTTCTGTTCACGCTGTAGCTGCAGTTGCTTGTCGACCGCTTTATGGTGATCCCAGTTACCGGTCGAACCGGCGCGGCGTTCGTCGAGATTACTTAATACGTCGCGTTGTCCATACATGATGACCGTGTCTCCTGGCTTCAGTTTGGTGAAACCGCGCGGGGCACCGACATATACCGAGCCGGGGCGTTCGATCCCTAGGACCAAGACCCCTTCTTCCGAAAGACGCAGCGACGCGAGTTCGCGTTCGGCGAGCCAATCATTTTCTTCGACTTCCATCTCAACAACGCTGTAGCCATGCCCCAAGTGCAGCAAGTTCGAGTAGTCGCGAACCTCGAGATCGGTCCAACGCCGCAATGCCCACTCGACCATGCGGTTCAAACGATGATCGACCCACTGACTTTGTGTTGCCGACCACAGCACCGCGATCCCGACAAACATCATTCCTACTCGGATCCAAATGCTGACCGTTTGTTGTTCACCAGTATTCACGAACGAGAGCATCAATGAACTGACGGCCGTCACGATTCCCGCGTTCCCGAGCAGCATCAGCAACATGATGATCTTTCGTCGAACGGGATGCTGTGTGACACGGTCCGATTCTGATGTCGTGAAGCCAGCGCCGGTGAAGGCAGATCGGGCTTGAAATTGAGCCAATTGATGCGAAAGGCCAGTGAGAACCAACGCCACTGTCGCGACGCGAACGACCATCAGTGAGATGACAACGACCAGGAACAACGAAATAATCGGTAAAAATGCGGCCATAATAACGGGTATCTCCCTATAAAGGGATGTGGAGGTAGGAATTCAGCGTGTATCCTTTTAAAGCAAATGACGCGCCGTGATCGGAAAACTTTCTGCGGACAGGCGAGCCCCCTGGAAAGATTTACGGTGCCACCTCGAATACAATGACGAGCAGCAATCGGCGAATTCGAGTGGGGTGAATCAGGTGGTCGACTGGGACGATGTAGAAACCGACGCGGAAGAATACATGTTCGGGGCGCCGTTCCTCTTCGGTCGGTTCGTCTATCGTGTAGGCCGCGGCTTCTTCCTGCGTCCTCGCACCTATGGCGAGCGCGTCGCACAGCTCGCTCTGCTGCCGATCGTCGCATTCGGCGTGCTGTTTGTTTACGGCCTGGTGACGCTGCCCCTTCCCTACTGGGCCCAAGGGATCGCGTGCCTCTTCTTTCTGGTCTACTTCTGTGGACTCGCCTGGACTGCGGTGACTTTGTCGCATCGCTATGAAGAAGAAATCGAGCAGCGCGAAGAGTTCTAGCCTGCGGGCGATCCTTTCAGTTCTTATTTAATTTGAAGCATGGCATGCCCAGCCTCTAGAATCTTGGAGCACGCCCATCACCCATCCGATTGCCAGTCACCGTTTGAAAGGGGCCAGACGATGCAGCAACGAGCACTTTGGACGTTTCATGGCGAGATCGAAAACGGGGCCGACATCAGCGCGATCGCCGTATTAGAAAACGGCCAGTTTGTCGCGATCGCCGGCGACGAGGGAGCGACCGTTCAGATCCTTCAGCGGCGGTCGCCTGGCGAGTATGAGACGTTCGATGAGATCGATCTGACCGGACAGCTTAAGAAAGGAGAGAACGAGTTCGACATCGAAGGGCTCGCCTACAGCCGCGGCCGCATCTATGTCCTTGGATCGCACTCGAAGAAGCGTCCTCTCCTCGATCCTTCCCTCAGCCAGAAAGCCAACCGCAAACGACTTTTTCAGTGCGACAACCAGCCAGGTCGCCAGTGTCTGTTTGAAATCGATTACCAGGGCAATGGCAAGTTCGCCAAGAAGGTGAAGCCGTGCGACTTGATCGAAGCGATCCAGGCCAGTTCGATCCTCGCACCGTTTCTTGAAATTCCGAGCAAGGAAAACGGCATCGACCTGGAAGGGCTCGCTGCCCAGGGAGACGATCTGGTGGTCGGCTTTCGTGGCCCCGTCTTACGCGAAGGATGGGTTCCGATCTTGAAGCTCGACTTCGACAAGCCAGAGAAAGCCAAGACCTTGTTCGTCCAGCTTGGTGGCCGCGGCGTTCGCGATCTGTTGCAGACCGCTGAAGGCCTGTTGATTCTGGCCGGGCCGATGCGTGACGAGCCTCTCGCGTATGCCGTCTACTTTTGGAACGGCAACGACGCGATTGCCGGGCACGACCGCCAGACCGAGGACGTACCGATACTCTTGGGGGAAGTTCCACTACCGCATGTCGGGGCGAAACCGGAAGGGCTGGGTCTGGTCGAAGAAGGAGCTGGCTACTTCGACGTGGTGCTGGTTTGCGATAGTTCCCCGAACGGTAGTCCAACCGTCTTCCGCGTTGCCAAACCATTGCCGCGCAAGTCGTAAACACTGCGGGAATCAGACCGCACCGAACGTGATTCCGTTGACAGGCTCCGGAGCCCGGAGCAGATCTTCCCAGTGGATCGCGTCTTCCGAAATCAGAATGCGTCCCTTCCAGGCAGACCCGACAAACAGGCCATTGCCGAAGGCACATGTCTCGGGGGCGTTCTCGTTCTCGACGCGTTCCCAAGTCTTGCCATCGGTCGAGAAGTACGTCGCGCCGAGTCCTACGCCGACGCAGCGTTCGCCGGTCCAGATGAGCGAATTGATATGTTCGCCTTCAAGGCCGACCTGACGGTTGCCCCAGGTCAAACCATCTTCGCTGGTCATCCGCAGCCCGTGCAGCCCTGCCCCCACGTAGACACCGTGGCCGTAAGCGATGTCGATAAAGGTATCGAGTTCCGGCAGCGGATTGGCGTCTTGCCAGGCGGTCCCTTCTTTGCTGACCGCGACGCGGCCTTTGACACCCACCGCGACAAACTGTTCATTTCCAAAGGCAACCCGCAACAGTAATGGCTGCTTGTCGAATTTGTTGGGACCTTTCCAGGTCTTGCCATCGGTGCTGGTCATGGCAATCGACCAGTGGCCATCCATGTCGCCACCAATCACCAGGAAGCGACCATTGCCATAAGCGATGTCATGCAGACGGCCGTCGATATCTTTCTCGCTGAGTTTCTCCCACCTTTTGCCATCGGCCGACGCGAAGAACAGAATCTTGCCGCCATAGGTTGCGAAGGCAACGAATTGCCCGTCAGCGAACTGACAACCTCGGAAATAGTAGTTGTTCTTTTCAGTGATAGGCTCGGACCAGTTGCGTCCATCGGCAGAGACGATGCGCAGGCCCTGTTGTCCGTAGGCTATGAACATGAAAAAAGCTGCGTTGGGGGGAGAAAGGGTGAGAGGCCCTTCTCATTGTAGTCCCCGCGGCAGCTCAATCTATCCGGCGTTTGCCCCTACCGGCATCGAAGATGATTTGATGGCTAAAGGTTATTCATCCGCTACGACCGCCACCTGCTGTTTGGAGAGACTCTCAGGCTGGCTTAGTTCGCTGCGATGCTCGATCGGAAACATATTCCGCTCGAGTACCTCGGGATCCTGGGTGGTCCATGTCTCGCGAATATTGTTCGCGTAGACCTTCCGGTGAACATTCATGTCTTTCCAATGACAGACGTACTGATCTTGATTCCACGACTTACGTGGAAGCTGATCGTCGGTTTTCAGAAGTCGCCAGGCTCGAACCTGGAAGCGTTGGGAAGCACTGTCCCATTGATAAAAAATGAGCTGATTGATGACGAGACGACCCTGGAGGTCGTACAAGTGATTGATCTCGATGAGGTCAACCCGGTCGACAACATGAGTTTCGACAGGGGAAGCCCCCATCGAGGCCATCGTTAAGATGGACGCGACTACGAACGAGGTCATGCTCGTCTCCTAAACCAGTCGTTGGAGAGGAATATCGAGAGCTTCGCGAAATCCTTCCGCGAAGACTGCTGTGCGCTAATGACGTTCGCATTCTGAATGCAGTGAACGCAGTACGCGAAACATGTGCCAATACCTGCCGTGGATTACCGAGATCCCGCTGTAACTCCCACTCCCACTTCACTTTTAAAAAACCGGAAGATGTCGATTTAGGGCCTGCTTGAATTACTGTTGCTGATCAAATTCGCACGCACCTTTAGCGATGCTGATTTTTTCATCATGGCTATCAAGCGGCCAGTTTACGTGTTTGATTCATACCGTAACTTGAAAACAAGTCCCCCTAACCTCCCAGTCTGTTGAACCCGGTAAGTGAGCAAACATGCGTGGTTTTGGCTCGCTATCACGGCGACTCCCCACCCAGGTTGCTACGATTGGGGTACCTGCGGCTGATGTTGTCGAGGGCTATTGATAAGGACTCATCGACGCGTGAAATGGCTCGCCATAATCTGGCTTTTCGCTCTCTATTTCGTTCTATACGGTTTGATGTACACCGCGACATATCAAACGCGGGTGGTTCTTTTGATGACCGTTCCCTACACGTGGGCCTGTCTGTTGGGGGTTTGGCTGGCTGCCGGATCGGCTTCGGCTGTGATCCGTTTGCTGGGAACGATCGCGGTGAGTTGCCTGCTGGTGGGACCGATCGTTCACTTGGATTATCACCCCACACCCTTCTCGGTCGGCCTGGCCACGGCGACGTCGGTATCGGCGGTCTTGACGCTGATGCTGGGCAGCCTCAGTGCGATGCTTCCGCTGCGGACGACCTGGCAAATTCGGTTCGCACTATGGGAAGTCGTGGTCAGCGTGACCTTGCTGGCGTTCACGTTCGCCTGGCTGAAAGAACTCTCGGAGCTGACCGAATGGCAGCTGGAAGACTGGCCCGACATCATCGGCGGCGACTACATGGCCCTGGCCGTGTTCACGAGCGTGCTCGTCGTTGCGACGCTTCTGCCCGTCTCGGTCTTAGGGGCCCGCGATCGTTGGATCGGCTGGGGCATCTTGCTGGTGACCCTCGCGGCGTTGCCGATCCTCGAGTGCGTTACGTTTCATTGGTTGTATGGGACGAACTTCACCCCGCTCTTCTTCTACCAGCACAACCTCTATCAAGCAGGCCTCTCGCTGGCCGTGCTGATCCCGTTCACCCGCTGGCTGCCGGGGATCTTGCTGCGTGAACGTCCGGAACCCGCCGAACCGGACGAAGCGAACTCGCCGGTCGATCCGACGTAAGTACGGCGATTAGCGTTCACCAATACAGATGAGATACTCTTGCCGCTTCCCTTGTGAGCTGTCGGCGAACCGGGCATACAGCTTGCCCTGACTGACGATCGGGGTGGCGAATAGTTCGTCGCCCAGCTTGTTCTTCGAGACGACCTCGAACGCCTGGGGATTCGCTTTCACAACCCACAGGTCGCCAGCCTCGTTTCCGAAGTAGATGTTGTCGCCACTGAGCAGCGGCGACGAACTCACATCGCCACCCATACGCGTCTTCCACATCTCTTGGCCCGTCTTACCATCTCGGCAAACCAGGATCCCGCCGTCGGTATTCGAGTAGAGATAACCGTTGTGGGCGAGCATCGATTGTTCGTAGCATTTGTCGCGGTTGGACCAGAGGACTTCGCCGGAACCATCCGCCTTGATCGCGACGGTTTGCGACTCGGGATAACCGCCACTGGCAAAGATGGTATCGCCATCCCAAACAATCGTGCCGCAAGTGGCTCGGGAAGTTCCTGGCGCGGACCATAGTTCTTTGCCAGTCTTGGGATCGTACGAGCAGACCATGTTCAAGCCGCTGATCAGCATCTGATCTTTGCCGGCGACCTTGGCCACGATCGGCGTGCTAAACGAGATACCGGGCCGTGGGACCTTCCAGCGCGACTTGCCATCTTTCTGCGAGAACGCCGCGATCCATCCTTTTTCAAATTCGCCTGCAACGATCACCATGTCGTCGTACAGAATCGGCGAAGGTCCGTAGCCGAATTTGAACTCTTGCGGGCTGAACTGTCCGGCGTTGATTTGCCACTGCATCTTGCCCTGCAGATCGAGAGCGATCAGTTGAACAGAATTGTTCTGGATGAAGACCGCGAACAACTGTTTGCCGTTCGATGCCAGCGTCGACGTGGCGTGTGTGTTCTTGGGATGCAGATCGGTTTGAAAGCCTCCCTGGGTCACCGGCGTTTGCCAGACCACTTCGCCGGTGTTCTTATCGAATGCGAAGACTCCGGTCGTCTTGCGATTCTCGTCGGCGGAAGTGAGGTAGATACGATCCCCGATCAAGATCGGCGACGAATGTCCTCGACCTGGGATAGGAACTTTCCACAGCACATTCTGCGACTCGGTCCATGCTGCCGGAGCGGCCGGTCCCGGAGCAACGTTGTTCGCCAGAGGTCCACGCCAGGCCAGCCAGTCTCCGGTTGGTGTGCTGCTGGAACTTTCCGTCGGCTTCGTCCCTGATTCGCCTCGAGTCGGCTTGTTGCCACCGGCACGCATTTCTCGCAGATGGGCTCGCACCCAGGTCTGATCGGCTCGACTGAGCTTCGACATCGGGACGGTCACGCTTTCGCCATCGGTTCGATTCAGCGTCACGTTCCCTTCAGCGTAGCCGCCGAACTCTGCTTCCACTTTGAACTGGCCGGTGGCATCGGTCCAATGCCGCGTCTCTGCAAAGGCCACGATCGCACTGAGAGCCACCAAAACGGGAAACAGGATCAAAGGACGAACCATCGAAGAGGCCTCGCACATAGAAAGAGCGATTCAGGTTGGACTAGTGAGGAATGGTCATTGTGCCCCAGACCTTTCAGCAATTTCAAGAATTCCCCTCAGAAGCAGGAAAATCGCTCGAAAGTAATCCGCCTGACGGCAGTGCGGTTCCATAAAAAAATCGCTCAGACCAGGGCGATCCGAGCGATTCGAGGTGGGCTGTGATGGGGTGGGAGGGGTTACTGCCTGTTTACGGTGGGGTAATCGAGGATAAGCATCCGGGAATGATTAGCAGGTCGAACTAATCATTCCACTCACCAAAGTATTGCATGATAAAGTCGATGTCGCTGACATAACTTTTGTCAGAACCTTCAGTTGAGTAGGCATTCACAACGTCAAAACCGGCAG
Organism: Bremerella sp. JC817; assembly: GCF_040718835.1. NCBI lineage: Bacteria > Pseudomonadati > Planctomycetota > Planctomycetia > Pirellulales > Pirellulaceae > Bremerella > Bremerella sp. JC817. The sequence goes on along the minus strand of NZ_JBFEFG010000280.1, from coordinate 707,330 downwards.
CAAAACTTGTGAAATTGTCCCCTTGTAGCGATGCATAATTTGACCGAGCGATAAGTCTGTCATCCGACTCGGTATCAAACATGTATGCCACGTCGTGACCACCCGAAGTTGCCAGAGCATTCACACGCTCGAAACCACGCACCGAGTTCGCATAGCCTTGGCCCGCCATCGAACTTTCGACCTTGCGGCTGTAGAAGGTGTCGTTGCCGATGGTGTCGTAGAAGAAGGCCTGGTCTTTGCCACCCTTCGTCGAAACAGCAGTCGTGCGATCGAACCCTTGGGCCGAAGTGTAATAACCAGGGCCATACATGGTGGCCTGGGTGCCGCGAGCAACGTACACGTCGTTGCCGGCGGTATCGTAGAAGGTGGCGATGTCGGTCCCGCCATTCATGGCGATCGCCATCACGCGGGTATAGTTGTAAACCGAGTTCGTATAGCCGGAACCACTCAGGACCGCCGAGCTGCCGTACGAAGTGAACGTGTCGTTACCCTTCGAGTCGTACAGGTATGCCTGGTCCGATCCGCCTGAGCTATAAACGTTGGTTCGCTCGAATCCGTATGTTGCCAGGGTCGTGCCATTGCTCAGCAAATAGCTGTCCTGACCACGACCGATGAAGTAATCGTTGCCGCTTGAATCGTACAGAGCGGCCGTGTCGATCCCGCCGTAGATGGCTCGGGCCGTGATCACGTTCGAACCGGAGACTTCGTTCTTGTAGCCGGCACCTGACATCGAAGCCTTCTTCGGACTGGCCGTGAAGGTGTCGTTGCCAGCGGTATCGTAGAACGTCACCGAGTCGTACTTGCTCGCTTCGCCGATGTTGTTTTCGACATTCTTGGTGCTCCAGGTGAAGCCGCTTCCGCGGACCGTCATCGTGTCTCCCTTGAAGAGCCACGATTCGGTGCCGCTGGTACCGTAGAAGTGAGCCGTGTCGCTGCCGTCGCCACCGTCGAAGGTGATCTTGCGAACCTGCGAGGCGCTGTAGCTCGACGACTTGCCGTTCATCGAAACGGTGATCGTACTGCCGCTGTGCGTGACCGAAACGTTATCGTCTCCGGCGGTACCGATGATCGCCAGCGTTCCGCTCTTCAGCTCGAACGGCGACGATTCGGTGACCTTCACGCTGTAAGTCCCGATTTCCGTATCGGTCAAACCTTTCACGGCCACATAAACCGAGCCGGTCACCGGTGCGGTCCATACGATCTTCGAGCCACTCGCATCGGAAGCCAACTGCGAAACGCCATTGCTTCCATAGAGCGACAACACCGAGCCATCCATCGTCGATTGGCTCAGGTCGATCACATAGGTCGTCCCAGCCACCGCACTGAAGCGGAAGTAGTCGATGTCGCCAGCGTAGTTCAGCTTGCCTGACTTCGAGGTGCCGACCGAGATCACGGTCGCGCCCGAAGTGGTGTTCGAGTGGTCGTCTGGCTGGACGATGGTCACGGTCGTGGCGACCAGGTTACTGAGAGCACCATCGTTGTCCATCGCCTGGGCGAAGATCAACTGCGTACCAGCGGTGGTGAATGGATTGCTGATGGTCAGGCTGGCCAGTCCGCCACTGATGGTCGAATCGCTTCCCAGCACGGCGTCTGTCGCGTCCCACTTGCCGTTGCCATTCGAGTCGCGATAGAAGGTCACCTTCGAAACGTTGCCATCCGAATCGGCGGCATTCTTCGCGGTGATCGTGATCGTGTTGGTTTCGCCCAGATAGACAGTCGAAGGATCGGTTGAAACGCTACCGATCGTCGGTGCGGCGTTTGGTTCTGGAGTCGGGTCGGTTCCTGGATCTGTCGTCGGGTCTGGATCGCTGCTCGATGGGTTCAGCAGATCGAGCGTCCCGGCCGCGTTCAAACGCATCCCAGTCGAGACCTTGCCATTCAAACCGGAGATTAAGTCGCCACCACCCAGGATCGCAGCCTTCACTTCGGCAGCGGTGGCGTCTGGATCGTAGGCGAACGCCAACGCGGCAACACCAGCGACGTGCGGAGCCGCCATGCTGGTACCGGAGAAGCTGGCGTAATAGCCACCAATGATCGTGCTATAGATGCCGACACCCGGAGCGGCGATGTCGACCGTTTGCGAGCCGTAGTTGCTGAAGCTCGCCAGGTTATCGTTGTTGTCGGTCGCAGCCACCGAGATGATGTTGCTGACGTTGTAGTTCGATGGATAGTGCGCGATGCTGTCGTTATTGGTTCCGTCGTTACCGGCTGCGGCGACGAACAGAATGTCGGCTGCTTCGCTGGCCTGAATGGCGGCGTCGAGCGAAGAGCTGTAACCGCCACCGCCCCAACTATTGTTCAGCACGCGAATGTTCACGCCATACTGCGTTCGCATCATCGTGGCGTAGTTGATCGCTCGGACGGCGTCGGAAGTGTAACCGGCACCACTGGCCGAGAGAAACTTGAGCGCCATGATCGAGGTGTTCCAGGCCACGCCTGAGACACCCTTGCCGTTGTTTCCTTGAGCCGCGATCGTTCCGGCTACGTGCGTTCCGTGATGGTTGTCGTCCATCGGATCGCCGTCGTTGTTCACAAAGTCGTAGCCGTGAACATCGTCGATGAAACCATTGCCGTCGTCATCGATGCCGTTCCCGGCGATTTCGCCCGGGTTGGTCCAGATGTTCCCGACCAGGTCAGGATGCGTGTAATCGACACCGGTGTCGATGATCCCCACCACCACACTGTCGGAACCAGTGGTCTTGTTCCAGGCTTCTGGGACATCGATTTGATTCATGCCGTAGGTCGCCGAGTAGGCGGCATCGTTCGGCGTAATATTGAAGACCGAGGCCACGTCGAGTTCGTAATTGCTGATCACATCGAGCGAAGAGAACCAGGCCCCGACATCTTCCGACGTGGCACCTTGGCTGTGGATCAGAAGTTGCCCGACCAGACCCAGCCCGCGAACGACTTCAATCTGAAAGCCGCTGCCCGACAATAAAGCCGAGACCTGCGATACGGAGGTGAGTTGGCTGGCGACGTCCTCTTTGAGTTGGACGATCCAATCGTTGGTGTATGGGTCGGCGGTCGACTCTTGGACGACGCCTTCGGAATCGATGGTGTAGCTGCCGCCAGTTCGTTCATACGAATCGCCGGCGACGTCCTCGAACCAGATCGAAGAAATGGTATCGCCCGCCATCAAGCTGCGAACTTCAAGTGCTTCGATCGCATTCACGGTCGAATGCTTGCACGAGCGTTTCTTCTTTCGACGGGGACTTTTCTCGAGGCGATCAGGATTGGTCGTCAGATTCCGCCACCAGGAAGCCAGCCCGGAGCTATCGCCCCGATTTTCGCTATCGAAACTTCCCACCTTCGCTGCTCCTACAATTCACCTCAGACTCGAATTCCTAGCGAGCCGCCGGTTTGGATAAGTGCTTGCGAGCATCTGCTAGCCGTCCCAAAAGTTGCCTGGGGGCCCGGCTGCAATCGCTGCAAGCAAAAACAAAGTGCTGCGTTGTCAATGCAAGCACCGAGATAAGCAGAGCGTGACGTGGGTCAGTCATCTGCCATTGCGCTGGCTGCCCAATCACGTCAGGGAGTAAGAGACTCAACAAATCCGTTGACAGCTTGCAATCCTTGCGTGCTAGCAACGCCTTCGTTGAATCCTGCGGAAATGTCGGTCGCGCCTTCCCTGGCGTCAAATCGAGCGGGCAGGGATTCTGGAAAAATCTACGGAATTGCTCAAGTCCGAATGGACCTCAACCGACATTTGTGGCGAAAAGAAAACGCTGCGTGCGGCTAGCTGCTTCTGTTATGCAGCGATGTTGATTTTTTGATTCATGGAAAGCGACTGATGATTCGAGTCTAAATTGCTCGCTCCCATCACCGATTTGAGCTACCACTCGATCCACCAGGTTTCACACCAAAGTTTCCCTGAAAACGCCCGACTGAGCTTCAACGTGGACCATCAATCTTGTCTCTCAAAAGAGATGCAAATCGGCCTGGAGGCCCGATCTTCGTGGTCTGTTTTCGGCTAAGTTAGAGGTGCTGCCAGCCGAACCGATCCAAAGCTGACGATCAATCCAGAGCCTGGTACTGCCTATTTTGTGAACGTTGGTCTCGCCAACGCAGGAGAGAAACAATTGGCCCGTTTCAACATCGAGATTTCCTACTCGCAGATCTCCGTCTTCAATGGTCGACTCGCCGAACCCTTCAATGACTGGTCGCCTGATCATGTAGCCCAGGGATTTAGCTGGCGGCCTGAATCGGTTGCTTTCATGACGTTGATCGACGCAGGGCCTGTCGACGCCGAAGTGCGGATTGAAGAGACCTCGCCGAATCCCTCGGGCGCACGAGCGATTCGTGTTCCTTTCGAATGCCCCGAAGATGGTGTCATCGAGATTGCTTCGATTACGGACGGTGTTGAAACGTCGATTCCGCCAGGCCGTTACGCACTGCTCTTTGAAACCGGCATGCAAGAAGATCAATGCTGGTGCCGACTGACCTTCACGCCAGATCCGTCAGCGACTCCGGCGGTCTTAATCGCCGACGGGGAACTCCACCCGTCAGATCCATTGTTGATGGAAGCGGAACCTGCTTAGGACGTTCACGAGACGAAATTAAAGTTGTTCCAGCGGAGCGGTTTGAAACTGCAACAGGAAGGGCTTGAGGACATTGCCGGAGCGGTACTGGAACATCTGGAACTGTGCGTTGTTCAACCAGATCGCGTAGTCGCGGCCTGGCTCGAGCTTGACCGGGTACGTGACCGTTTTGCCGTCGAAAGAGAATGTCGCCGGTCCGTTGGCTTCCGGAAATTTGACGGCGGGATCGATGCAGAAAGAAAACCGATCGGTCATCATCGGTTCGCTGAAGGTAATCGTGATCGCCGTCAGGTCGGACGGAACACGACGATCGTTATTTCGCGGATTGGTCACCGTGACCTGAGGTGCCTCGTTGTCTGGCTTGGCTCCCATCAAGATCGCAAACGCAACCGTTATCAGGCTGAAGCCCACGGTAAGCAGCAACAAAGCAAGGCTCATTTTCCACGGCATACAACGAACCCCTTTACGGCCGAGACCTCGTCTCCAACCCGCTCGACGAAGTTAGAAACCAACCACATAGCGAAGCTGCGGCCCGAAGTGATCTCGCAGTTGCCGTGCTTTTTCCCAATCCAGAATCTTGGCCGTGAAGGGAAACTTGCCTCGTGCCTCTTCGTTATCGATGCACATATGAGTGAAGAGGAGCGATAACGCCTTGAAGACAATCAGACGCGATTGAAGATCGATCTCGTCCTCGGTTCCCTCCGGAACACGAACTTCCAGGCCTTCAGGAAACGCATCGTTTGGAGGAAAGTGGGGCCAAGGCTTCCGCGGAGGACTGTTCAGCCCAATCTCGGTCACGCGTAAACCACTTTTGGCCTCCGAGTCGACCGACAGCGCCTCGAATCGCCGCAGCTTATAGGGTGGCTGCTCCTCAAAGTACAGCGTTTGCCGGGTTTTACCGGTAGGTGAAAGCGAGCTAACCTTCCAGCCGCCGTCGGCGTCTTTTTCGAGTTGCGGCTCTTCTTTCAAACCCTTCCAGAACGAAGGGATATCGAGCACTACATCGGCTTCCTTCTTGCTGCTGCCAATGCCTAGCTCGAACCCGAAGTTCTCTTCTTTGACGCGAACATGAATTGAGCCGTTGCACTCTGGCAAGATATGGACGCACTGGGCACCGAGATCGAAGACCAATCCCTTGTCGTCGGCAAGGAACCAACCGGGCGTTCCTTGGTCGTCGCTACTGGCCAACATCCCGAACGATTGTTCGCGATCCCAATCGACGTCGACCTTCAGTCCCGCTTTCTCGGCAAACATCATCTCCATATGGAAACGAATCTGCTGGAACTGCTCGTCCTTCGACGAGATCACCGGAACCGAGTCGAGCAACTGCTTCACGGTCGGCTCACTTGCCGGTTCCGCAGCCGACAACGAAACGGCCACCAAAAGCGACCCGAGAAAACTGACCAGCCCTGTCCAACGAACCATCCTGGATCTCCCCTCTCAAATTAGGGATTACGGTGTACCTCTTGCCAGGATAGCAAGTTTGCGGGGAATGGTTCAAGAAACAAAAAAACGGCACCCAGTTTCCCAGGTGCCGTCTTGATGATTCAGCAGAGTGAAAATCGCGGGGCGACTTACACTTCCTTCGAGTCGATCCAGCTCATCAGGCTACGTAGACGCTTGCCGACTTCTTCGACCTGGTGGGTGCGTTCGCGACGACGGATCGCCTTGAAGCGGGCGGCACCAGCCTTGTTTTCCAGGATCCAGTTGCGAGCGAACGTGCCGTCCTGGATTTCGGTCAGGACCTTCTTCATCTCGGCCTTGGTTTCTGGCGTGATGATGCGTGGGCCGGTCGAGTAGTCGCCGAATTCGGCGGTGTTACTGACGCTGTATCGCATGTAGTTCAGACCGCCCTGATAGAACAGGTCGACGATCAGCTTCACTTCGTGCATGCACTCGAAGTAGGCCATTTCTTCCTGGTAACCAGCTTCGACCAGGGTTTCAAAACCAGCCTTGATCAGTTCACTGAGGCCACCACACAGAACGACTTGTTCGCCGAACAGGTCGGTTTCGGTTTCTTCGGCGAAGGTGGTTTCAATCACGCCACCGCGAGTCGCACCGATACCCTTGGCATAGGCCAGACCGATCTGACGGGTTTCGTCCGAGGCACCGTCGCCCAGAGCGATCAGACCAGGAACGCCACCACCCTTTTCGTATTCGCTACGAACCAGGTGACCAGGCCCCTTCGGAGCAACCAGCAACGAGTCGACGCCTTCTGGCGGAACGACCTGGTTGAAGTGAATGTTGAAACCGTGCGAGCACATCAGGACGTTGCCCGGCTTCAGGTTTGGCTTGACGTAGGTGTTGTAGATGTCGCCCTGGACTTCGTCAGGCAGCAGCATGTTGACGATGTCGGCCTTCTTGGTGGCTTCTTCGACGCTCATGGGCTCGAAGCCGTGCGACTTGGCCAGGTCGTAGTTGGGGCTACCTGGGCGCTGGCCGATGATCACGGTGCAACCGCTGTCGCGCAGGTTCTGTGCCTGGGCGTGTCCTTGCGAGCCGTAGCCCAGAATGGCAATGGTCTTGCCCTTCAGCACGGACAGGTCAGCATCGTTGTCGTAATAGATTTTGGCGGTCATTAATTTGTACTCTAGAAACGAATGGGTTGATGGACGGTGTGTATCGAATCCCCTCGCCGTTGAGGGGAGAGGCGGTTTTTAGAAGTGCAAAGAACCCCATTCCAGACCCTCTCCCCAACCAGGGAGAGGAAAGTGGAACATCAGCGAGAAGCTTTCTAAAAGATCTCGCTACGGGCCAAAGCTTACGCTTCTACGGCGTGCGGATCGTTGACCTGGTCTTCCAGGGGAGTTCCGCTGCGAACCATGGCGATTCGTCCCGTCCTCACCAGCTCGCGGATTCCAAAGGGTCGCATCAGATCGATGAATGCGACGATCTTGTTTTCCGTTCCGGAGATCTCGATGATCACCTCGGTACGTCCAACGTCGACGATGCGACCACGGAAGATATCGACCAGTTCGCGAATCTCCGAACGCTTCGGCCCTGCTGCGGCCGAAATCTTGATCAACATCAGATCGCGTTCAACAAAGTCTTGCGAGCTGACATCCAGCACGCGTACGACGGTGACGATCTTTTCGAGTTGCTTGCGTACCTGCTCTAGTACCGAATCATCCCCGACGACGACAAACGTCATTCGAGAAAGACATGGATCCTCGGTTTCCCCCACTGCGAGCGAATCGATATTGTATCCGCGTGAGGCGAGCATCCCGGAAATGTGGGCGAGTACCCCGGGCACATTTTGTACCACCGCCGAGAGCACGTGACGCATTGTTTTCTCCCAGAACCGTAAATTGAAACCCGCATGATAGTTTCCCCCCCTTGCACCGACAAGAGGCGGGGCTATGCCACCCCATAATGTGGGCAGCGAAGCCATTAACTCTGCTTTAACGCGGGAAGATGTAGCAACAAAAAGCAGAGCGAACCGATCTTGTTAAGACAAGCCAACTTAAGGAGAGTTCGGCCCCCTCGATTGAGGTTTTTGGTCCCCAGGCCCAGACTCCCTTTTCGGTGGCTGGGCCAGCGGGCGATCGGTTGTTGAAAACGTCGATTTACTTCTGCTTCGCTTCCTTCAGGAAGTTGGTCATGATCTCGACGATCTCGGGCTTCTCTTTGGCGATGTTGTGCTCTTCGCCCAGGTCTTGGCTCAAGTCGTACAGCTCGACCGGAGCACTGGCGTTCTTGCGAACCGCCTTGAATTGATCCAAGCGGCAGGCTTCCCACGTATTCCACGAGGTATAGCTGATCCGCTGATCGGGGCGACGCAGGCCTGGTTTGATTTCGTTCTTACCCAATAGCGCCGGCAAGAAGCTGAGACCATCGTTCAGCGGAACTTCCTTTGCCGCGGTCAGATCGGCGTAGGTCGCCATCACGTCGTAAGCGTTGTAAGTCGTGCCGTTCTCGGTACCAGCTGGGATCTTGCCTGGCCAGACCGCGATGAAAGGAACGCGGATGCCCCCTTCATAAACGGAACGCTTGAAGCCTCGCAGTGGACCGTTGCTGTCGAAGTAATGCACGTCGTGGCCACCTTCGTTGTGCGGACCATTGTCCGAAGCGAAGCAGATCACCGTGTTGTCTTCCAGGTTCAATTCCTTCAAAAGCGATCGCAGCTGGCCGACGCTGTTATCCATATAGGTAACCATCGCAGCGAAGCCCTTTTCGGTATCGGGCCAATCTTTGTCGGCGTACTGCCCGTAGCTGGGGACTTCCATGCCGTTGCCGGTCACGCGTCCCCCTTCGTTGTTGGCATGGGGAATCGTCCAGTGCAGATGCAGCAGGAACGGTTTCTCTTGATTGCGGCGGATGAAGTCGAAGGCTTCCTTGGTCATTACATCATGCGAATAAGTCTTGCGATCGTCGAGCTTGGCGACGCGACTGTCAGGCAGCTTGTCTCCCATTTCGACGTTGCCCTTCAGCGGAAGCTTCTCGATCTTGTCCCCTTCGCAGCGCCACAGATAGGTCGGGTAATAGTTGTGAGCGTTGCCTTGATCGAGGTAACCGCACCAAAAATCGAACCCGTGATAGATCGGTTCGCCACCACTGCCAGGTTCGCCCAGGGCCCATTTGCCAACACCACCGGTGACATAGCCTTGCTGCTTCATCAGCTTGGCCAAGGTGAAATCGCTTTGTTGCAGGGTGTACGGCTTGTTGTCGTTGATCGGCTGATGCCCCAGATGCCTGCCGGTCCACAGTACCAGTCGCGAAGGACGACAAACGGTGCAGCCGGCATAGAAGCTAGTCAGGCGAACGCCATCCTTCGCCATCTGATCGAGGTTCGGCGTTTGTACCTGCTTCTGACCGAAGCAACCAAGGTCGCCATAGCCGAGGTCGTCGACATAAATAAAGACCACGTTGGGCTTGGTCGGTTCCGCGGCGAATGCGGACATAGGCAGCGCGAACAACAGCAGCGCGACGATCTTCGTAAGCAGGCGAGGCATGATTGTGGACCTTGCGTTCGGGGTTACCGTCGAAACGGGGGCAATCGGACGGAGGGCCGTTCAGTATCCTCCTGTAGCAATATGGGGTCAAATAGTCGGCACGCACGTTCTTCGTGGCCGATTGCGTCCATCTCTTTTCACCGCAACAACATGCCTAACCGTCGCGGGCCGCAAATTCGTACCCCGGCAAAGCCCCTTTCCCCGGTCGCTGCCTGAGCGAACTTTCCGGCTCAGCCTTTATGCAGCGGCAACGCGGCCCGATCTTCCATTGCCCAGACTGCTATCGCGGGCCATGAAACCGTTCTGTGAATTCTTCGAATTCCAGGAAGATTCCACGTGACATCATTTTGGGAACTTTTTATAGTTCGAGACAGTGCCCAACAAGCCGCCTGAACGAGTGATCTCGTTTCGCCTGGCTTCCACGGCACGGCAACCTGGATACTGCAACGATGAGAACGGACCGCCGATCGCTCGCGATCTGCTTCAGATAGACCGGGCCCCCAGCTCTCTACCGCCAAGCCAACTTGGCCTGAGATCTTCCGGAAGACAATTCACCGATAACGCACGCCCACATGCTTGTTATTGGTTTATTCCTATTATCTGTCCTCGATCCGGAGTTGGTTTCTATGATGGCATCCATCAATCGCCCCCGGCGTCACGGGTTCACGCTCGTCGAACTTCTCGTCGTCATCGCAATCATCGGTGTCTTGATTGCCTTACTGTTGCCGGCGGTACAACAAGCACGCGAAGCCGCTCGCCGCATGAGCTGCTCGAACAACCTCAAGCAGTTGGGCCTCGCGCTACACAACTATCACGACACCCATCGTTCGTTTCCGTATGGTGGTCGATACTACATCACCTATGCCGGCACGAACTGGCGTTTCGCCTTGCTCCCTTACCTGGAACAGAAAGCGATCTACGATCTCGATCGGGCCTCGAACTATCGCCTGAACACCTACGCCGGCGGCAGCAGCAACACCGATATCAACGCGTACAACAACGAGACTCGGTTGCTGTTTGGCCTGGTGGTCGATGCTTACGTCTGCCCTTCCAGCGCCGAGCCATTGATGCATGTCCCCAACAACAGTGCTGCCTTGGAATCAATCGGAGCCGTAACCCAGGCCCATCATTACGTCGGCATCATGGGGGCTTACCCCGATCCCGCTGGCCGGACCACGACGTATTACGATACCCAATACGATAGCTACGCCACCGACAACGGCATTCTGACCATCGCTGAAACCAAGGGGATGCGTGACGTGGTCGATGGAACCTCGAACACGATCATCGTTTCCGAACAGTCCGGCAACACGAATCCCAATGCCCGCTACAAGCGAATGTCGACCTATCACACCGGCTGGGGCGGGATCTCGCATCTCGGGACCGTGCAAGACTGGCGGGCGCTCGGCTCAGGGCAACATCGTTACGGCAGTGGCGTGACGGCTGTGTACCACTCACCCAACCCCCGCACGACTGGCGCGGAAGCGGATGCTGTGTGGGACTTCAACACGCCTCTCACTTCGTACCATCCTGGCGGAATCATGGTGTCGCTGGCCGATGGCTCGACACGGTTCATCAGCGAAACGATTCCTTTGACCACCCTGCAGCGACTTGCCGTGCGGGACGATGGCACCGTTATCGAAAGCTTCTAACGATTGCCACGTTCATCCAATCCAAGAAGGGAGACGCCATGAAAACGTTGTTGTCGCTAATGATTGTCGTCGGATGCGTCGGCATGGGGGGATGTTCCGGTAAATCGTCACGCCCCTCGGCCACGATCGAAGGCGTAGTCCGCTACAACGGCCAGCCACTGGAACAAGCAAGCGTTCACTTCACTTCGCCTCTGACCGGCGAGTCGGCTTACGCCAACCTCGAGAATGGTGGCAAGTACGTGATTGAATTCCCCGAGGCCGATGTCGGGCAGAAGTACGAGATCGCCGTTCGACGTCCTTACATCGAAGTCGAAGACGCGCATTCGGCACCGAAGATCATTCCGATGAAAGTCGCGATCCCATCGAAGTACCACCATCGCACGACGAGCGGTCTTTCGTTCCAGCTCGAACAAGGTGGAATGCAAACCTTCGATATCGAACTTTCCAAGTCGTAGGAAGTAAAGAAAGAACGCGTGGCCCACTCGGAACAGATGGACCACGCGTCTTTCACTTCCCTATCCCTCGGGCTCATTTAGTGGCGAGTTTCCTTACCGCCAATGCACAACACTTTCGTCGGCATTCCACCGACTTCGTAGGTTCCCTTGAACTCGAGATCGCTGAGCGAAAGGAGCTGCAGTTGGCCGGTGCCCGGGTTCGACACCACGCCCCAGTTGCCATCGGCATCGAAGTCGATTTCATGATGGCCATAGTGCCCTTCGATCTGGCTGGCGCCAACTTTCAGTTGCTTGACCACGGTTGCGTCGCTTAAGTCACGGTCGCCATTCGGATCGAGGTCCACCACAACAAGCTTCTCTTGCTTGTCGCCGGTCTTACGATCTTGAAACAGAAAGGCGTAGCGTTTACCGGCCGCAGTGACGACCGTTGCCGGGGTGGTAAGTGTCAGCCCGTCAGGCGTATCGATTTTAAGCTTGATTACCGAAGGTTCTTCCGCCGCGGCATCAATCAGGCAAAGGGCGGCCTGGTCTTGCTTGCCAGTGGTGCACAGCACCCAGTTACGATGCGTGGCGAACGCACCGGTTCGATAGGGCCGGTTGTTCTCGGCATCTTGGCCGAGCGACAAATGCTTGAACTCGACGGTCTCGGCTGACTGCTTCAAGTTCACGTCGGCGTCGACGTAATAGACACCATCCGACGGAGCGAAGAACACCTTGCCGCTGTTGGCCGTCGCACCATGCAAGCCACTGAATGGCAGACGGAACGAATAGGCAATCGACACATCTCCTGGTTTCGAGAGATCGCTGACGTCGATCCGCCCGGCGTTCTCTTCGTCGTACGAAAGCCAGGTCGAATAGGCGACCTTCCCTTCGACTGCCGCTAACGTGATGTGCCCTGCCCCGCCTTGATAAAACGTCCCGTGTTGCTGGTCATCTTTTCGCAGCAGATGCAGCGGCGAAAGCTCGGTGAAGCCGTTTCGCTTGTCGTTCGCCAGGTAGAAGTTTCCTTCGTACGTGTAGAGATGGGCCGGGTTTCCCTGCGCTTGATCGATCACACTTGAAAGCACGAAAGGTGGCTCGCGATAGATGCAGTCTTGATGGTCTCCGTGTGAATGCATCCGCACGCCCAGGTCGAGCGCGACCCAACCACTTTGATAGTTGCCATCGTCGTCGTCGCGAACGCCCACCAAGACGACCCGGCCGAGACGATCCATTTGGACCAACTCGTTCCGTTCGGTATCAAGTTCAGGAAAGCCTAAGATGGTGTTCTGGTTTTGAAATGTGACCTGGCTGCCGGTCTGCTCGAACTGGCCCCAGTGGACCGCTTTGTCTTCGCGATCTTGCCAGATCACGCGAACCAGCGGAATCGATTCCTCAGCTTTATTGGTGGAAGACTCTGCCGCCGACAAAGGAGTTGCCACAGCGATCGAGAGTATGACCAGCATGCCTCGAAGAAGAATGTGCTTTCGCATCGTTGAATGCCTTTCAAAAGACAGGACGAAAGAGTGGTGGGGGACGGCTGGGCCGTCGTCGTTTAATAGGCGGCGCGAGGCGTCGGGACGTTCAGGTCAAGCTGCTCTTGTTCCGGCGACCATTCCACTTGCAGCGGAGTCTTCGTGGGAGACCGATAGGCATGCGGCCACACCATTTGAAATTCTCCAGCCGATTCGAGCGTGATCCGATAAGAACCTGGGGCAAGGTCGACGCCCGTCAGGCTCGCTTCATCACGGAGTTCGAAGGCACCTTCGCCATCGGTTACCGCGAACGCAGTGGCATTACCGGCGGAATCGAAGACGTTCACGCGGATCTCCTTTAGAGGCACCCCGTCGGCGTGCAGCTTGCCGGAAGTTCCGCCCGGGATCGATGGCGGCGGACCACAACCAACCAACATCGCGAGGCACAACATCGAGCCGAGACGCGAGCAACGAAACATGAGCGACGTTCCTCGTTAAAACGGCTGCGGCACTTCGCCGCCGCCTCGGCTGAACAAAGCACGCCACACCGCCAGGTCGATCGTTTCGGGAGCGAACTTGACGCTGCCATCAGCCAGCACCAACTGCGTGCCGCCAGGATGATTGCTGCGGCTGCTGGTGACGATGTAACCGTGATGCGAAACATCGGGGTTCAAGCTGTTGGGCGTATAAAAACCGTTGATCGTGATATGGAACCCGGTCGCTCGAATCCACGAGCCCGCTCGTTTGCCGGTGTATCCCGAGGCGGATGCGGCGTCGAGATCTTCGGCGGTCTTCGATCCGGGTGCCCCGCCACTGACCGACTTGATTTGCCGCTGCGGATCGGTCAGCACGGTGGTTGAAACCTGGTCGCGTCCACCGAACAGTGTTTCCGCCATCAGAATGGTGTGACTGGTGCCGTCGGTAATGTCGCGAAAGCGGGTGTCGCTACCTCGCCAGAACAAACCGTTGGGACTGTTCCCTTCGCTGTAGTTCAGTCCGTTCCCGCTGCCGACATTCACCATGTAATTGGTGCCTGCCCAGGTCTCGCCCCCATCGATAAACAGCGGGTCGCCACTTTCCGACGGACAAAGCAGCATCGGCAGGACGCGATCAGGAATCCCGGCATGAGCCGGATTGAGCGAGACGCTGGGACCGCTGCCCAGCATCAATGGCTGCGAAAAATCGATCAGGTCGTGGAGGTTGCCCTGCTCGATGAATGGCAGGACGAGCGCTTGGGGTGAATAGCCGGTGCTGCTGGACGAGATCGAAGGAAAGTTTCGATGCGTGTCGTGATAGTTGTGGAGCGCCAACCCCAACTGCTTGAAGTTGTTCTGGCACTGGATTCGTCGAGCTGCTTCACGGGCCTGTTGGACCGCCGGCAGAAGAAGTGAAATCAGAACACCGATGATGGCAATCACCACCAGCAATTCCACAAGAGTAAAGCCATGATCGCGTCGCATGCGATGCTTCTCCGCAAGTGAAGACCGAAACGCGTGCTCTGTACGAGAGCACGAATGAATAACATTTGCGACTATATTCTTTCTGCAAGTTAATTGCAAGTACGCACTCTTGGCACATCCACATTTGCCGCATTCCTACAAAAAAGACGTACTTTCCCCGTAGACACGTAAATGTCGATGCGTGGGTGTAGAGACAGCTGAGAAAGTTGCTGGCAGCGTTAAAGGGGTCGTCAGCGGACGATCCCCTGCCCCGCTTAGAGTGCAGGGCTTTCAAGAAAGATACCCAGCGGCGGGCCAATTAGCCTACCGCTGGAAGTCTGATGCGAGACTACGGTCCGGTAAGGGCTTCTGGCTCTTCGATCATCAAATAGTGACCATGATCGGCCGTCAGAATGAGGCAGGTATCGTCCCATCCGCCGTTCGCTTCGATCCACTTGGTCACCTTCTCGAAGGCCTGGTCACCACTCAAGACAGCGCCGATCGAGTCGTCGATGTTGTTGGCATGGTTCGCCCAGTCGACATCGCCTGCTTCGATCATCAACCACCAAGGTTCCCCCTTGGCTTGCAGCACGTCCAAGGCCGCCAGGCTCATGTCCGCGAGCGTAACGTTTTCAGTGACGTCGGCTTCGTCGTACTTCTCGGCAGCGATCGGTCCCGAGCTCTTCGCACTCACGACTGGGTCATACTTGCCGTCAGCCGTTTGGAAAGGAAGATGCCCGCCCGAGACGCCGAAGTACCCAAACAATCGGTGGTTATTTTGAATCGCCGCTTTCGCTCCTTCGGTTAGCACGTCGGTTCCCTTGCGGCCTGGTGTTCGCTGAGCGACGACATACTTGCCGCCGTTCTTCACGTCGATCGCACGTAGATCGTCGGCCGGCAAATACTTGTTGCCAGGGACGAAGTTTTCGCCCTGGTTGCCATCCTTCTTCACGTCGTCCCCCCAGCCGCCACCAATCAACACATCCAGCCCCGGCAAGCTGCCAGGATGAAAGATCGAAGGACGCCCGATAAGATCTCGCGAGATGTCCTGGTAATCGTAGCGATGCACGTTGTTCGCATACGCGGCTCCTGGCGTCGCATGGCAGATCGGTACGCTCGTGACGACACCGGTGTTCCAGCCCTTCTTCTGCAACTGGCGAGCGATCGGCAACACTTCGCGACCCATGAAGTCGACATTGATCGCATTGTTGTACGACTTGATCCCAGCCGTCATCGATGTGGCCGACGTGGCCGAGTCGGTAAACGCATGCACGACGCTACTTCCCTGGGCGATCGGATACTTGATGTCCTTCGCCACGCTCCAGGGATAGCTACCTGCTTCGCGCCAATCGTAGCCACCCTTGGTCTTGCCGCCGGGCGATGTCACGATCTGCTTGTTGATATCGACATTGGTTCCATTGTTGTGCGGCGTTGTGACGAAGTAGCCGTAGTCGGTCTTCGCTCCGCGGTAGTCGAGAAAGTTCAAACCAGTTCCTCGGCCTTCACGATACCCAACCTTACCGGCGTTATGGATCGCCGCGGCCCAGGTCGTTTGCCAATCCATGCCGTCGTAAATGAACAGAATGATTCGCTTCTTCCCCGTTTCGGAAGCGAGCTTCTGCAAACGATAGACGTCGGTCTGATCGAAGTACTCGGCTTCTTCGTTGACGGTGTTGGTTGGGACATAGCCGAACAACTTCTTCAGCTTCTCTTCGCTGCGGTAGATGCTGTTCTCGCCGTTCACCGAATCGAGCGTGATACCAAACGTGTAGACCGGGATCAGGCGATTGGAGTGATTGCCCCACGACGAATACTTCTCGCCGTTGGGTCCCCAGTGCAGTGATGTCGGCCGATTGGTTTCGGCGTTGTTCTGCTGGAGCGTCGAGACCGGTAACTTGTCGAGTTTCTCGGCGAGGCAGAGGTGATGAATGGTAAGCAGGAAAGTGATAGCGGCGAGTGTGAGGGATGCTCTTTTCACGGGCGGGATTCGACCAAATTGAAATGCTGGAAAGATGGACGTGAGGGGCTATCTCTATTGAACCCCCGATGGCAAGCGAGTTGAAGGCCGCAATGCGCAGACAATTTGATGATTTGCGTATTGTCTGAAATTGCCTCGTTCGCGCTGCTTTCTACGAGGTAATCATACGCCACACTCGACAGACTTCGCGGCTTTGAACCGTGTCGATTCTGGTGCCACGACTCAAGTTGCGAATCCCCCGTTGTGACCGAACTGCGCATTTCCGCAATGAATTTTATCGCCATCCGACCGCGATCTAGCTCTTCCGGATGGCCCCATCCCAAACCACGAAATTGAGCTCAAGAAGATCATATCACACCTAATGGCAGAGCTGGTCAGAATTCGTTCTGTCGCAGACTTAAGCAAGGCTGCCAGCGCTTTGAGCAGCCTACCCCATGCCGATCGCTACGTGGTCGCCCCCGTAAGAAGGGCAGGGCCAAAAAACGGCACGAACCGTTTGTACTCAAGTTTTCTCGAACTTTTTCGAAGGATCCTTGGCGCGCTCGCGGTCACTTCCCTGCGCTTTTTCCAACATCCAGCCTTGATCGGCATAACGTTTGCATTTAGTTCTGTTCATATCAATATCCCGATATATCACCGGCGATATCCCGGCATAGCCGTTCTTACTGTCATTCTATCTTTTTTGTGATATTCAAGAGGTCCTGAAAATGAGATGCGGACACAGCCGAAAATCGGCCTTCACTCTGGTTGAGCTCTTGGTGGTTATCGCCATCATTGGCGTGCTCATCGCCCTGTTGCTCCCTGCTGTTCAGCAAGCTCGCGAAGCTGCTCGACGTATGCAGTGCACAAACAATCTCAAGCAACTTGGGATCGCACTGCACATGTACAACGATACTTACCAAACTTTGCCGATGGGCGTGCTGCAGAATCACAACTGGCGCGTTTCGGTTCTGCCGTTCATGGAACAGCGCAATCTGTACGACCAACTCGACTTTTCGGTCGACTTCCGGGGCGACCAAAACAACGCCAACACGCCGCTGCTGAGCAACCAGGCGGTCGACACGTTTGTCTGCCCATCGAGCCCACTCGATTCCAACATGAACCCAGGCTGGAACGGTCAGCGCTACCAGTACCATCACTACATGGGCGTCAGCGGTGCGACCGATACGAGCATCGGCACCTGCCAACGCTTCTACGGCTACAACTGCGACAACGGGCCATTCTCGGTCAACAAGAAGGTGAAGCTGGCGGAACTGACCGACGGTACCTCGAACACGATGATCCTGGGCGAACAATCCGATCGCGTGAAGTACACCGGCCCAGGCGTCGGTAGCTGGCCATTCGCTGAAGGCAAGACCATGTCGCCAGGTGGCTACCATGGCGGCTGGGAAGGTCCAGGCAACCTGGACGGCACTGGTTCGCAGTGGGGCATCATGTCAGGTATCGTTCCGATCCAGTACGGACCGAACGCAACCTGCCCAGACCAATGGGACTGTGGTTATTGCTATATCAACTCGACGATCCTCGCGTCGGCTCACCCAGGCGGCATCAATATCTCCCTGGCAGATGGCTCGGTGCGGTTCATCCCCGAAACGATCGACCTGAACAACTTCAAGTTGCTGGCCCTGAAATCGGACGGCCAGGTTGTGACGTTCAACTAAGGCGAGGATAAGCGATTTCGATGAGTACGTTTGAATTGTTCACAGCGCGACGGTTTTACCGCAGCATTCCGAGTACGTTTTTCGTGCTCGGATTGCTGGTCCTGGTCGGTTGCGGCGGACCCGCGGAATCAGGCGGAACTGTCTCAGGCAAAGTAACCGCCAATGGCAAACCAGTCACCGGCGCGGACATTCAGTTCCGCAACATTGATCTGGGGACCGGGATTACCTGCACGCTTCAGGCGGATGGAACGTTCAAGAGTGACACTACGATTCCGGAGGCGACTTACACGATCTGCTTCACGCCGACGCTCTCGGATCATCAGCCAGGATCGACCGGCATGCCGACGATTCCAAAGTTGCCTGCTTCCATTCCTAAGAGGTACACACAGACCAAGACGAGCGACTTGACGGCCGAAGTGAAGTCGATTCCGGTCAACGAGTTCGAGTTTGATCTGAAGTAGAAACAGCGATCCCAACACACAATCTCCCTGTGTGAAAGCCTCCTTGCTCCTTTTTGGAACTCGGGGGCTTTTTTTGTTGTCATCTCTCTCGCCCAATTCGAACTCATCGAGCCGCCTAATTAGGCGACATCCGAATTAGTAATCGAGAAGCCATCCGATGTCTCCGATGTGACTGCGGCTTCGCCGCAATAAATTCGGAAAATACTTAGATCTGTTTACGCACCATAAATTGCGACAACAAAGCTCTATAGTCCTTTGATTTTCCGTTGCGCGGCGAACCGTCCCGAACTGCTTGTTTTTTGCCCAAATTGCGATATGGGAAAATTCGACTTGGTCTATACTTTGCTGATATCCCGGTAAATACACGCCCTTTAATGCTATCTGGGGGTGTAAACGTCCTCCCCTTAATTTCTTCAGATTTTTCGAGAGCGCTTACCTAATGAAGAAAACGTCTTCGAGCCATTCTGGGTTCACCCTGGTCGAATTGCTGGTGGTGATTGCCATCATCGGTGTCTTGATTGCCTTGCTTTTGCCTGCCGTCCAACAGGCCCGCGAAGCAGCCCGCCGTATGCAGTGCAGCAATAACCTGAAGCAGTTGGGCCTGGCGTTGCACAACTATCACGACACCAACGGCGCGTTCCCGATGGTCAGCTACATCGACAACACCAATCGCCCGGCAAGCTGGATCGTTCGCCTGTGGCCTTACATCGAACAATCGGCCGCTTACGACCAGTGCACCTTCCAGAGCGACTGGACGGGGATCGGCTTCGACAAAAACTGGCGTATCACGACGAACATGTTTGTCGATGGTCTGAACTGCCCATCGAACCCCATGGATCGCTTCCTGACGCAAACCTCGAGCTCGGCCACGCGTAACGACGGTGCTCCTGCTGAAGTGCAGTATCAGCGTGCTGACTACGTCGGCGTGGGTGGTCGTTTCAAGTCGAACTCGGATCCATCGGCACCTCGCTCGGTTTGGATCGGCTATCACGGCATGAATGACTACAACGGTATCTTCGTCGCCCTCGACACGCACAACGAACAGACCGTTTCGTTCCGCGACATTAGCGACGGTACCAGCAACACGCTGGCGATTGGCGAGCAGTCGAACTTTGTCCGTTCGATCGACACTTCGACCGGCGAGGTGACCTTCCACGATTCGCGTGAGTATGGTCACCGTGGCGGTGCCTGGAGTGGTGGCGGCGGTCACAACGGTCATGGTTCGTGGTACGGCAACTGGGAAGGTCACTCGTCGATTCGCGTCGGGATCAACTTCGTTCACACGGCTGGCTACAGCGAACCCTCCGGTACCGGTTGCAAGCCAACCTACGGCGGTCGCTCGGGTCACCACACCACTTTCACCTCGGCTCATCCAGGCGGTGCCTTGTTCGTCCTGGGCGATGGTTCGACTCGCTTCATGAGCGAACACATTCCGCTGGATACTCTCCGCTATCTGGCTGACCGAACCGACGGTCAGGTCATCGGCGAGTACTAATCGAGCCTTGTCACCCCAATTGTTTTATGGTGAATCGAATCATGTCGATGAAAAAGAACCTGGCGTTCTCGATGGTGGCTCTGGTGGCGTTGACCGTCACCGGCTGCTTTTCGGGATCGGGCAAAGACCTGAACGCGGTCACAGGGACGATTACCAAAGATGGCGTCCCCTTTGCCGACGCCCACATCGAATTCCATCCGCAGTCGGGCGAAGGTGCGGTTTCCTACGGGAAGTCGGACCAGGAAGGTAACTTCAAGTTGTACTACTCGACCGGACAGCCTGGCGCCCTGCCCGGCACGCACAAAGTGATTGTGCAGAATGGCTACAAGGTTGGCGGCAAGAATCCGATGGCCGATTCCGAGGCTGATCCGATGAAGGCAGCCCCTGCCCCTTCGGAACAGCAAAAGGGTGAGATCCTGGTCGAAGTCGGTAAGAACGACGACAACCACATCGAGATCGAGCTCTAACTCGATCTCGACCAACGCGACAGAGAAGGCACGAAAAAGGCTCCGCGAGTTTACCTTGCGGAGCCTTTTCTTTTGAGAAACGCCGATTCGCGGATTCGTTTACTTCGGGCCGCTGGCGTTGATCTTCGCCGCGTTGTTTTCTTTGCCCGCCCAATCGCCGTAAGGCCGATCTCCCTTGATGCGTTGACCCGTTTTGCGGTCGGTATAGCCCGTTTCACGATCGTAGAAATCGATGGTGTAATCGGTCGGGACGCTGTCCCCTGTTTCCTTCTGCCACGCATCCATTGCCTGACGCATCTCGGCCAACTGCTTGGCATACTTCGGATCGCCGACCAGGTTCTGCACCTGCAGGGGATCCAGATTGGTGTCGAACAGTTCTTCGCCGGAACGTGGTTGCAGGAAGAGATCGGCCTGGGCAGGCGTCAGGTCCTCTTTGGCTGCGACCAGATCTTGGTGCGAAGGAGAGCTGACCGCATCGGCAGGGCCGAGCCAGGCCTTTTCAGGCCGAGCATTCCGGACATACAACAGGCCATCGCCGTTGCGGACCGAGCGACCGTGGGCTTCGTAGTCGTGCCAGTTATGTTCGCTGAAGGCGAGCTTACGCGCCGACTTGCCTTGAGGATCTTCCAGCAACTTCGCGAAGCTGACCCCTTGGGCCTGCTCTGGGACGTTCACGCCAGCCAACTGCAGGATGGTTGGGCAGATGTCGATCGCACTGACCAGTTGATCGCAAGTACGTCCTGGCTGAGCGACATCCTTCGGGAACGAAACCACGAATGGCGTCTTCATTCCGCTGTCGTGGACGCGCGTCTTGGCACGCGGGAATGGTCGGCCGTTGTCGGCCATGACGATGATCATCGTGTTGTCCAAGGCGTCTTGCTTCTTGAGCTCTGCAACGACCTTGCCGATGTAGTAATCGAAGCGGGTGATCTCGTTGTAGTACGAAGCCAGGTCGTCACGCGTGGCCGGGGCATCACGCAGGTAAGGAGGAACGGTCACGCCTTCTGGCTGATGCTTCGGACCGTAGTTGTCCTCTTGCCATTGGCGGTCGGCGTCCCAGCCACGATGGGCATCGGTCGCGGCGAACCAAAAGAAGAACGGCTTGTCTTTCGGACGCTTCTGAACGATGTCGAGCCAGTGCCCTTCCCCGCCGGAGTTGCCCGGCACGTTCGTTCCCCGCTTATCGTTCCAAACGGCGTTCTCGTTGGCGTTGTCTTGCGGCATGTGATCTTTGCCTGCCAAGGCGGTGTAATAGCCCGCCTCCTGCAGCAGCTTTGGGAACTTGATCAAGTGGTCTGGCAGCGGTCGGTGCAGTTCGCTCGCTGGGCCATTGTTATGCGGGTAGCGACCAGTGACGATGCTACACCGGCTGGGGCTGCAGCTGCTGGCAGTCAGATAGGCGTTGGTGAACTTGACCCCGTGCGAAGCCAAGGCATCGATGTTGGGCGTGCGAGCCGTTTCGTTGCCATAGCAACCGAAGTCGTTCCAGCTCACGTCGTCGGCAATGAACAAGATGAAATTGGGTCGATCAGCGGCAGAGGCAGGCGAAAACAAGCCAATCAGGACCAACAGAGACGCAAGCAAGTAGCGTGCAAGCATGAGATTTTCCGGGGCAACGAGGAAGCGGTATGGGTGGGAGTGGACCAGAAACAGTATCATCAATCCCATTTCGTCGGTCAAATCAACGAAGGACGGCCTGCTTTGTACGTTTACGCGCTAACGGTCATGATCTCCCTGGGGTGCAGCTTTCTGGCTGGAATCTTAGGGATTGGTGTGGCAATCATGCGTTACTTGCCGTCCGCCAAGAAATTAGGCTGGGCCGCCATCGGCTATGGGCTGTATGGCCTGGTAGGTATCGCCATCATGGCAGCCATGTCCCAGCCCGGCAGTTTCTCGCCGATGTGGTACATCTATATCGTGGCAGCGATTCCCACGCTGATCGGCATCGCCACCCTGGCCATCTGCCATTACTACACCGGCAAAGAACCCCTGCCCGATCGGCAGATCCCGCTGGCCATGATCTTCTACATGACCGCCGTCATTGGGCTGCTGATCACCATCGTCTCATGTGCCGGGTCGTTCGATCTTGATCCGTAGACTCTGCTAGTGCTCAGGCCGGAAGCTGGTTCAGCTGCATTGCCAGTTCCAAGTTCGCCAGCACATACAGTGTGAAAATCGTCCACAGTCCCCACGCAGCGGTAACGTTTACCGAGACACTCGTGAAGATCACCAGACCCAGAACGCGAATGTCTCGATTCCTCGCCAGGTAAGCGCTCCAAGCAATGCTGGCCACAACAAGTAGCCAGGCATATCGATAGACTTGCCCGTGAATCGCAGCGAACCAAGGCAAGTCTTCCGCAGCGACAGTAACTGGTGTGAATAGTTGGTGATCGCGAGCGGCAACCCAGGTAAAGAATACGACCAGCATCACAAAGATGTTAACACTGGTGAACCAATGCAAGGCGACTCTACGTGGAATTGTTGCGGGAGAAGATACCGACATTTCAACAGAGCCGATCTCGAATGAAGTAGACGCTGAGCAACGTCCAGGCGAACCATAACGTTGTGGTATTCACCATGATGCCCACGTACAGAATGAGATCACGCAGTCGTATCGATTTGCTGCAAAGCAACCACATACCGCAGCACCCATAGGCCAGAACGAATGGCCAAGCGAACGGTTCGACATCGAAGAGCACCTCGGTTATGTAAGCGACATCAACATCCCAGGCCTGAATGTCCATCTTCAATCGCTGGATGAGGTTGCTCGTCCCGAGGTTTGTGACAACGGCAAATATTACCGCAGCTAACACAATACCAACGGCTTGCCGACCACTCAGATGGGGCTCGCCATTCGCGTCAAGCAGAAGTGTTGCGGACTCAGTTTCGTTTTGCATCTGCCTCTTCAAGTGCGTTTGCCAGGCCCGGCACCCTCACGGTTGCCACGGCACGCTGCCGGCGGCTTGGATTTGTTTCTGCATGGCTTGTTGCAGTTCGCGGAACTTCTTCGGAGCGGACTTGGCCAGGTTGGTTTGTTCCTGCGGATCTTCCTGCAGGTGATACAACTCCAGCGGCGAGTACGGATCGTTCTGCATCAGTTTCCAGCCATCGCGAATGATCGCCTGGTACGCTTTGCCTCCGTAACGTGCGCCTCCTTCACGACGCACGAAGTAAAGATCGCGCGAGCCTGAGGGCATCGGTTTCCCTTCCAGCAGTGGCACCAGGCTGACCGCGTTCAAGTCGGCCGCTGGGGTTGCACCGGCCAACTGGAGGAAGGTTGGGAAGATGTCGAAGTTCATCCCTTGATAGTCCGAGCGACTGCCGGGCGAAACATGCCCTGGCCAGCGAACGAAGAACGGAACCTTCAGGCCGCCGTCGTAGTGACTTTGTTTGCCGTCGCGCCAAGGATCGTTGTTTTGGGCATGTGGCAGGCTTCCGCCGTTGTCGCTGCCGAAGTAGACGACGGTGTTTTCCGCGAAGCCGTTCTGTTCGAGCGATGCCAGAACCTTGCCGACCGCGTCGTCCAGATGATGTACGAAGGCGACGTTCTTGGCCCGCTTGTCGTCTAAGTCAGGCTGGGCCTGCTTCACCGCTTCGAGGTATTCCTTGGGGGGCTCGATCGGAAAGTGGGGCGCGTTGAAAGCGAGGTACAAAAAGAACGGCTCGTCCGCATGCTGGGCCCGAGCCGAGAAGTAGTCGGCAGCCCACTCCGCGAACAGATCGGTCGCGTGTCCTGGCGGATCAATCTCTTTCTGATTAAGCCGCATGTAGTTGTGCCCCTCGCGGCGATGGGTCGTGTAGCTGTCCATCATGTCGCCAAGGAAACCATGGAAGTGATCGAAGCCGCGCTCGTTCGGTGTGTTCGGAGATTCCAATCCGAGATGCCACTTACCGATGCACGCGGTCGCGTAGCCTTGCTTCTTCAGTTCGTCGGCCAGCGTCGGAATGCCCGGCTTCAAGTAACCCCACGAGTTGGTCTCATTCGTCCGAATCACCCCTGGCACACCGACCAAATCAGGATAGCGCCCCGTCAACAGCGCGGCCCGCGAAGGAGAGCAGACGGTGCAGTTGGCCCGCATCTGCATGAAGGTCATCCCTTCCGCCGCCAGCTTATCGATGTGGGGCGAATGGACATCCGACGTATGGTAGGTCGAAACATCGCCGTACCCGAGATCGTCGGTATAAATGATCAGGAAGTTCGGTCGCTTCGGCGCGGCGGCCAGAGCCGGCGCAGCGAGCGACAACAGCAGCACAAGAGCGATCAGGCGTGGCATGGTGGGGCTTTATCGGGTTAGCGGCAGATGGGGACTAAGGAGTGATCTCTTCGTCGTGAAGCTTGGTCAGGCGAGCGACGATGTCGGGGTGTTGGTCAGCGAGGTTGGTCGTTTCGCCAGGATCCTCGGCGATGTTGGCCAGGAACAATTTGAACGACGCATTGCCAGCGTTCTCGTTCGTATCGCGGGTGTTGGCAATCAATTTCCAATCGCCAGCACGAACCGCCCAGGCAGCATTCTTTCCGGTTCCCACTTGCCAGTGCAGCGGATGATTGAAGTGAGGACTCTGGGCACCCGCGTTGTTCAACATCTCGACCATCGAGCGGCCGTCGAGGTGCGTCTCTGGCACCTTCACACCAGTCAGTTCCGCCAAGGTTGGCAGCCAGTCGCACGAGTGAGCCATTTGATCGCGGACTTCCCCTTCCGGCAAATGCCCTGGCCAACTGATGATGCCCGGCAAGCGAATGCCTCCTTCAAACATGCTGAACTTGGCACCACGGTAAGGACCACTTTTGCCGCCGCCGAAGTGGGCACGTTCTTCCGTCGAGTAACCATTGTCTGACTGATAGATGATGATCGTGTTCTTCCGCAGGTCGAGCTTATCGAGCTTGGCCAGCAGTTGCCCGATCCGTTCATCCTGCGAAGCAATAAACGCAGCGTACAGATTGCGTGGGTACTTCACGTCCTGGAAATGCTCGAGCCACTTCGCTTCGCCCTGGTAAGGGTAGTGAGGCGTGTTCATCGCATAGTAGATGAAGAATGGCTGGTCGTGATACTTCTCGATGAACTCGCCGGCTTCGTCCGCCATCAACTGCGGGAAGTAGCGACCATCTTCGTAGACTTCCTTTCCGTTCCGCCACAGGTCGTGACGATTCGGTCCGTTCCAATAGAAGAAGTGCGAGTAGTTGTCGATACAGCCACCCATGTGCCCGATCGAATAATCGAACCCCTGGGCCAACGGCATCGTGTCTGGCGTATAGCCGATGTGCCACTTGCCGATGTGGGCCGTCGTGTAACCGGCAGCCTTGAACATCTCGGCCATGGTGATCTCTTCGCTCGGCAAAGCACCGCCGCCACCTTGCTTCGACGAACAGTTGTTCGGCACGCCAGCACGAACGGGCCAGCGTCCGGTGAGTGCCCCCGCACGGGAAGGAGAGCAGACCGGCGCTGCCGAATAAAACTGCGTCATACGGACGCCATGCACGGCCAGCGAATCCATGTGAGGCGTGTGCAAGTCTTTCGAGCCATAACACCCGGCATCGATCGAACCTTGATCGTCCGCCAGGATGAAAATGACGTTGGGCTTGTCGCTCGCCAAAAGAGGAGCGGCAAACAGAAGCAGCAGCATGCTTGCGAACGACAAAACACGTAACATCAGGCAGGCACCGTAGATGGTGGAACATTGGAGGTTAGGGTCTGGTTTAGTATCCTAGACGGCACAAGCCGGGTCAAACTTCCCCTTCCTTGCTGTCAGAAGGCTCTCCCATGGGCTACGAGTACTTCGCTTCGCTCGAAACCGACCTCGATTTGCGGCTTGGCATGCCCCTGTTTACGGCCGTGGAAGATCATTTCGACCTGGTCACCTTGTCGAAGTCATCTACCGAACTCCGTTTGCAGACCCCAGAGAACGCCGCCAGCGACTGGGAAGCGGTTCGGCTGGCGATCGCTCCGCGGCAGATCTATTTACTCTTCAGCGGCGGCCTTTATCGAGAAGATCAGGAGGCAATTCAGCAATTTGTCGCTCGCTGGCTTGGGAACCGAGGAGTCCCCTGTCCTTGGAAGGAAGAGTAGAATAGAACGTAGAGCCATTCTCCCAAAACGAGGAACCGTGCCATGTTCGATCCTGATGCCAAAGCTGTGACCGCCCAAGCCCTCGAGCTGATCGAAGCAGACGGTTCCGATCTTTCTCAGCCGCTGGAGATGGACTTCTTTATCGCTGTGCCAAGTCAGCAGTCAGGCGAACAGATCGCCGAGGAAGCCCGCAAGATCGGCTTCGAGACCAGCGTCGAACAAGACGAAGAGTCTGGCGAATGGACCTGCTACTGCACCAAGACCATTCTGGCCAGCGTCGACACAGTGTTCGACATTGAAGAAACACTGGATGATCTGGCCGAACCGTTTGGTGGCTACAGTGACGGCTTCGGAACCTTCGGCAACAAAGACGAAGAGTAGCCGGAGGTTATCTTCCACGCTGTATCGTTTGTAGCAACTGCTTGGCCTGGGCCGGCGTGAAGATCGAAAGGTCTTCGATGTCCACCGGAACGGACATAGCATTGGGCCGTGCTTCGTCGCGAGGGATATAGACCGAGCCCTTCTTCATCGGGACCTGCAACCGTAGCGGGTCGACTTCCGTCTGAAAGTCTGCTTGATCAATGTAATAAACCGTAGCCCGATGTTGATCTCGATCAGCCGTTCGGAACTTCACCACGACTTGGGGAAGCCAGAACGAGACCAACTCACTCGGTGGCTGCAATCCAAGCTGCAGGCTGAAGTCGCGAACCTTGCCGTTGGACAGCCGTGCGACCGCTTCAATTGCATCGTCTTCGCCTTGTGTCTTGAAGCAGGTTTCGACTTCGCCGGTGTGAATACGCAGGACTTCGTCTTGATCAACGATCACCGAACCGTACGGCCGCGCGAACGCATTACGTCCTCGCATCAGCAAATGGTCGACCGTCAGTCGCGCGGACCCATTGCTTCCCGCGACTAGATGATCAAAGTAATCGCACGTGGGATGCGATTGCTGTTCGATCGAACATGCGGGAGCGATCGCTTTCAATCGCCGGATTTCCTCGAATTGGCAACGTTCCACGAAGTGGGTCTCGTTGAAATCGACCGTCGTCTGCCACCAATCGAATCGCCGAACCTTTCCCACAGCGCGCGGCGGAGGCGCTGGTAGCGGTGCCTCGCTTGTGGTGATGCCTGCCTTCTGCAGCCATGTCTTTTCCAGGATCGCTTTCCGATCGAGCGGCACCTTTTGTAGCTTCTCCCGCAGCTCCAGCACGTCTTCCAGCGTCTCGATCTGGAGATGATGGACCCGATCGATCGGCACCATCAGCACCTCCATGTGCCCTTGGGTCGGCATCTTAAAGCGAGCTTCCGGCGAAGGTTTCTCGGCCCATAAGATAAATGGGGACACCAACAGCCAGACCAGCGATAGAACGGTGCAATTCTGCGGCATCTCTTCCAACTCCTTGAGTACAGGCCAGATGCCGTTAACCTAAACGAAACGAACCAACACCGCACTTACTTTTTCCAGAACTGCGCGATGCTACCCCAACCGATGATTGCCGTTCACGATGTCCCTGCCAGCAGTCGCTGGTATCAACAACTGCTCGGTTGCGAGAGTGGGCATGGAGGAGACGAGTACGAAATGATCGTCAACGATCGAGGAACTCTCGTCCTACAACTGCATCGCTGGGAAGCGCACGAACATCCGTTCATGGGCGACCCGAGTAAGAAGCCGTATGGCAACGGGGCTCTGCTTTGGTTCGAGAGCCCCGCGTTTGATGAGGCCGTGGCCCGAGCCCAGCAAATGAATGCCGAGATCGTCGACGGTCCGTTATTTAATCTCAACGCACAACATCGCGAGATCTGGGTGCGTGACCCCGACGGCTACATCGTCGTGATCGCCTCCCCCTTTGGGGAGGCGTCGGGTTAAGATCGAAGCGGCAAGCCTGCCAGGTCGAAACTAGATTCCGTCGTAGCTGGCAACCGCCTTGCTGATTTCAACCAGCTCGGCATCGCTGAGCTCGACGCTGCCAGCCTTGGCGTTGTCGACGGCCTGGGCTGGGGTGCGAGCACCACACAGGACGTGCGAACAACCACGCTGGGCCAGTGTCCAAGCCATGGTCAACTGAGCGAGCGTGGCGTCATGCTTTTCGGCGATGGCACGCATCGGTTCGAGCATCGCTTGAACCTTGGCGACGTTCTCTGGGTTGAAGCGCGGCTTGAAGTTGCGCTGATCCCCATCTTCGTACTTGCGATCGGCGGTGATTTTGCCGGTCAGCAAGCCTTGGCTCAAGGGGCTGTAGGCGAGAAACGCGAGATCGTTGCTGGCACAGTAATCGAGATTGGTCGCTTCCAGATCGCGATCAAGCATCGAGTACTTTTCCTGATCGGTATCCAACTGACCGAACTGGCGATAAGCGTTCATTTCTTCGTTGGTCGCATTGCAGACACCAATCGCGCGGATCTTGCCTTCCTTCTTCAGCTCCATAAGCGTTTCCATTCGCTCGGCGATGGGTGTGTCGTCCATTTGCCAGTGCGTCTGGTACAAGTCGATCACGTCGGTCTGCAGTCGCTTCAAGCTACGTTCGACTTCTTCACGGATACCATCCTTGCCGCTGTAGATATAGACGTCGAAGCTTTCCTTCGTGGGCTCGCCGTTCCAGTCGACATTTTCTTTGGTCGTGCTGAATCGCTTGGCGGCCCGCTTCTTCTGTTGGTCGTTCAGATCCCACCGCATGCTGCACTTGGTCGCCAAGACAACCTTGTCGCGGCGATCGGCAATCGCCTTGCCCACCACTTCTTCGCTGACGCCAAAGCCATACATCGGAGCGGTATCGATCAGGTTGCCACCTGCGTCGAGGAACGCGTGAATGGCCGCGATCGATTCTTTTTCATCGGCCCCACCCCACGTCCAACCACCTATCGCCCATGCTCCAAACGCGACGACCGAGGCTTCGATTCCTGATTTGCCCAAAGGACGATTCTTCATGATGCTCTTTCTACTAGGTATCTTAATCTACGAGAGGTGGGAGACTGGCTAATGTAACTGTCCAGGTTTCCTTCGCCCACCCGACTGGAATCCGCGAGACGATTGCCAACTCAGATGCGAAGGACGATCTTGCCGAACTGTTCCCCTTGTTCCATCCGGGCCAAGGCTTCGTTCCCTTGGGCCAGGCTGAACACCTGATCGACGATCGGACGAATCTCGTGCTTCTCGACCAGTTCGAGCATGCCACGGAAATCGGCCGGAGAGCCCATCGTCGAACCAATCAGCTTCAACTGATTCCAGAACACTTTGAACATGTCAACCGACTCCGGTGGGCCAGTCGTCGCGCCGTAGTTCACGATGCGGCAGCCTGGCGCGGCCAGATCGATCAGGTTCGCATACCCTTTTCCGGCAGCGCTATCGATGATCAGATTCGGCCGA
Organism: Bremerella sp. JC817; assembly: GCF_040718835.1. Taxonomy (NCBI): domain Bacteria; kingdom Pseudomonadati; phylum Planctomycetota; class Planctomycetia; order Pirellulales; family Pirellulaceae; genus Bremerella; species Bremerella sp. JC817. The sequence goes on along the minus strand of NZ_JBFEFG010000280.1, from coordinate 677,349 downwards.
CCGAACTTCTCGGCGGCTTGCTTCTGCCAACCTTCTTCTTTGTAATTGAAGCCGCACGTCGCCCCCATCTCTTTCGCTTTGGCAATCTTCGCTTCGCTCGAAGACGTCACGGCCACTTCCGCGCCGATCGCCACGGCGAACTGAAGAGCCAGCGTAGCGACACCGCCGCCGATGCCACTTACCAAAACCTTTTCGCCAGGACGAAGCTGACCTTGCGACATGGTCGCGCGAAACGCAGTCACACCTGCCAGAGGCAACGCAGCGGCTTCTTCCCAACTGAGATGCTTCGGCTTGGCTCGCAGCATTTCGACCGGGGCATGGATGTGCGTGGTGAATGTGCCGTTGTGCGGCATCCCCAGGATCGTGAATTGCGGCGACTGGGCGGCTTCGCTGGTTCCCCAATCCCAGCCTGGATTGATGATCACCTCTTGGTCGAGCCAATTGTCATCCTTGGCGTCGCCGACTTGCTGAACGACACCCGCCCCGTCCGAACCGAGCACTTTGGGTAGTTCGATCCCTGGATAAAGGCCCTGGGTAATCCAGTAATCGCGGTGATTCAAAGCAGCCGCTTTCAATGCGACCTTGGCGTATCCCGGTTTGAGTTCCCCTAAGTCATAATCTTGGAGCTCCAACGGGGACTTCAGTTTCGTTATCAATAATCCTGGCATACTTCATTCCTCGGATGGCTTTTTGCACAATCGTCGTGGTCCGATGTAACCTTTGCCTTGGCTGGCTCATAAGAAGTAGAATAGACACTCTCTCGTCTGTGGTGTCCTACCTTACTTGCCTCTCTCGTGATCTTGCCAGTGCGATCTTGCCGGACCAACTACGTCTGCATTCTTCTGTTGGGATGCCTTGGGTCAACCGTCGGTTTCGACGTGAGGGCCGAAGAGCCGCAAACTTCGTCGTTATCGCGAAGTGTCGAGCAGTTTCATGCCGACATCGTACCCATTCTCGACCAACACTGCGTTCATTGCCACACGGCTGACTCGCCGGCAGGGAACGTGACCCTCGATGAGATCGATTCGCCTGAGCAGCTTTACGCCCACATTCGCACTTGGCTGAAGGTGGCACGCACGCAGCGCGATCAGTTTATGCCACCTCAGGACGAGGACCAACCAACCGATGCCCAGCGGCAAGCCTTGATCACTTGGGCCGAGACCCTTGGCCAGCAGCTGGACCAAAAGCCGCAGACCGATCCTGGTGCAATCGTCTTTCGTCGGTTGAATCGTTTGCAATACAACAACACCCTGCGTGATTTACTGGGTGTCGATTACGACGTCGCCACGGCGGTCGGTTTGCCAGAAGATCCGGTAGCGTTCGGTTTCAACAACATTGGTACTGCCCTCGAAGTTCCGCCGCTGCTGCTTGAGAAGTACCTGGCAGCCGCCGACGAGATGCTGGCGCGGGCCGTCGACACCAAGCCTGCCTCAACCACATTCGACATCGCCGAAGTTCCCTACAAACTGGAAGGCGAGCTTCCGGAAGGAAAAGGGAAAGATGGCCCGATTCCTCCAGCGACCGAATTGGTCGATGGCTACCGGCTGTTTCGCTTGAACAGCACCCATCACTTTCCGCTGAAGATCGAGAAAGAAGGCACCTACCGGTTAGAACTAGCGGCGTGGGGTCACAAAGGCCCGAAGTGGGCGAAATGGCAACCTGACCTGGCGATTGGTGTGAATGGTCAGAACCGCAAATCGATCTCGGTGCTCGGTACCCGGGAAAATCCCGGCGTCGAGGTCATCACGCTGCGATTGCCTGCTGGTGAGATCGACCTGTCGATCGAATTCCTCAACGCGGAAGTCGGCCCGGCCTGGTCCGAGAACGATCATCGCTTCAAACACATGGGCTGGAAATCGCTGACGGTGACCGGGCCGGTCTCGCCGCAAGGCATCATCCCCAGCAAGGAAGCCCACGATAAGATCTTCATCGCTGAACCTTCCTCGAAGCTGCCAGCGCGAGACGCGGCTCACCAAATCGTGAAATCGTTTGCGACGCGAGCCTTTCGCCGACCGGTCGAAGCGGACGAAGTCGATCGCCTGCTAGTGCTGTTCGACATGGCCCAGGCCGAAGGAGCGAACTTCGAGGAAAGCGTTCGTTACTCCATGAAAGCTGTGTTGGTTTCGCCGTCGTTTCTGTTTCGCATCGAGCCAGCCGCCGAGGGGGACCAGCCTCAGCCGATCGACGACTACGCGTTGGCCTCACGTTTGAGCTACTTCCTGTGGAACACGATGCCGGACGAAGAACTCTTTCGCCTGGCCGAAAGCCAACAGCTACATCAACCAGAGGTACTGCGAAAACAAGTCGCGCGGCTGTTGGCGGATGAACACTCGAAGGTCTTCGTCCACGACTTCGCCGAACAGTGGCTGCAACTGGACGAATTGGAACATGCCCTGCCGAGCGAAGAGTTCTTTCCGGAGTTCACCGCTCGGACCCGCCATGCCATGCGGACCGAGGTGTTGTTGTTCATGGAACACCTGGTGCAAGAGAATCAAAGTGCGATCGACCTGTTGGACGCCGACTATTCGTTCACCAATCGCGACCTGACCAGCATCTATCGCTATGGCGGGTACCAGCAAGAGTTCCAGAAGGCCGAGATCAACAAGCGTCGCAATCCGGAACGGGGCGGTTTGCTCGGTATGGGAGGCATCCTGACGATGACCTCGCACGTGTCGCGAAACAGTCCGACCCGCCGCGGCAAATGGGTTTTGGATGTCATCATCGGAGATCCGCCTGCTCCGCCACCCGCCAATGTCGAGCAGATCGACGAAGGGTCCGACAAGAATCAGGCCAAGAGTTTTCGCGAACTGCTATCGCTGCATGCAGACGAATCCTCGACTTGTGCCGGATGCCACCGAAAAATGGATCCACTCGGATTCGCGCTGGATCAGTTCAATCCGATTGGCCGATTTGAACGAGAGCGAGAAGGCGAGCCGGTCAATTCGACCGGCATCCTTCCTGGCGGTCGGCAAGTCGATGGTGTCGTCGAACTGAAGGCCATTTTGCTGGAGCAGAAACCACGCTTCGTGCGAAACCTGACCGAACATTTGATGACGTATGCCCTCGGCCGCGAGCTGACCTTTGAAGACCGTCCGGCGGTTGCTCAGATTGTCGAGCGAGCCGCCGCGAACGACTTCAAGATGCAAGAGTTGATCTACGGCATCATCGAGAGTTATCCCTTCCAGTATCGTCGCGGCTTCCAGCAACAAGTCGCCTCCGCACCTTAGTCTGTGGATCCTTTTCCCAAGGTACAACCGTGAGCATGAAACCGATTTCCCGCCGCACGCTGTTGAAAGGTACCGGTGCTGCGTTGGCTTTGCCATGGCTCGAATCGATGGTTTCGAGCAAAGCCCTGGCCGCTGCCAACAGCCTGGCTCCGATGCGGATGGGGATCTACTCGACCGTGGGCGGAACGGTGATTGAATCTTGGAAGCCAGAGAAAGCAGGGGCACTCAACGAGTTGCCTTCGATTCTCCGGCCGATGCAGGCCCACAAAGACAAGATGCTCGTGCTGTCCGGGCTGGCTCATCATGGCCGGTCGAAGAACGTCAACGCACACGAGCATTGTGCCTCGATGCACCTGACGGCTGCCGCGGAAGTGGGCAAAGAGAATGGTGTGCCGGTGACGTCGATCTCGGTCGATCAGATGGCCGCCAAGCATCTCGGTTCGCAGACCTATCTGCCGAGCCTTGAAATGACCACCACGCCAGACGAATGGAAGTATTCGTATCGCGATCAGGGAGAACCGGTCCCTTACGAAATGAATCCGCGCGTGATCTTCGATCGCATGTTCCGCGGCCGCGAACCGATGGCGCCCGATTGGCAGGCTCGTGCCAAGCGGCGGGAAGAAAGCCAGGCCCGTCAGGCGGCGGCACCGGCTGACAAGTCGATCGATCGTCACATCCTCGACATGGTGATGGAAGATGCCAAGCGTCTGCGAAAGAAGGTTGGCGCCTACGATCAACGCAAACTCGATCAGTACCTGGCCAGCGTCGAATCGGTCGAACGCCGGATCGCATTGGTCGAAGCCCAGGCCGCCGAGATGATGGCCGACGGCATGGGTGTGCCTGCCGACATTCCGAAGGGCTTACCGTCCAACGCCAAAGAATGGGATCCGATCCATCAGGTTTCGACCCAAGACCCAGAGATGCAGTCGCAGGTGATCGACATGATGGGCGAACTATTTGTTCTTGCCCTGCAAACCGACACCACCCGCGTCGCCACCATGGCGGTCGGGAGCGATGGCTCGATGATGCCAGGCGTGGTGACCGTCGGTTTCGAGCGGCACTTCCATACGCTCGAACATCAAGGAGGTAATCCTGATCCACGCCGCAGCGATCCGATTGCTCGTGAAGCTTGCCGCCAGGTGAGCCACTGGTTCGTACAGCACTTTGCCCGTGTGGTCGATAAGATGGCCGCCGTCGACGAAGGAGGCACGAGCCTGCTCGACAACACGCTGCTGATGTTTACCAGCTATATGGCGGACGGTGGTCATCACCGCGAAGACTATCCGGTGATGCTGGTGGGCAATGCTCAAGGCACGCTCAATACCGGGCGACACATCGCTTACCCGCAAGGAACGCCAATGGCGAACTTGTTTGTCGAGATGCTCGACCGGGTCGGCGTGAAAGTGGGCCAGTTCGGCGACAGTGTCACCTCGCCAGGAGCCGCCTTCGGTGGTCGGCTCCCGGAACTGTTTTAATTTCCGTTAGACACGAGCACCCAAACGCTGTCCCAATCGGTGCAGCGTGCGGCTGGCATCGTTCTCTGGCAGATGGACGTGGATGATGCTCATCCCGTCGCGATCGTCCCAGGCTTTATGCAATGCCTCGTGGAACTCTTTCTCGGTACTGACTTCGTAGCCAGTTCCGCCACGCAGCACTTCCGTCAGCTTGCTATAGGCCCACGGATGGATCTCGTTGTATTCCCAGTCGCCAGCGTGCAGCCAGCGTTCGGTGCCGTAGCCATGGTTATCGAGCACGATGATCACCGGATCGTAGCCATGACGAATGATCGTCGATAGTTCCATCCCAGTCATCTGGAAGGCACCGTCACCAATCATCGCCAGAATACGGGCATTTCGCTTGGCCGTTTGAGCACCAAGCGTTGCCGGAACGGCGAAGCCCATCGAGGTGTAATACGCCGGGCTCAGGAATTCGCTGTTTCCTTGGGTTACCAATTGGGTCGAAGCGAAGAGCGCGTCGCCGATGTCGGCGATCACCACCGTTTCGTCATCCAGCAGTGGATTGATCATCTGCATCATCCGTTCGATCGTGATCGGCTTTTCGGTCACGTCACCCACCGGCCGCATGCACATGCGAATGCCATCGGGCATCGGCCGCTTGGCACAAGTCACCTTCCGCTGGGCCAGCTCGCGAACGAAGTCAGGCAACGTGATCCCATGGTAGTGATGATGCTTCAAACGAAGTTGTTCGCTCGTCGCATAGATACACTTCGACGGATCGAGGTTGGCGGTGAACACGCCCAGATTGATGTCGGTCATAAACGTCCCGAGCAGCAGCACCAGGTCGCTCTCTTCGACATACTGCGTCACCTCTTCGCGGCCCATCGCCCCTTCGTACAAGCCGACGTAAAGCGGATGCGTTTCTCGCATGGCACTCTTGCCGAGGATCGTCGCGGCGACTGGGATCTGTGTCTGTTCGGCCAGGGCGACCAGTTCGTCCTGCAGATGGAATCGATGCATTTCGACCCCAGCCAGAATGACCGGCTTCTCTGCCTTCTCGATCAACTGGGCAGCTTCGTTGACTGCTTCCGACAATGCTTGCGGATCGCTGGTCGTTTGCTGCGAAGGGAAGACGTGACTGATATGCGGAATCACGTTCACCATGTCGCGAGGCAATTCGATGTAGCCAGGTCGCTTGAAGCGAACCACCGCATCGAGAACGCGATCGATTTCGCGAAACGCGGTGACCGGGTCCGAGAGCTCGGCACCGGCGATGCACAGTTTCTCGAACACATCTTTCTGCGTGCTGAAGTCGCGAACCATATGATGCAGCAGCGGATTGTTGACCCGTTCTCGCAGACCTGGCGAGCCGGTCAGAATGACCACCGGCGACTTCTCGGCATAGGCACCGGCGATGCTGTTACAGATGCTCAGACCGCCGACGCAGTAAGTCACGCAAACCGCGCCCAAGCCCTTCACGCGTGCATATGCATCGGCAGCGAAGCCAGCACAGTCTTCTCGCGTGCATCCGACGACGTTGATCGGACTTTTCTCGAGCATCCCGTAGAACGAAAGGATGTAGTCCCCAGGGATCCCGAAGATATCCTCCAGGCCGTGCTCTTGAAGTCGGCGGATTAGATATTCACCGATCGAAAGACCGCTAACCGTTTGCGCGGCCGACAAACTTGGCGAAGGCGTGGAATGATTCATCCTGGTCGACTCCAGCTCAGAAAAGAAGATTGATAGCCTACGGGCATCATTGTATGAAAACACGCGAGTCTAGGCAGAGTGCCTGCGGCTTGGATTGGTCGGAATCGCAGGAACTTATTTAATTCTAGAACGCGACTTTAATACTAGAACGCCACGGTATCGCAAGCCTGTCATCGGTTCGTGCGTTGTAACTTGCCTCGTTTGCCAAATTGCGGACAAATGCATCGTTTACCTGGGTTTTATGGCGATAAAACCGTTGTCTTATGTCTTTCTTTGCGGTTGACCATTGCTGCTCGGATGATTTCTCGGGCAATCCGGCTATCGGGCAGATAGGCCGGAGACTCGGGTAGGGAGGCGATCCATCGGACGTCGTGCTTTCGGGCTCGGCGAACGAGGTTTCGCCTCCCTCCATTTTTATATGCTCAAACGGCGCGACGTTTGCGACGTTGTCCTTGCTGAACCTGAAACTTAGTGCAAAGACGATCCCGACAATGCGTGCCGGTCGTCTGAATAAAGGAGGACACTTCCGATGGCGACTCAAAAAGAACTTGATCGTGGCTACCCACAGACCGATCCAAATGCGAAATCTCCCCCAGCAACCGTTAACTGGTTGGCCATCGTTCTGGTGACGCTCGGCCTGATCGCAGGGTTAGTTGTCATTGGACCGATCATGGCAATCTGGCAAGCGAACTGATTTAATGGGCAATCTGTCGGCAGGTGAATGGCCTGCCATCGATTGCCCATCAACTGTTTGCCTGCTGAAGATCTGAATGTCTGAATCGCAACCAAGCCGCCACGAAGAATCTCTTGATGAAGCCAACCAGCGTCTCGATCGCTCGCGAACCTGGGCGCTGGTGCTGGGAGGCGGCTTTCTCGGTTTGTTGCTGCTGTGTGTTATCGCTGGCCCATTGGCTTCGCTGTTGGTGCAGCGGCGAGAGAGCGCACGCCGCATCACGTGTGCGAATCACCTGCGTGAACTTGGCATGCAGATGGAGACCTATTACAACGCAAACGACGCATTTCCTTCGGGCTGGGTGATCTCTGAAGGGGCGATGGAAACGATACCCGCTTGGGGCTGGCCTTCACAATTGGTCAGCCTGACGAACGCCTCTTACCCAACACCGAACGATCTGAAAACTCCACTGGGGACCGTCAGCGAAACGGGAGGCGAGCGTCTCGAGATGCTGCAGGAAGCGATGGATGGTTACCTCTGCCCTTCCGATAATGCGTTCACCTATGAAGGCGAGAATCATCCTGAGCGCCGCTGGGATCCGACCGGCACTCCGATTCCCTGGGGTCTGAGCATGTATGTCGGCAACGCTGGTCACAAGCACGATGCCGTCGGAACCGAACCGAATACCGGCATCTTCTTCGGCAACTCAGCCATTACTCTCGACGAAATCACCGATGGTGTCAGCTTCACCGTGATGCTGGGCGAACGCGATCTGACCAATTGCCGGGCCGGTAGTTGGCCTGGGGTCCCTGATCCGATGCGGCACGACGGTGGACCATCAATCTGGAATGTAGTGGCAGGTGCGAAGCCAAAAATTAATGCCCCGCCGTGGGATGGCGATACGTTGTGCGGCGAAGGCTATTCCAGCTTCCATCCTGGTGGCGTCAACATGCTGTTGGTCGATGGCGCGGTGAAGTTCTTTACCGATGACACCGACTCGCAGTGGCACGACGATCCGAAGTCAGGCCAGCTCGGCGTGCTGCAGCAGTTCCTGGTTCGAGACAATCAGGAAGAGATGCCTTAGCGGCTTTGCGTGACCATCTTCAACCACTCGATCGCCATCGGAATGCCGGGGTCGAGCATCGGTTCTAAGTGGCCACCCCCAGGGGCACGGACGACCGTGACATCTTTGCCCAGCTCGCGCAGCTTCGCGACAAACGTATCGGCTGGACCGTTGATGTCGCTGCGATCGTTGGCGGATAAGAAAATAAACGTCGGACGCGAGAGGCGTTCGATGTGTGTGGCTGGCGAAATTGCACTGACGTACGGACCTGCTTCGGTCAGGATCGATCTCGTTTGCAGATAGGTCATGACATCGAGACCCAGCGTCGCACGCACATCCACGGCCGGCATGAACGCGATACTTCCTTTAACCCGGGGTTCCATCTCGGCAACGTACAGAGCCATCGTTCCGGCGGAACTATGACCGGCGGTGTAGAACTGGTCCGGATCGACGAAGGAAAGCTTCTCTTTGGCGAAAGCCATCGCGACCTGGGCGTTGAGCAGCCCCGACTTGGCGTCGCGAAAGTTGTCGGCCGCCAGCTTCAATTGATCGTCGGAAGATTTCTCGGCATCGGCATGGCCACTCAGTTCGTACGCGACAACGGCGAAGCCTGCCTTCGCCCACGGCAGATGTTCTTGCACGTCGCCATCGGACAGCATCATGCCATGGATCAGCATCGTCCCGGCTGGGGCAATGAAGACGCATGGCAGTTTGCCAGGCGGAAGTGGATCAGGCTGATAAACCCAAACGGTCATCGATTCGCCGGTCGGAAGCCGAACCTGGGAGCTTGCTTTGCGGATGCCGCCTGCCATCGGCTGGAACTTGACATCGGGGGTTTGCTTGACGAGGCCTGCCAGGTAGTTCGGGGGCGCGAGAAGTTGCTCGGCGAACTCGGTTTCCATCATGGTGGTGTTCACCGGAGGATTCTTCGAACAGCCCACCAGTCCGACCAAAAGCAGGGCGAAGCAAAGTGGATGCGATGCAAGGCGAAGCAACATAGGGAATCAACCTGAACCAATCGATGAAGGAAACGGCCCTTCTATTGTAGCTCGCCAGATGCCCCATTTGAATTGGTCGGGGGGAACGGTCTCCCAAAGAAGGAGTTGTTGCCGAGCAGCCCTTAGCCGCCGCTCGATAGTCACGGCTTGCCAGCCAGGGCGAAACCACTAGGCTGAACGTTTTTCGTGACCCAAGGATGCTCGAATAGCCCATGCCGCGACGCAGTGCCCGCACCGAATCTTCTTCCGCAAAATCGCCGGTGCGCGGATCGCTGGCGACGTTTCAAGCGCAAGTTCTGGCCTGGTTCGCCGAGCATAAGCGCGATCTGCCCTGGCGGAAATCGCAAGATCCTTACAAGGTTTGGATCAGCGAGATCATGCTGCAGCAGACCCAGGTCGCGACTGTTAAAGGGTATTTCCGCCGCTTCACCGCCGAGTTTCCCACGGTATACGAACTGGCCGAGGCCGAAGAAGAGAAGGTCCTTCGTTTGTGGGAAGGACTGGGCTATTACCGACGTGCCCGGCAACTGCATGCCACCGCCAAGGAAGTGGTCGCACGTTTCGACGGGGTCTTTCCGCGCGATGTCGATCAGATTCAAAGCCTGCCTGGGATCGGTCGCTACACGGCAGGTGCCATCGCTTCGATCGCCTACGGCTTGAAAGCACCGATCCTGGAAGCGAACACCCTCCGGCTTTATGCTCGGCTGATTGGTTGGGACGAAGTGTTGACGACGTCGGCTAGCCAAAAGCGACTGTGGCAATTTGCCGAAGAGATTCTGCCCGATGACGAAGTCGGCCACTTCAATCAGGCGATGATGGAAATTGGCAGCCTGGTTTGCACGCCCAAGAATCCAAGCTGCTTGCTTTGTCCTCTTGCAGCCCACTGCGAGGCGTACCGCACGCGTCGGCAGGAAGAGATCCCGCATCCGAAGAAGAAAACCGAGTTCATCCCGGTGACCGAAGTCGCTTTGGTCGTCCGTCGGAAGAACGAAGTGCTGGTCCGGCAATGTGGACCCGACGAACGTTGGGCCGGCCTCTGGGACTTCCCCCGCTTCGCCGCCGACGCTGCATCGCCGCTGGAAGATTTATCGGCGAAGCTGCAAGAAGCGTCTGGCGTGCAGGCAAGCCTGGGCGAATTGATCACCACCATCAAACATGGTGTGACCAAATATCGCATTACCCTGCTCTGTCACGAGATGGCATTCGAAAAAGGTCGCTTGAAACCACAAGCAGGTCCAGACGGCCAGCCGCGCGTCTGGCAGTGGCGCGACGTTTCGCATCTGGGCGAACTTCCCTTGTCGACCACCGGACGCAAGCTGGCTCGGCTTTTGTAAAACAGCGGCCCAATGCATTGAACGTCGCTAGTTGATCGGTATCATGGCATCCAGGCTGGGGGGATGCGCCAAGCGGGAATCTTTCAATCACCGTGTTGAATGTTCCTCTCTGGGGATACCCCAGGGCAACTTGAATGGCTTGCTATTTCTTCGCGCGGGCTCCAATGCGCTGCACGCATGACGGCACGCGCTAGACCGGTCTGGTTGGCGCATCCTTCCCACCTGAATTACGGCATGCAATCGCACAAACTCATCGCTCGATCACTGGCCGCTGCCTTCGTCGCAGGGCCGATCGATGTCGAGTCGCTGGTGACGCGCGGGGCGGAACTTCTCGGGAAGCGTTGGCGATGGCTTCGTCCACTGGCTCGCAAGATCGTGGCGTGCCACAGCGCGAAGACCCGGCCGCGAGCCGTACTGATCGAAAAGATGATCCTGACATACGCGGGATTCCATCGTGCACTGTATCGCGGCGACGATCTGCACGTTGCCAATCCGCTGGCGATCGTTCCGACGATGATTCCCTCTCCGGCAGCAATCGGTTGGGAAGCTCCCGTTGAAATCACGACGCCTGGCGAGCTTGCCGCGTGGCTTGGTGTTCGCACTAACGAACTCGATTGGTTCGCCGATCTTCGTGGCTGGAACCAGCGCAGCGATACCGAATGTCTCCGGCACTATCGTTATCGCGTCTTGCCGAAACGATCAGGACGGACACGCTTGATTGAGATTCCCAAGGCCCGTTTAAAGACCTTACAGCGAAAGATCCTGACCGAGATCCTCGATCGAGTCCCACCCCATGACGCCGCTCATGGCTTTCGCTCAGGGCGTTCGATTCAAACGTTTGCCCAACCTCATGTCGGCAAACAGGTCTGTGTGAAACTCGACCTGGCGGACTTCTTCCCTTCGATCCACCTTTGCCAGGTGCAAGGCTGGTTTCGCGCGATGGGCTTCCCTGAAAAGGTAGCCGATCGGTTGGGTGGAATCTGCTGCACGACGACGCCTGACGAGGTCCTGGCCGGCGAATCGTTCGAGACCATCCGCACCTATCGTCGGCCCCATCTGGCTCAAGGGGCACCGACATCACCGGCGCTGGCCAACCTGTGTGCGTATCGTTTGGATCAACGATTGGCGGGACTGGCTGACGCGGTTGGTGCGACCTATACGCGGTATGCAGACGACCTGGTCTTTTCTGGCAACGATGCTTTCTACCGCGTGGCAAATCGCTTTCCGATCTGTGTCGCGGCGATCGCCATGGAGGAAGGCTTCACGGTCCAGCACCGCAAGACGCGGGTGATGAAGCAAGGGGTCGCGCAGCGGATCGCGGGACTGGTGGTCAATCAGCAGCTCAACCTACCACGAAAATCGTTCGATACGTTGAAGGCAATTCTTACCAATTGCATTCGTCATGGACCAGCGAGTCAGAATCGAAACGGCCATCCCAATTTCCGCGCGCATCTACAGGGAAAAATCTCGTACGTGGCTTCGATCCATCCCGCCAAGGGAGAGCGTCTGATGCAATTGTTCGATCAGATCGACTGGCGGTAGAGAGAAGATGACTTCAGACGACCGGCCAGCATGTTTGCCCAAACCAAGGAGCGAACATGCAGGCGGTTTTGAACGTCTTGTTTAAGACTAGCGACCTTTGGCGTCGTCTGATTGGATGAACTCGTCCCAGAGCTGTTCGACGCTCTTGCCGGTCATCTCGCGGATCATGAAGTTCTTGTACTCGCGTTTGCGAATCGCTTCGTTCACCTTCTGCACGAAACCAGGATTGGTCTTTTCGAGCCAGGCCACAAACTGAGCACTGGTACGGTAGCCATCGCTGTACTTCTGACGCTCTGGGTTAATCCGGTGCAGGCTCGTTTCTGGTTCAAACTTGTAGAAACGAATGTAGTCGGCGATGCCTTCGGTCAGCCAGAACGGGCCACCACGCGGATAAGCCTGAACGACGTGGGCCAGCTCGTGAATGACCATGCCGTTGTCTTCGGGATGCTTCTTCACCCAGTCGCCAGCGATGGTGATCTGATTGCGGACCGTGTACGCGACGCCATCCATATCCTTCTTGAAGACCACGCGCACTTCGGTCGGCGCGGTGAAACCTTCTTGCTTCAACTCTTCGGCAACCTTCGGGTGCCATTCGCGAATCAGCTTCTCGGCGTTAGCGCCCCAAGCTTTCAGCTCAGGCACTTCCGAGACATCGATGACCACCGTCAGCTCTTTGGCTTCGGGGGTACCTTCTGCGACGCAGATCGTCGGCAGCGCAAACAGAACAGGAATCAACAACAACCAGGATCGCATCGGAGGGCCTCTTCTTAGCGATAGATATTGAGAATCTTGGGAACCTGCTCCCCATCCTAGCCCAATAAAATCTCTATCGCATTGAGGTCCATTCCGGTTTGGCATATTTCTCGGCAGCCAAACGGACGGTCGCCTCGAAGGGCCACTCGACCATGGGACCCTCGACCTCCCAGGCCTCGATCAGCCGGCGACGAAGCGTTTCGCGGCCGATCGGAACGTTGGTCACAAACGATTCGTGGGGTCGTTCTTCGCGATAGTCCGGCATTCGCGGCGGGGTGCGAAGCAACTGGTGAATCAGTTTCAAATCGAAGTCGTACAGAATCGTCCCGTGATAGATCAGGTGACTTCGCTTGCAGCGGAGGCTGTTGCCGGAGAACTTTCGGTCATGAAGGGTCAGGTCGCACGTCCCTTGAAGATTGACCTCGGGAACTTCGTGGACCACGGCCTGGCGGATGCGTCCCATCACGTATTGATGGCAAACATCCAGGGCAGCAAGTTCCGGATGTCGCTCGTAGCTGAGGACCACGGCATACATCAGACAGCCTTGCCCGGTGACGACCGACGCCCCACCGCTGCTGCGGCGAAGGACCGGAATGCCACGTTCTCTGCAGACTTCGGTGTCGACTTCCTCTTCCAGCTTGGAAGCGCGGCCGATCACCACCAGCGGTTCGGTTGGTTCCCAGATCCGCAACACTTCCAGAGGTTGGTTGCCCGTTTCTGCTTGTTCCAGCAGAGCTTCATCGAGGGCCAGATTTTCCACCGCGGTGGAAAGTGTGAGATCTAAGAGTTGCATTCCAGATGCGGCGCGAGCCTAGCTTCCCTTGTTGCCAGGAAAGGCGAACGCCGTTCCCATCAGCACCAGACCGATCAGCACGCCTCCGAGCGAAACCGCCAGGAACATCTGTCGCGACTTGTAGAGGTCGATCACCTGCCGTTCGCCGGTCGCATTGCCCCGCATGTGGCTGAGGGCTTCGTCACTGGTGGCGAACTCCCAGAAGCTGAGACGTTGCTCCATGTTCCACTTTTCGACGTCCCCTTCGATCAGCTCGATCGGGACCTCGGCCGCTTCATCGATCTGAACCAGCGGCGTGATGCGGTACAAATAGACCGAGCTCGCCAGGCAGCCCAGCAGGACCAAAAGCCCCACCACAAACAACATCGACTGCGTGACCGACCAGTCTCGCTTGACCGGGACTTGTTCGACCTCGACCGGAGGCAGCTTCTTCATTTCCCGCAGGGTGGGCACGACCACAGTCTTGCCACTTGGGGTGGTGATTGTTTCGCCAGCCTGCGAAGTCTCGACGTGAATTTCTTCGCCGTCGGGGGTAGTCAGGAGATAAGTTTGAGCCATGGCGTTTACGGTGGACGAGTTTTCTATCGAAGCACAATCAGCTTACCTAAAACGTTCTAGTTTACTTAGCATTACGCCGCGATGGGAAAAAGGCTCGCGCGATTGGAAACGTTTTTCAGAAAACTTTACCGATTACACCACCTAGAGTTAGCTCGGCGCGGCACGCCCCGTTTTGCCCCACCATGGGAGTGAGATCCCACCATCGACCAGCAGCGTGGCCCCGGTCATGTAGGTATTGCGAGGGCTGCTCATGTAGCAGATGGCCTCGGCCATTTCCTCGGGCGTGCCCAGGCGACCGGCAGGGATCTTGGCGCCGCCTGCCTCTAGGACGTCGTCGGTGGCAAACTTCCGCTCTCCAGGCGTGTCGGTCCAGCCTGGCTGAACAATATTCACACGGATCTTAAAGTCCGACAGTTCGATAGCGGCCGTCTTGGCCATATGCTCCAAGGCGGCCTTCGACATGTTGTAGGCCATTGCCTTGGGGGCCGGAATGAAGGCATGCGGCGAGCTGATCACGGTCACCACACCCGGCGTCTTCTGGGCGATCATCTGGCGGGAAGCGGCCCGCAGCAGGTGGAAGGCACCCCACATCGTGACATCGATCGTGCGGCGGAATCCTTCCAGATCGGCTTCGTAGAAGAACTCGCGATCGCTGTAGACGGCGTTCGAAACGGCGATGTCGAGCTTGCCGAACTTACTGACCGTCTCGGCCACCATCGCTTCGACCGCCTCGTAGCTGGAAACGTCGCATTTCACGGCGATTGCTTCCGATCCGACCTTTTCAACTTCGGCGACAACCTCTTCAGCCTTCTCCGGATTCGAGTGGTAATTGACGACAACTTTCGCCCCCTGGCGGGCGAATTCGATTACGGCAGCTCGGCCGATTCCCTGGCTCGAACCGGTCACGAGAACCACTTGTCCTTCGAAATCTCGTTGCGTCATGTTTTTGTTTTCCGGGGATGTCTTGGGGGTGTGCTGAAAACGTCGCGGAGCGAATCGCCCTGTTGGCTAATGCTAACGATGCCTATGCAGGCTCGCAATTCGCGCCGGCGGGACAAGGGGCCGCTTCAACCCGATTGCCGGGAATTCGACGCGGAAAACGTAAGGGGTTTGAGAATCTCGACAAAACGACGTTTTTCGGGTCGTTTTGTGGTGCGGAAAAGAAACAACCGGGGTCAGAAATGCAACGCATGTGGTCGCTGCGCGACACTTCGGGATAATCGTCCCCCAGGAAAGCGGCTAAGGGAAAAGAAATGGCGGCACTAGCTAAAAGCTGAGATAGACTGTGGTTGTCCGTAGATCGAAAGAGACCGAAAGTCCTTATTTTCCCGATTCAAACTCTGGACCCTGATTAGCGTCTAGTTAGAATTGGGTGAATTCAATCGACGAACGGATGCTCGATGGCGCTTGCCGAAACTTTCGTATCCTCCAAACTCTCCATCTCCTCCACGAACACCTTGCCCCCGCGGTCTTTCCTTTCCGCGGTTCCGTAGACGGAATATTCTCCTGGTCGTGTAACGAGTTGAAGTTTGGTTGCCATATAAGTAGTGGAGTCACCCCCAGTTCACAAGTCCTACGAATTGTGGCTTGGAAGGGAACCCCAGCGTGGTGGAATGTCTCTTAACCTGGAACGACACGCGATTGTGATTGCGATGAAATCATCTCGTGCTTGATTTTGGAGAGGCTGCGAAATTTGGGTAATTGATAGCACTCTTCCGGATTGTTTTCCAGGCCTGCAAGGTCCCTGAGAAGCGGCAAACTTCGTGGAAATACGGCATTCCGGTTGATTACACTAGGTAATGAGACCGATTTTTAGGGAGTTGAAAGTCTGGTCGTAAGCAAGGGTTAGAGTGATTCTTCGACACAGCATGAAGCTGGGTCGCTCAGTTGCAAGAGAGGACTTGCATCTGGATTGGAAAGGGGCACGGATTACCAACTGAACGTCGCGCGTTGCCGCCGGCCATGTCCGTTAGCTGCTTCGATGCCGCGAGAGGATCGCAAGATAAGCGATCTCCGCTATGGCTCAGCACGAAACTTTCAGGATTGGGCAAGCTAAGCGGGCCGCACGCACAACTCAAAGGTAATCTCTTTCCAAATATCCACGGATGGCAGTTGTCCATATGTTTGGTGGTAGACTTGCGAAGTTTTTCCTCGCAATGAATGCCGCATAAAAACATGTGGAATCGGCGGGATGACCACCAAAACTTTTCCCGTCACCCATGGGTTAAACCAGAAGAACACCGGCCTCACTTTGGCGAGTGAAGGAGTGATATGTTGTACGATTCGTTGATTGACGATTTCGAAGATGATGATGCTCGTGTACGGCCCCGTAGCTTCGACGATGCTGCCGTCGACGTGATGGATGATTCCGATGACGAGCGAATGATGACCACGGACGATATGTCGAATGATTCGGCAGATGATTCGTCCGATGAGTTCAGCGAGGACAGTGAAACCTGGTCCGATGACCCGGTCCGTATGTACCTCACGCAAATGGGCGAGATTCCGTTGCTGACCCGCCAGCAGGAAATCTACCTTGCTCGCAAGATCGAACAGACCCGGGCCAAGTTCCGCCGCCTGTTGTTGGAGTGCGACTATGTCGCCCAGGACTCGTTCAAGGTCCTCCAGCGCGTGCAAGATGGCGAACTGCCGTTTGACCGGACCGTTCAGGTCTCGGTCACCGATCGCCTCGAGAAAGATCAGATCATGGGCCGTATGCCGGTCAACCTGATCACGATCGACAAGCTGCTCAAGCGTAATCGCCGCGACTACATCCTGGCCCTCAGCAAGTCGGCCTCGGCCGAGAAGCGTTCGGCTGCCTGGAAGCGTCTGGGCCACCGCCGTCAACGCGTGGTGAAGCTGATCGAAGAACTCGGTCTGCGTACCCAGCGCATTGAAGCCAAGATCAGCGTGTTGGAAGAATTCTGTCGTCGTGTCAACGAGCTGAAGGCTCGCCTGGACGACCACAAAGAAAACAACACCCCGATGGAAGATCGTCAGCCACTGCTGGCTGAATACCGCAACCTGCTGATGGCGACCCAAGAGACTCCTAAGAGCCTCAACCGTCGCTGCCAGGCCGTCAAAACGATCTACTCGGAATACCAACAGGCCAAGCGAGAACTTTCCGAAGGGAACTTGCGTCTGGTGGTTTCGA
Organism: Bremerella sp. JC817; assembly: GCF_040718835.1. Lineage (NCBI taxonomy): Bacteria > Pseudomonadati > Planctomycetota > Planctomycetia > Pirellulales > Pirellulaceae > Bremerella > Bremerella sp. JC817. The sequence goes on along the minus strand of NZ_JBFEFG010000280.1, from coordinate 660,087 downwards.
TCGCCAAGAAGTACCGTAACCGCGGTCTGAGCTTCCTCGACCTGATTCAGGAAGGCAACGCCGGCCTGATGCGTGCAGTCGACAAGTTTGAATACCGTCGTGGTTTCAAGTTCTGCACCTACGCCACCTGGTGGATTCGCCAGGCCATTACCCGTGCCGTCGCCGACCAGAGCCGTACGATTCGTATCCCGGTTCACATGGTCGAAACGATGTCGCGCGTCCGTAATGTGGCTCGTCAGCTGCTGCAGGAAAAGGGTCGCGAACCTACCATCGAAGAAACGGCTCGTCGTGCCGGTACCACAGTGGAAGAAGCTCGCCGCGTGCTCGCCATGAGCCGCTACCCAATCTCGCTCGACCGCCCTGTCGGTAACAGCGAAGACAGCCAGTTCGGCGATCTGCTTCCCGATGGCGAAGCCGAAAGCCCAGCCAACGGTGCTGCTCAGGAAATGCTGCGTGGTCGAATCGGTCGCGTGCTGAAGACCCTCAGCTACCGCGAACGCGAGATCATCAAGCTTCGCTACGGCCTGGGCGATGGTTACAGCTACACGCTGGAAGAAGTGGGTCACATCTTCAAGGTGACCCGCGAACGTATTCGCCAGATCGAAGCGAAGGCCGTTCGTAAGCTTCAGCAGCCTAGCCGCAGCCAGGACCTGGTTGGCTTCCTCGACTAAAGACCCATCACGGGTACTTTCGAAATTCAGAAGGCCGGACTTTCGAGTCCGGCTTTTTCATGCGCGGTTGGCGATGGGGATAACCTGTCGAAAAGCTGTCGAATCCTTGTCGATGGAATGTCAGTCGATGTCGATAAACGATCCCAACGCGTCCGATTCGCCCGAGCAAACCAATCCGTTTGCCTCGCCGCAGCAGCTCGACTCTGGCCCAATCACCTGGCCAAAGATCGACCCTGCTTGGGCCCGGCGGCTGACCTTCGCGGCCGGCATGATCGAGATGCTCGGCTACTTCCGCTATGGCATCGTTCCCGCGGCGCTGGGGTTCATGACGATCAACTTTGCGGCGATCCTGGCAGGACGCTTTCCCACAATCCCCTACCTCTCAGCCTTCTACCTGGCGATCGCAACCTTCCTGCTGTTTGCAGCCTATCAAGCGGTCGACTTCCACTGGATCGAACTCGTCCTGCTGGCAATCGCGGCCCTGTTGAATCTGACCAGCATCGTCATCCTGCTGCTCCCTTCGACGCGAAGCTTTTACCGTGAAGGGAACTAAGTGGGGCGCTGCTAGCACGCTCGATCTTTACGAATCCAATGGGGATAACTTGTCGATAGGCTGTTGGGTTCCTGTCGGTAAGCTGTCAGTAGCCTGTCTCTAGCACGTCGATTGTTTGTCGACAGATGTCGATAACGAAGTTTGCTGGCCCAAGAGAGCGGGCAGAAACGAGTCTCTAGTCGTTGCGAATATCATCGACGTCGATGCCCGGACCAGGGGCCATCGAGAAAGTGACATCAGCCAGATCGTCATCAAACCGGGCCGAGGCCAATCGACAACGGTCGACCGTGCTGATGGCCTGCTTCCCATTGCGGCCGACGCCGAAAGTTGTCAACGTCCAGCTTTCCGCCAACGGGGTTACATCTGGCTGACGCTTGTACTGGACCGTGAGGCGCGAAGTCTCGGTTCCCTCATAAAATGCCGAGCGTCGTATCGGTAGGAATGCATGATCGGGCGACAGCCAGTATTCCCAGGTCATCCGCTGCGATGGCAACCGAACGATATGCAGGTCGCCCATTTGCTCTGGGCCAGCTCCCACATATTGGAAAGCATCCGCGGCCGGAGCCATCGACAAATTCGTATGCTTCAGCGAACCGATCGGCAGCAAGCCATGATTCCAGAACAATGGAATGTCGATTGCCCGAACGATTAGTTGCGAGCGTTTCCCCCCTCGCAGCACCAGCCTTGGCTGCCAATACCGAGCATTGGCCGTCTTGCCATCAAACGCATGCCGGACCGGGTAATACTGCTGGTACTCTTTGCCATCGAACAAGTCGTGCAGGGTCTCGGTCTCGAAGCGTCGATCCGAAAGGTTAAACAGATCGCGCGTCGCTTCCCGGCGGATCCGTGGCCGCGTCAGATCGATGGCGTACTTCACCTGATGTCGAAAATGATAGTCTGTGACCGGGATCAGGTTTCCATCCAGATCCTGCAAACCATGTCGATGAACGGTCCCCTTGCCGGTCACTTCGTACTGGGCCGAGCGGTAGCGAGATTGAAGCTCTCCCCACGCGACGATCGCCTCGGCCACGATCCGGCGGGCTGCGTTTGAATCCGCCGGCTGCGGTTCTTCGGCCATCGCTGAAGGGTTAAAGGGATGCGAAATTCCAACCGCGGCAGTTGCCGCCAGGCCTTGCAGCCATCGTCGTCGATTCGCATCCATGGCGTTCCCTTTCGACTTGGTGGTGGACCGGTATCCCTTTGATCTTGTCATCTTCAAAGATTGCCTCGCCAGAAGCAACCTCAAACGAAAATGGCAATCCATCGGTGCTCTGGTCGCGAATTGGTATGCCGAAGACGTCGCAGCTATAATGAGCGGTTCAGGCACGCTCGTTCGGCCTGGGCCCCTCCCCTTTTGCATCATCCCTCAAGCATCCCCACGAATTCATGAAGCGACGCACCTTTCTTCGTACAACTGGTTTGGCCAGCCTTGGCTTGGCACTACGATCCACCTTCGCGGAAGGAGCTTCGCGTCCGCCTCGTATCTTGCTGCGATCTTCCTGGCAAACCGTCAACATCGGCGACATCGCTCACACGCCAGGCGTCCTGCGAATTCTGCGAGACCATCTTCCAGAAGCGGAAGTCACCCTATGGCCGTCGTACATCGACAACGGTGTGGATGAGCTTCTGCTGACCGAGTTCCCTAAGCTGAAGATCGCTAAGCGCGGCAGCCCGGAACTGAAACAGGCCTTCCAGGAATGCGACTTCCTGCTCCACGGTTCTGGCGCTTCGATTGTTGCCGAACGCGACCTGATTCAATGGGATAAAGAAACCGGCAAGCCGTACGGGATCTATGGAATCACCTTCCCGCGGAAGACTTCGACCTCGACCTCGGCTCGTTCCGAAGCCGCAATGCAGAAGTCGGTTGAAGTGCTGAACAAGGCGGCCTTCGTTTACTTCCGCGATGGCAAGTCGCTGGAACTGGCCCAGAGCCTGGGAGCCAAGTCGCCGGTGATGGAGTTCGGTCCCGATGGTGCGTTCGCTTGCGATCTGCGTGATGCCGATCGAGCGGAAGCGTTCCTCAAGCAAAACAACTTGGAAGAAGGCAAGTTCCTCTGCTGCATTCCACGCCTTCGCTACACCCCGTACTGGACGATCAAAGAGAACGCCAAGTTCGACGAGGCGAAGCATGCCCGCAACGAAGAAATGAAAGAACACGATCATGCTCCGCTGCGGGATGCGATTGTTGAAGTGATTAAGCAGACCGATTTGAAGGTGTTGGTTTGCCCGGAAGATCGCACGCAAATGGCGGTCGGCAAAGAGATGATCTACGACAAGCTGCCGGCCGAGGTTCTCGATCGCGTTGTCTGGCGGCCTGACTATTGGCTGACAGGCGAAGCGGTCAGTGTCTATATTCGCAGCGCCGGTTTGTTCGGTAACGAGATGCACTCGCCAATCATGTGCATCGGTCACGGCGTGCCGGCGGTGGTTTGCCGCTGGGAAGAACAGACCACCAAGGGCTACATGTGGGAAGACATCGGCCTGGGTCAGTGGCTGTTCGATCACGATTCGCCCAAAGACCAAAGTCGCATCGTGCCGACGGTCCTCGATATCGCCCAGAACCCTGAAAAGGCGAAGGCGATGGCTGCCCAGGCAAAAGCATTTGTCGAAAAGCGTCAATTAGCGACAATGCAGACATTGAAGAAAGCGTTGGCCTAATAAACGAAACTTCGCCTTGGCGAAGACGACCTCCCCTAACTGTCACGGAGAATGGAATCATGGCGTGGATTCATGCGGTCTTGGGAGTCGTGTTGCTGTTCTTCGGACGCTCGTTGTACTGGGCGTTCGTGGCGGTGGCGGGCTTTCTGGTTGCATGGGAGTTCGCCGCGTCCGCTTTCTCCGATCTGCCCGACATGATGCGTCTGCTGATTGCCATCGGTGTTGGCGTGATCGGGGCAGTCATTGCCTTGATTGCCCAGCGAGTCGCCTTCGCGCTGGGAGGTGCCTACGCCGGCGCTTACCTGGCGTTGGCGTTCGGACAGAACGCTTCGCCCGAAACGGCACCGATGCTGTGGATTCTGGTCGGAGGGATTATCGGAGGGGTCGCCGCCGCGATGTTGATGGACTGGGCGATCATCATTCTGTCGAGTCTTGTGGGAGCTTGGGCAATTGTGGCAACACTTCCGGTCGCCCCTCCCCTGGCGATGCTCGCTTTTCTGGTCTTATTTGCCGTAGGTGTCGCGGCGCAAGCCAATGGTTTACGCCGCACCACCAATTTGCAAGAGACCGTCTAAAACCAGCGTTTCTCCCTGATTTTCTGGTGCAAAACGCTTCTTTCTGGGCGTGGAAAATCTCTCGATAGCCTGTCGAATGTTTGTCGATGCATTTCCGCCTCTGACAGACTTACGTCGACACTTGGATGGGGATAACCTGTTGGCAACTAGTCGGTAACCTGTCGAAATCACGTCGATAGGCTGTTGTTAACTGGTTGATAGAATGTCAGCCGATGTCGATAACCGGGCGAGCTCGTTCTTCTGCAGCCTCGGCGGCAAGCTGATATAACAGGGAGAGACCTCGTCGAAATCCCTTCTCTGAAAAGGCCGCTGGCTGATGTCGATCGAAGCAATGCTGGATGCCGCGAAGACAGGCAATGTCAAAGCCCAGATGACACTGGGGGTCTGTTACGACATTGGCAAACATGTCGATCGTGACCTGGAGCAAGCCGCGTACTGGTATCGCCAGGCAGCCGAACAAGGTTTTGCTCCGGCCCAGTTCAACCTGGCCGAAATGCTCCGGGAAGGAGCCGGCGTCGAGCAGTCCGCCAGCGAAGCGTTTCACTGGTATGAAAAGGCGGCCATTCAGGGAAACGGCAAAGCGATGTACAACGTCGCCATGATGTACGTTTCGGCCGAAGGAGTCGAAGCGAACAACTTGATGGCCTACGCATGGTTGTCGGTCGCTCTGGGCACCGATGCCGAATCGGTCGAACAAGCCTTGGCAATCGTTGCCAAAGGGATCGGATCGCAAACCGAAGATGGCGATCGCATTGCCGCCGACCTTCGCAAGAAGATCGCGATCCATACTTCGTAGCCGATCGACAGGAATAACTAGAACCACGCATGAGTCAGCCTCCCGAAGCGAATCCGTTCACCTCGCCGCATGGAGACAACCAGTCCCCGCCCGAGATGTCGTCGATGCCGGCTGGCCTGGCGATGGCGGTCTTGCTGGGCATGTTGCTGACGCTGCTGCAGGTGCTCGAGTTCTTCGTGATTGGCTATCACAGCACGGCCCAGCAGTTCAGCTTGTTGCTGGGGGCAATCCTGACATTGGCGATCTCGTCGGGACTACTTCGCCACAGCAGTACGATCTGGGCGATCGCACGTTACTACTTTCTGTTTCATGGCATGACCGCCACAGGCTTTTGCTTGATGGCCTTTTTCTATCTGAAGCCGATGCTGGCGATTGGTTCCGGGCTGATTCAAGCGGCGTTCTGTGTCGCTATTTTTCTGGTCTTGGGAAACAGTCGTGTGCGACAATACCACCTCTTGGAATGCCCGGCCTGTCATCACATCAACTCGGGTGGCGACGATTTACTGTGCCTGCAACGACGCTGTGTCCGATGCGGCTTTCGCTGGTAACAACCGTTCATGCCTAATTCGACGCGACAAAATCCGTTTCAGTCTCCCAAGACCAGTTCGGAAGAAATCCAATCCGAAAACGACGTCGCTGCGCAGAAGGCAATGCCAACACTGGTCGCGATTATCTGGATGCTGTACACGATCGTCGGATTCCTGCATATCGGCGTTGGCCTGGTCGAAGGCAACATCCTGCAAGGGATTGTTGGCTGCGGAAGCTGTTTGATCGGCTTTCTCGTTTTGTATCCGTCGATCATCGCCTGGCTGGGCGGCATCGGTTATGCCACGCTGATGGCCGTTCTATCGGTTGGCGTGGTGACCGCTGGCTATGTCGAGAACTCGATGCTGCTGGTGATTGGCGTGCCTCCCCTGGTGATTTACCTAGCCATCATGGTGTTGTTGATTCAAACGTCGACGCACTATTACTTGCGTCGGAGATGACTGCAGTGGAAGATCCGGAAGACAATCCGTTTCAATCGCCGCGCGAACCCTCGACGAACGTCGAACCACCTTGGCGAACAATTTCTCCGGTGCTGTTCGCGGCGTGGCTCTTATGCATTTTAATCTCATTCGCTCACTTCACATTCGCCGTGATCCTGCCAAGCTCGACGCATGTTCAGATGTGCTTTATCATTCTTACGACCGGAATCCTGCTGCGGCTGGTTCCAGGTCGGCAATGGGTCTGGTTCAGCATGATGGTTTGCTTCGGGATCAGTGGGGTTCTCGCGGCATGTGTTATTTGGCAATGGATGCAAGGTTCAACGCGGGACCTGGTCTGGGTTGTGTTCGCTGGGGCGTACCTGATGGCCGGTACCGTGTTGGCTTATGAAGTCAAACGGCTCTTGGATTCCGACCATGGATGAGAATCCCTATCAATCGCCAGCGACTGAAACCAAACCACCACCCGTCTTGTATACCCGTGGCTATCCAGAAAGCATCCTGGTCGCTCAGCTTTGCGGTTTGCTGATCGGATTGCTTCAGTTCAGCGAAGCGTACAAGAATTGGGGTTCCAACCACTTGTTCGCGATCAGCATGCTTTGGGCCGGTGGGATCAGTCTGTTGGCGACGCTCGCGCTGGCGATTCCCCACAAGCTGACCTCGATGGTGATTCAGGTCTACTTCGCGATTGTTGCCTGGGTTTCGCTGCACCTCATGTTGCTGATTCTGTTCGTGTTCCCAGAGGATCAAATTCAGTTCGACATCGGGATCCTCACGATCCTTCTCGTTATCGGACTTGGGGTGAACACGCTGCGTCCTTCGGCCTGGGACTATCATCATCCGAATCCCGATTAAGGTTCGATGTCGACGGCTGCTCCTTCCCGGGATCGGGCTCAGAAAGTACCATGGCAGGCAGGTTTCTTCCTTTCCCTTCCGCTGAGATCGATCCGTTGAGCAACGTTCCTTCGTCCGACAATTCGCCTGCCAAAAAGCACAACCAGGGTGCCTGGGACCGGATGGCTCGGGGTGGACATCGATTCGCCCAGCCGGCGAAAGAAGAAGACTTCAAAGATCCGCTGAAAACGGTCGACCGTTGGGGCTGGCTTGGCGAAAGCTTGTACGGAAAACGAATCTTGTGCCTGGCAGCCGGTGGTGGTCGCCAAGGTCCGCTCTACGCCGCGGCGGGTGGCATCGTCACGGTGGTCGATATCAGCGGGGCTCAGCTCGAGATCGATCGTCGCGTCGCGTCTGAACGCGGTTTGCAACTTCGCACGGTCGAAGCTTCCATGGACGATCTTTCGATGTTCGCTCCGGCCGACTTCGATATCGTCATTCATCCGGTCAGTACCTGCTATGTGCCGGACGTCGCTCCAATCTTTCGTGAAGTGGCGAAGGTCTTATGCAGCGGCGGGCTTTATATCAGCCAACACAAAACGCCCACCAGTCTGCAAGCCGACATCCAGCGGAGCGAACGGGGCTACGAACTGACCGAGCCCTATTATCGCGACGGTCCACTACCGGAAGTACGCGGAAGTCGTCATCGCGAAGAAGGAACGCTGGAGTACCTTCATCGTTGGGACCAACTGCTGGGCGGAATGTGCCGCGCCGGTCTGGTGATCGAAGACCTGGTCGAACCACTGCACGCCAAGGAAGACGCCGAGCCAGGCAGCTTTGAAGATCGCAGCAAGTACATCGCACCTTACGTGCGGATCAAGGCTCGTCGCATGGGTCAGGCATCGCCTCAGACCGAGAGTGGTGCGTTGTGGCTTCCCAGTTAGTTGTCCAGAAGCGTTGCCAGATGCGTTCTTCGTGGATCACGATCAGGCCAGCGACTAACACGAATTGCCACTGAATCAACGCGAACACCAGCAGCGGATCTTGCAGCGAAGAGACCACCGCTGCCGTCACCAAAACTGGGAACAGGCCTACCAGCATTAGCCCGACGAAGGTTCGTGTACGCTCGGCAATTGCCAACAGCCCACAACCAATCCACGCGGGAAGCAGATAGATCAGTTGCGATCCGCGTTCGAGCGGAGGGATCGGCAACATCGTGACGAAGCCGCATACCATCGCCGCGACGCCTATCAATAAAAAGCATTGAAACAGCGTGACCTGTCGATTCGTTCGATCGGCCTGCCACTGGACGAAGTAAGCGATCCCGAAGCAAACCAGGCAGTACATTACTACGACGAAAAACGTATTGATCAACGACTCAGGCACATCCCGCGAACCGAGTCGAATAATGCGATACAGAAACCAACTTCCCCACACCGCGATCACGGCCGAGAAGAGCATCGATTGGCTGCTTTCACGACGAACGTAGCCCGCCGTGACTATCGCCAGGTATCCGCTGGAAAGCCCGAACAGGACTTCAAATCCGTAATAGGCTGGCGGTAAGAGAAACGCAGTGATGGCAAACAGTACGAGATAAACGCCGAGAAACAGTTTCCGAATGAAGTGCGTGCGATCCATCGCCTCAGTATAAGCTACTGAGGTAGCTGAGGGGCAACCGATTCTTGCCGGCCAGAAACCGCTTCGTCATTCGCGATCGCTTGAATGGCCACGATGCCGGCGATCATCAGATAAAAGCTTTCCCACGCGATGACCAGTGGCAAACGATTCCAGAGCGTTGGCAATACCCACGCCGCGACGGTCGAGATAATGAGAATCGCACCGAGGCCGATCACCAATTGTCGCTGACGATCGATGATCGATTCTGACAAGGTCAACGCGACGACCATCACCGGGCAACTCCAGACCATCAAGCCTGGTAGCGCGATCGGTAGTTCTTCCCAAGGAAAGTCACTCTGCAGAACCGCAAAGCAAACAAACGTGGCCGCGGTGGTGATGGCGAAGATTGCTGAGAGCGAAAACTGCGGGCTCTCCTCACGCGTGCCCATCCGATACATCATCGGCATGGCAACACTAAGCAAACCGAACACGCCCAGAACGATCGTCCAGTGCAGCATCGGAATCTTGTCCATCGATCCCAACAGAAAGCTGCCCATGGCCAGGCATCCCAGCATGGCAACCGACCACCAAGGCCATGCCCGGGGACTTCGTATCCAGCCGGCAGCGACCAGGCCAATCTGTCCCAAGACCAATCCCAGCATGCAGCCGAAGATGGTTGGCGATGGTTCGATCTGATGAACGTTCGCAGCGATGGCGACGTCGACACAGATACTTGCCACGGCTAACAGGGATAACAGAAAACGACCAGGAGTAATCATTCCTCCATACTGATTGGGACCGAATGAATTTTCACCTCTTCCTTCGATTGGCTTCCTAAAAAATCACGATCATAAAAGTCCGGTTGTGCGGCTTGCTTCCGTTATCCGACATCGCTTCGATACAGGTCCGTTTGAGGAACAACGTTGCAAATTAGGGCTACTCTCGGCAAAATTACCCCTAAGACACACCCCACCCCACCCCAACTTACTTTCCCACGCTAAACCATGACCAACGAATCACTTCAGGAAATCGTCTGCTGCATGGGGCAGCCTGTGGCCGGCAATCCATCGCAGTTCATGATGGAACGTGCCTTTGCCGCGGCTGGCCTCGATTGGCGATACCTGACGCTCGAGGTTTCTCCCGAAGACTTACCGGCTGCCGTGGCCGGGATGAAAGCGATGGGGTTCCGAGGTGGCAACTTCACGATTCCCCACAAAGTGGCTGTGATTCCACACCTCAAACGACTGAGCGAAGCGGCTGAACTGATGGGTGCGGTCAATTGCATCTACTTTGAAGAAGATGGCTTCGTGGGGGAGAACACCGACGGCAAAGGCTTCGTTTCGGCCCTGCAGGAAGTGGTCGATCCGGAAGGTAAGAAGATCGTGCTGCTGGGTGCTGGTGGAGCGGCTCGAGCGATTGCGGTGGAGTTGGGCCTAAACAAAGTGGCGTCGATTGATGTCGTCAATCGCGATCCCGGGCGAGGCCGCGACCTGGCGAATTTGCTGAGCGAAAAGGTCAGCATCGAGTCAAAGTGGATCCCGTGGAATGGTTCGCACGAGTTGCCAGAAGATGCCGACATCGTGATCAATGCGACCAGCATTGGCTTGTGCGATTCCAGCGAGATGGTTCCGGTCGAAGTCGAATCGTTTCGCGACTCGATGATCGTGGCTGACGTGATCTTCAATCCACCCAAGACGCGGTTTCTGTTGGCCGCGGAAGAAGCCGGCTGTCAGACGATCGATGGCCTGGGCATGCTGGTGAACCAGGGCGTGATCGGTTTCAAAATCTGGACTGACGTCGATCCTGATCCGACCGTCATGCGAGAAGCGCTCGAAGAGTATCTGCAGATCTAAGCAGGTCGGTTACCACAGCGCATAAAAAACGAGGCCCCCGAAAACCGAGGACCTCGTCCGAATCATCCCGAGACGTTTTCACGTCGTTCGGACATTACTCACTTGGCTTGGCGATACCAATCACGCCGACACCGACGCGTGGACCAGCAGCACCCGATGGCTGGCTCTTCAGGTCGTCAGCCTTGGCATGAACGACCAGCGAGCGACCGAGGATCGTGTGCAGTTTGGCACCCTTGGCCTTCACGTCGATTTTGGCTTCGCCGCTTTCGTCGGCGGTGATGTTGCCCAGGTCGCCCACGTGACTGTGTTCACCAGGAGCGCCATGTTCGTGCCCTTCTGGATTGTAGTGACCACCGGCGGCGGTACCGTCGGCCTTGGTCAGATCGCCGAATTCGTGGATGTGGAAACCATGTTCGCCTGGTTCCAGGTTGATCACTTTACCGGTCAGATGGATGTAACCATCTTCCTGTTTCAGCATGATCACCCCTTTCACGTCGCTGCCGCTGGTCGAAGCGAGCACGGCGACGGCCGAAGTTGGCACGTGAGCCATTTCAGCGTGGTCGGCGTCGCCATGGGCGTCTGCCTTGGCGTCGTCAGCAAGTACCAGACCTGGCATAGCCAGTAGCAGTAGCGTGAGACTGAGGATAGTCGATTTCATGTTGCGTTCATCTCCTGCAGGGATGTTGGGTCGTTACGATCGCCGACAGAAACCTATCTGCCGGCGCGTAGACTCGCGCGAAAGTCTCCGACTATTGTTACGAATGTCTCAGACTCGTTCCACCGACCTGGAAAAGTTTGACCCACCCTTCACAGTCCAGCGGAAAATCGCGAACACGACACTTGGGAGCAGCGGAACATCATGCAGCGTGCTGCAATTTGTCGGCGACCAGTTGTTTCATCCGGGCTGCCGAATCGCGGCCAAACTGTTTCTGCAGCTTTCGCATGTAGGGATGAATCAGCCAAACCATCCAGCGTTTGTTGCGAGAAAACGCCAGGATGTCGTACCAGACATCCCCGTTGGAATCCATTTCGACCAGAAAGCGTTCTTCCCCCGCCTTCAAATGTGCTGGAAGTGTTCCGTAAGCGAAGCCGAATCGAGGAGTGTGCAAGGTATCGTCGATGACGTATACAATCCGGCAGGCATTCATCCAATACATGCCGACCGCTTTGCCGACGATGCAGACAGTTTCCCCCTCGCGAATGGCCGTTTGGTGGGGTTTGGCAGAAACCCACCCAAGGTCAAATTGTTGCCATTTCCCTAACGCTTCTTTCGCCTGACGGAAGGCCTCGATGCCATGCCCCAGCTTGACCCGGGTATGATCGACCTGGAAACCGCTGGGCGGAGTCGTGGCGGTCTTCCCTTGATGGCAATACGTGAACTTATGCTGACGCTGCCGCGCCAGGAAATGTTCGACCGTGTTGGCATCGGGTGACGAAAAATGAAACATCGCGGTTGATAGAAGTAAGCAAAGAAACTGTTTCCGGCTAAGTCGGTGGAACCGTAGAATCGAACCTGACACAACTTGGATAAGCCAAAAAACGAAGTTCTATGATGCCCCTGGACGATGAAACTGCTGGTTCGATCCGCAAAACCGTGCTCGTGACCGGTGCTACCGGTTACATCGGAAGCCGATTGATACCGCGGATTCTCGAAACGCACGCCGTTCGCTGTCTGGTCCGCGATCGGGGTCGGGTTCCTGCGTCGTTTCGCGATCGCATCGATGCGGTCGAAGGGGACGTCATGCACTCGCCTACCGTTCGCCAGGCATTAAAAGGGGTCGATGTTGCGTTCTATCTGATCCATGGCATGGGCAATGGAACCGACTTCCAGCAAAGCGATCGCATCGCTGCTGAAGGATTTGCAAAAGTGGCCCAGGACGAAGGGGTCTCAAGAATCATCTACCTGGGCGGGCTTGGAGACGAAAACGATCCTGAGTTGTCCCCCCATCTGCGAAGCCGCCATGAAGTGGGCGAGATCTTCCGAAACAGTGGTGTTCCGACGATCGAACTGCGGGCTTCGATTGTGCTGGGCCCTGGCAGTTTGTCGTACGAACTGATTCGTTCGCTCACGCAGCGATTGCCGATGATGATCTGCCCGCGCTGGCTCTCGACACCAACGCAACCGATCGCCACCGACGATGTGTTGAGCTACCTCCACCAGGCGATCGATCTTCCGGCCGAGCAAAGTGAATTGTTCGAGATCGGTAGCCAGGATGTGGTGACCTATGGCCAGTTGATTCAAATGTACGCGAAAGAGCGAAACCTGCGGCGACTGTTGATCAGTGTGCCGCTTTTGACTCCTTATCTTTCGAGTCTTTGGCTGGGGTTGGTCACGCCGACCAGCGCCGATGTTGGCCGGCATTTGATTGAAGGCCTGCGCAACCCAACGGTCGTTCGTGACAACCGGGCCCTGAGCCGCTTCCCGCATCAGCCAATGAGCACCTCGGAAGCGATCCGCCAGGCTGTGGCCGCCGAGGGTTAGCCGGGGCCTACTTCTTACGCGGGACTAGCTCCCAACTGTCCAGATTCCAGCATTGGCCGGGCGGGAAAAGATCGAAAGTGGCAAACCGGCCTGCTTCGCTATCAGCGGTGGCGGTAGCTGCCAGCGAAATAGCCTGGGCGGTTCTTAACCATTGCCAAACGCCCGGGCGGCGTAATCGTAGGCTGCGACCGTCTGGATGAGGCGTTTTCGCAACGTCCGTCCTGGTTGCTCAACAGCCAGCTCGGCGTAATGAGGCGTTCGGTAAACTTTTCCTTCTGGTTAAGCTAGCAGGTAGCAACCTTTCCTAATGCGTTCAGTTTGTCAAAAAAGCGGATTAGTTCGTCGGCAATTCGATATGAAATCTTGAAAGAATTTCGTTCGCTGTAAGACTAGATGAGGTATGCTTTTCCAGCTGAAAACGATCAGCATGGCAAACTTTAATGTTTGCCAGGCAGCACGATTTTTGCGAGTCTAAACAGACTCAACTGCGTGGAAGAGGCGCCCCGTTTAAGGGAGTAGAACCGATCTGGAGCGAGATGGATTTCGTCGGCGGATAGGCCTCGGTGGTCGTATTCGAAAACCAACTTGGTCAGGAAACTTGAACCATGAAACTCGCTCATCTTAAGAAGGTGTTCGTAGCCCCGGCACTGCTAAGTGCCTTGGGCATGAGTGCCAGTCCGGCCGTGGCTCAAAGCTGCGGTGGCTGTGGCCCCTCGTACAAAATCGTCACCCAGACCGTCTACGAAGAACAGCCGGTCACTGCCTATCGCCTGGAATATGACCGGGTCGAAGTGCCGAAGCAGGTGACGTCGTATCGCCCTGTCTGGGAAACCGAAATGCGCGAACGCCGCTTCACCGTGGCCAAGCCAGTGACAGAAACTTCGGAGCGTGAAGAACGCTACACCGTGATGAAACCGGTGTGGGAAGAACAGATGCAGGATCGTAGCTACGATCGCGTTCGCATGGTCAACGAGACCGAAATGCGCGAACAGGTCAACACGGTCCTTCGCCCGGTGACCGAAACCCAGTACTACGATCAGCAGACGGTTGTTCGTCGTCCCGTGACCGAAACGGTGATGCAGAACCAGACCGTCACTATGTATCAGCCACAAACCGTTTGCCGTACCCAGTACGTCGATCAAGGTGCTTACCAGACCAGCCAGGTCTATACGCCAGGCGCGGTTCGCAACCGTCTGCGTTGGACCACCGGCCAGACCTATTTGGATCCGGTGACCGGTCAGTACATGTACGACCGTGGTGGTCTGCACTGGATTCCTCAGCAGCAGCCAGGCACTGTCAGCAACGTGACCCAATACGTGCCGAACGTGGTTGCTCAGCAGGTGCCGGTCACGCAGTACGTGCCAACCCAGGTCACCCAACAGGTGCCAGTCCAGCGCGTTCGTTACGAAGACGAAGTCCAAGTGAACCGCATTCCTTACAACGTCACTCGCTACGAACAGGTCCAGCAGGTCTCGCAGATTCCTGTCACCGTTCAAAAGCAGGTCGTCGAGCGTGTCGAGAACGTCGTGCCGGTGAAGGTCTGCAAATGGGTTCAGGAAGAGGTTGTCCGTAAGGTTCCTGTTTCGACCACGCGTATGGTCTACGAAGAACGGGTCGAACCTTACCAGGTGAAGGTCCAGAAGTGGGTTGCTGAAACCAGCACCGTCACCGAGGTGAAGAACGAGCCAAAGTGGGTTCAGTACACCTACACCAAGCGCGTTCCTCGCACCGTCACCATGCGAGTTCCTCTGGATGCCTATGGCAACCCGGTATACGTCGCTCCGGCCCCAGCGGCCGCCGCACCAACGCCGGCTGTTTCCTCCTCCAACAGTGTGTTGACCCCACCAGGAACTGTTGTTGAACGTCGTATCATCAACAACACTGTCCCCCCTTCTCCTCCGACCGAGGACCAGGAAAAGGACGCCAATAAGATCAACAGCGCGAAGGGGAACGACAATTCCGCCTCCCCAAGCGACGGCGACGACACCGGTCGTCCTGAACTATAGAAACCAATACGACCAAGTTGGTAACCTAAAGGGGCCCTTTCTCACGGAAGGGTCCTTTTTTCGTGCGGTGGTCGTAATTTGGCTTTTCCCCCACCCAGTAACCAGATCAGATCTGTCTGAAACCCAACAACCTGCGTAAAATGGGGCCTTCCAACCTGCCTCATCAATCTCGGGGAAGTATGAGCAGGCGTTCATCTTTCCCAGTACTGCGCGCTCGCAGTAAAGTTATTGATGGTTCCGTATGGATTTCTTCCTGAATCTGTTCGATACATCCGATTTCCCGGCACGTTGGTACTGCGGAACCTGGTCGCCAGGGCTTGGTCGTCTGCACATCCTTTCCGATCTCGGAATCTGGTCTGCCTACTTCGTCATCCCCGCGCTATTGGCGTACTTTACATCGCGTCGTAAAGACATCCCTTTTCGCAAGGTCTTTCTGCTTTTCGTCGCCTTTATTCTGCTGTGCGGTTTGACCCATTTGATGGACGCGGTCATTTTCTGGTGGCCGGCCTATCGCGTTTCTGGCCTGCTGAAATTGGCAACGGCGGTGGTATCGTGGGCCACGGTTGTTGCGATCGTATTGAACGTCCGCGAAGTTTTGTCGCTACGTTCGCCGGAAGATCTGCAGCGTGAAATCGATGCCCGCATCGCCGCCGAGAAAGCCTTGCGCGAGGCGAATGAAGTCCTCGAACAGCGTGTTCAAGAACGCGTCGATCAGCTCAACAAGGCCAACGCGGAATTGAAAGAACGCGAGGCACGTTGGCGGAAGTTTACCTCGTCGAACATCATCGGCGTGGGTTTGGCCGACGCGGACGGCAGTTGGTTGGAAGTCAACGGCGAACTGCTACGCATTCTGCACTGCACGGAAGAAGAGTGGAAAGAAGAAGGCCTTAGTTGGTACGAGATGACCCCGCCGGAATACCGGATCCGTGACATCGAAGGGATTGCCACGGCCGACAAGGAAGGTGCGTGCCCGGCGTACGACAAAGAGTACCTCGCCAAAGATGGTTCGCGGGTTCCGGTCACGCTGGGCTATACCCCGGTCGAAGATCGAACCGGCCAGTACATCTGTTTCGTGCTCGATCGATCGCAATTACGCGAGACCGAACTTGCTTTGAAACAAAGCCAGGCCGAGTTCTACCAGATGGCCGATGCCATTCCACAAATGGCCTGGATGACTCGTCCCGATGGCTACGTCGATTGGTTCAACGATCGCTGGTACCAATACACGGGCGGTTCGCTGGACGATTGTCTCGGCTGGGGCTGGACGGCTTACCTGGATCCGGCCGAACTTCCCCGTGTCAAAGCGGCCTGGGAAAAAAGTATCGCAACCGGAGAACGAGTCGACGTTGTCGCGCCGATTCGTGGTCAGGATGGAAAGGTTCGGCCGTTTCTGACCCGTGCCCTGCCCCTTCGCAACGAAGCTGGTGAGATCGTGCGATGGTTCGGCACCAATACCGACATCAGCGAGCAGCAAGAGATCCAGGAAGAACTTCGTACCGTCGCTGCGCAGCTTTCCGATGCGGATCGTAAGAAGGACGAATTCCTGGCGACCCTCGCGCACGAACTTCGCAATCCTTTGGCTCCGATTCGCATGGGTCTGGAACTGATGCGGATGGCGGACGACGATCCCGAGTTGATCGAAGAAACCCGGGCCACCATGGAACGCCAGACCAAGCAGTTGATTACATTGGTCGACGACTTGCTCGATGTTTCGCGCGTCACACGCGGTAAGTTGAATCTACGAAAAGCGGAAGTAACACTTACCGATATTATCGAGAGCGCGGTGGAAACCTCGATGCCGCTGATTGACGACTCTGGCCATACGCTTGAGATCATCGGCGACGATCTGGACATCACCCTCCACGCCGACCCGAATCGCCTGGCTCAGGTTGTCTCGAATCTGCTGAACAACGCCGCGAAGTATACGCCTGATGGCGGCAAAATCACGCTAACACTGGCGCAACCCGATCCGGATCATGTGACGATCATTGTCAAAGATACCGGCATCGGGATTCCGCCTGAGATGCTCGAGAATATCTTTATCATGTTCACCCAGATCGATCGTTCGATGGAACGTCGTTATTCGGGCCTGGGGATCGGATTGACGTTGGTCAAGTCGCTCGTGGAAATGCATGGCGGCACCGTGTCGGTTACCAGCGAAGGGCATGGTAAGGGAAGCGAGTTTCAGGTCTTACTGCCAACCAACGAAGAGAACCAGCCTAAACCGCCGGAAGATATTCCGACCGAGTCTGTCTCGCTCAAGCGAGGTAAACATCGGGTGTTGGTGGTCGACGACAACAAGGCCGCCGCCGACATGCTGAGCAAAGTGGTCAAGATGCTCGGCAACACCGTGATGTCGGCCGAAGATGGTCACCAGGCGATCGACGTTGCCGAGAAGTTCCGTCCCGAGATCGTGTTGATGGATCTGGGGATGCCGAAGATGAATGGTTACGAGGCGGCTCGTTACATTCGCCAGCAGCCTTGGGGCAAAGACATCCTGCTGATCGCTCTGACAGGCTGGGGCCAACAGGAAGATCGCGAGCGGACCACCGATGCCGGCTTCGATCATCACCTCGTGAAGCCAGCGGAGCCTGCCGAACTGCAGCGTCTGATCAATCAGTTCCGCAACGAAGACGACCTTGGTTCCCCTTAGACGCGAACTGCAGTTCACGAGAGACAACAAAAAAAGAGCCGATGTTGAAATCGGCTCTTTTCGTTTGGTCTTCTGGAACGCTCAACGTTAGACGTCGAGGTTTCGCACGTCGAGAGCATGCTTCTCGATAAACTCGCGGCGAGGTTCCACCTTGTCACCCATCAGGATGCGGAACATATCGTCGGCGGCCGAAGCGTCGCTCATGGTGACCTGCATCAAGGTTCGGTTCTGCGGATCGAGCGTCGTTTCTCGAAGCTCTTCCGCGTTCATTTCGCCCAGACCTTTAAAGCGGGTCACTTGCAGGCCTTTTTCGCCCGCACTTCGCACGGCAGCCAGCAGACCTCGCAGGTCTTCCAGTCCGGTTTCGTTTTCACCACGACGCAGCTTGTAACGCGAATCGGTACGACCAGTACGTTCCTGCGGAATCAAGGCCTGGATGTCAAAGCCAAGTTCGTTCAATTCGCCCAGCTTGATGTTGATGGTTCGCACTTCATGCATTTCGGTGATGTGCGGGACCTTGCTTGGATCGACTTCCTCTTGCGGCTTTTCTTCCGCTTCGACGACACTACCTTCCACGACGTTTTCGTCTGCGGGAACGGTGCTTTCCGGTTCCGCCAGGACCCCCTTCTCTTCCAGAAAGGCATCGACATCCTTCTTGTTCACGAACCAGTGATCTTCGGGACCGAGCACCACGCGGAAGACCGGCAGTTTCTGAGAAACAGGGTCTTGCCGGACGGCATGGATCTTCAAGCCGATACCGCGGCGTTCCAGCGCGACGATCGCTTCTTCCAGCGGAGCCAACGTGCGGCAGAGCTTCTCCATGTTCTCGCCTTCGATTACCTCGTCCGTTTCGCCAACGAACGCACAATCGGCCAGACCGTTGTCGAGAAGCTGATTCTTCATCTCTTCTTCGGTTTGCACGTACCACACATTCTTCTTGTTCACCACGCGGAACAAGGGTGGCTGTGCCACATAAACGTGTCCGCCGGATACCAGTTCGTTCATCTGGCGATAGAAGAACGACAGTAGCAAGGTACGAATGTGCGAACCGTCGACGTCGGCGTCGGTCATGATCACGACCTTGTTGTACCGACGCTTGTTGATGTCCTGGTCCTGGCCGATTCCAATCCCGATGGCCTGGAACATGCTCCGAACTTCTTCGTTGGCCAGCACTTTGTCTTCGCGAGCTTTGTAGGTGTTGATGATCTTACCTCGCAGCGGCAAGATCGCCTGGAAGTCTCGTAAGCGACCACCTTCGGCCGACCCACCGGCCGAGTCACCTTCCACCAGGTACAGTTCGCACTTCTCCATCTCTTTCGAGATACAGTCACGCAGCTTGCCAGGAAGACCGCCGCTGCCGAGCACGTCTTTACGATTACGCAGCAGGTCGCGAGCCTTACGAGCCGCTTCACGAGCCTGACCGGCCAGCAACGCTTTCTTGACGATGACGCGGGCAACCTTTGGGTTCTCTTCCAGGTACTTGGTCAAGAACTCGCCGAATGCGGAGTTGATGTAACTTTCAACTTCGCTGTTACCCAGCTTGGTTTTGGTCTGGCCTTCAAACTGCGGCTCTGGCACGCGGGTGCTGATAATCGCCGTCAAACCTTCGCGGAAGTCGTCGCCCGACAAGGCAACGTCCTTGATCAGGTTTTCCTTCTTGGCGTAGTTGTTCAGCGTTCGGGTCAGTGCGGTCTTGAAACCGGAGACGTGCGTACCACCTTCGTGCGTGTTGATGTTGTTCACGTACGAATGCAGGTTTTCGGTGTACTCTTCGCTGTACTGCAAAGCGATTTCGTAACCGACACCTTCGGTGAAACCAGTCAGGAAGATTACGTCCGCGTGCAGGGCGTTGGTGGCACGATTGAGATGATGAACGTATTCGATCAAACCTTGTTCGTAACAGAACTCGTCACGATCGTTGGTTCGTTCGTCGACGAAAACAATCTTCACACCTTTGTTCAAAAACGCCAGCTCTTGCAGACGCTTGGCGAGGGTGTCGTGATTGAACTTGCTGACGTTGAAGATCTGACCATCAGGTTTGAAGGTGGTCTTGGTACCACGCTTCTTGGTCGGTTGCCCCTTCTGGACCGGACCTTGCGGAACACCTCGTTCGTATTCCTGCTGCCAGACAAAGCCGTCGCGATAGACTTCGACTTCGCACCATTCCGATAGGAAGTTCACCACGGTCACGCCGACCCCGTGCAAACCACCGGAAGTCTGATAGGCACCTTTACTAAACTTGCCGCCGAACTTCAGCACCGTCATCACCCCTTCCAGGGTCGAGACGTCACGGCCGACTTGTTCGGAAAGCTGCGGATGGCGGTCGACTGGAATTCCACGACCGTCGTCTTCCACGGTGACCGAGTTATCGTTGTGAACCGTCACGGTCACGCACGAGGCAAACTCGGCCATTGCTTCGTCGATCGAGTTGTCGACCACTTCGTACACCAGGTGATGAAAACCACGGGTCGAACGGTCGCCGATGTACATACTCGGGCGTTCGCGAACGTGCTCGAGGTCGGACAGGTGTTCCAGGTCGCTCGCCCCATATTCCGAATTGGCTTTCGCCTGTTCGGCCTGCTTGGCAGCTTCCTTGTTTTCAACATCTCCGGTCGGCAGATCTTGAGGTTCGTTCGGTTCGGTCATGTTTGCTTTTCGTTAGGTATCGTACGACAAGTTTTGTTCGGTAAGTGTTCTCTGTTTCGAGGATCAACCTCTGCCAGGCAGAAGGAACCTGGGTCGGGGCGAGCGAACTTAATCGATGCGGCCCACTTTGATCTTGAGGTCGGTGATCCCGTGATCGGGGAGTTGCTCTTGGAGCGACTTCAGTATTTTGGGTTTCTGGAAACTGATCATCTGGCTGATCGTCGAGTTGGCGACCATCACCAGCAAGCTTCCACGATTCACGTTGCCGGCGATGCTGTGCTCGGCCAGTCGTTCTCCGGCGGCAACTTCCCAGGCTTTCTGCGTGGCATCGGCCGTTTGAACCTGGGCGTAGCCCTTCTGGACCATCAACTGGGCCAAGGTTCCCTTGATCGATTGCACTTTGCCTGGCTGTCGCTGGCTCATGTCTGTTTCATCCGTTGAAGGTGATGCCGACTAATGGCGGGCAGTCTGTTTCGCCTGTTCCGCACAACACATCGAATCGCCTGCGTCTACCGATCTCGTGCCAGTGGCATAACCACGTAGTCGTAGTTGTCGTCGGTGCTGAACAACGCGGCGCTTTCGGCGTTTTGAATGTTGAGCGTGAAGTTCGATTCACTTCCCAACACTTTGTAGAAGTCGGCGACAAACCGATGGTCCATCGTGATCTCGACATTCTCGCCGTCGTAAGGGATTGGGATCTCGACGCGAGATTGGCCCACCTCGGCCGTACTGCTCGAGAGGACCATCGAGCCATGACCGAACGTGAAGTCGATCCCACGGCTCTCGTCGGACGTCACAATGGCTGCCTGGCGAAGTGCGGCGAATGCTGGCCCAACCGAAAGTTCGATATGGGCGGCTTCGCGTTGTTCGGGGAGCACGTCTCGCCATTTCGGGAAGCGACCTTCCACCAAGCGAGCATAGATCGTGGCTGGGCCAACTTTGACGAGTACGTCATTCGTGCGGGAAGCGATCTGCACGGTTGCATCCAGATCGGTCAGGCTGCGTTCGATCAACTGCATAGCACGCGATGGAATGATCGTCATCGCATCGGTGTTGCCATGCCCTTCGACCTGAGTCGCGGGACCTTCCATCTTGGCCAGACGACGTCCGTCGGTCGCGACCGCGGTGATGCTGTTCTCACCCAGTTCCAACAACACGCCACCCAGGGCATAGCGACCGCTTTCGGTATCGGTGGCGAAGAGCGTACGGCGAATCAGTTCTTTGAGAACCCGAGCCGATACTTCATGGTACTTCGTTTCCGCGAATCCTTGCACGGTGGGAAACTCGTCGGGGTCTTCGCTCGACAGGGTGAATTTACTGGTTTGTGCTTGCACGACGGTGCGGGACTCTTCCCGTTGCACGCTGAGTCGCTCATCGCGAACCTCCTTCAAAATAGACCCAAATCGGGCGACTGGCAGAACCATGCTGCCAGGCTGCTCAACTTCAATGCCTTCGACCTCGATGCGAACTCCGATCTCCATGTCGGTGGCCATCAGGATCGTGGCCTTTTCGGTGGCGTCGAGTTTGACGTTTTGCAGGATCGGCTTGGGACTGCGGCTAGGGGCCACCATCGCCGCCGTCTGGAATGCAGTCTGAAACTTCTCGCGTTCGAACGTGATTTTCATGGAGCTCGTGAATCCAACAAATGTCTTCTTTTAGTTTTTCGAAAGAGTAGTAGTAGTAAGGAGACGCGTCGAGCTGTCGATAACTGGCATCCGGTAGGTGTTTGGCTCGGTGTTCTTCGAATCAATCTGCTTTGATTGGTATGTGAAAAACCTGGCGCCAAATGGTTGCCTTTCTGTCGTTTTCGCGTCGATGAATTCGCTAGCGGTGTTGGTGATTTCTAACGGCGTCGATAGCCGGCAGAATTCCAACATTTACGCACACAAACCCAACATCTTTTCCACTGACTACTCCTGTTTGCAGACCTCGTTCAGGTCCACCATCATTCAAATCTCTTGCGGAAGCGGCCAGGTTTCTCCAGTCGGAAAAGCATCTGGTCCGCTTCGAAATTCACACCCTGATCGGTCAGTCGGTGCTGCGTTGGAGAATCATTTCTCGCAACTCAGTGATTGCTTCCCGCAGCGCGATGTCCTTCTTCATTTTGGCTTCAATGCTGCTGACGGCATGCATGACGGTGGTGTGATCGCGACCGCCAAAATGTTTGCCGACTGCTTTCAGACTCTCTTCCGTGAGATGTCTCGCCAACAGCATCGCAACGCTGCGGGCTTGAACGATACTTTGCCGCCGCGAACTTCCCTTCATGTCGGCCACCTTCACGCGGAAGTACTTGGCCGTCAGAAGCGAAATCGCACGCAGGCTAATCTTCGCTGTGTTGTGCTCGCTCTTCAGCAAGGCGTCGACAATGGTCGTGTCGATTACCTGGTTCGCGGTGGTCTGAGCGATCAATTGATTCACGATCCCGCTGAGCTGCAATAAGCCATGCGGAAACGCGGCCGCCAACTTCTGCGCGGCCATGTGCGTGATCTGACGATGGTGACGGGTCGCGATGCCTTGAATCAAGACTTCGCGGGTTCCCTGCTCGGGCAGGACCACCGGAACCAGCAAGCCGGCCGAAAGGCGGCTGCGAAGCTCCGACGAAAACCCATCCATCGCAATTGGGTTCTCTCGGCACGAGACCAACACCGTGCAACCGCGGCGTTCCAGTTCGTCCAGCAAATGCAGCAAGATCTGCTGCATCGACGGGAAGTGCAGCAACTCGTGCACATCTTCCAGAACGAGAACGTCGGTCCCGAAAAACTGGGTTCGCGTTTCGTTGGCGGTCTCTTGCCGCAATGCGTTGCCATATTCGCGAGCAAAATCGCTTCCGGTAATGGCCAGGATCTCGAGATCGGGATCCTTTTCCACGAGAACGCCCGTCAGACCCTGCAACAAGTGCGACTTGCCAGAGCCACTGGGACCAAAGAGAACCAACGGCGAAAACTGCGAAGCATCTTGCTTCAATGCTTCGACCGCCGACTGAATCATGCGGTTTTCTGGCCCCGCCACAAACGGGCGCAAGCCCTCAATGGACCGCTTGGCGGACCCAATCAGGGCGGGATCCTCTTGCCGGACCCAAGGCAAGGCAATGGTGATGATCTCCGTAACCACCCAAACTCCGTCGCTCGTTTGCCGAAGTGTCTGTCAGACAACCAGTTAACCAAGCCACGATTATAGAGGTTTTCCACAGCGAAAACTAGCCATGGTGGGCGATTCTTTGCGGTTTTACGATCGGCGTAACCTATTGATACAATTGAGGATGCGGCTTGCGACTTCGTCGACTTCCGCCTGCGTCGTGAAGCGACTCAAACTTAAGCGAATCGAACTGGAAATGATCGACGGATCGGCCCCGCTGGCTAGCAGCGTGGGGGAAGGTTCCGACGACCCGCTAGCACACGCCGAACCGGTGCTGCAGGCGACCGCCGCCATGTCCAAAGCCATGACCAGCGCTTGCCGATCGATTCCTGAAAATGACACGTTCGAGGTATGGGGTAATCGCGGGGCGTCCAGACCGTTAATCGTGATGGTTTCCGGGCCAAGTAGTTCTCTCAGCATCATTTCCAGGCGATCGCGTAGCTCTCGCATCCTTGGTTCCGCCTCGGCCTGACTTTCGACCGCCAGTCGCAGGGCGACCTCGAAACCGATCGCCAGCTCGACACTTTCAGTCCCGGGCCGCATCGCCAACTGCTGTGCTCCGCCGAACATCGCCGGATTCAGCTTCACACGATCGTCCAGCACGAGGGCTCCGATCCCTCGCGGGCCATGGAACTTGTGCGGCGTGATCGTCATGGCCGACGCCCCCAGTTCTCGGAAGTTCACCGGTATCTTGCCGACCGCCTGAACTGCGTCGACATGCAACGGAACCCCATTCTCTCGGCAAATCTGGGCAATTTCGGCGATCGGTTGGAGTACGCCGGTCTCGTTATTACCCAGCATCACGCTGACCAGTCGCGTCGGTTGAGCCAAGGCCTGACGTAGGGCATCGATTTGAACGACCCCTGCCGAATCGACCGGCAAGACCTCGATCGATTGCCCCTGCTTGACCAGATGCTCGGCCGCTTCGCGAATGGAAGGATGCTCGACCGCCGAAATGACGACCTGACCGGGCATATCCCCGCCCAAACCAAACAAAGCGAGGTTGTTTGCTTCGGTTCCACCACTGGTGAAAACAAGCCGATCGCTGGCAAATCGTGTGATCTCGCCGCCGACTAAATTGAGAATACTTTCTCGCGTGTCATCGAGCCGCCGACGAGCCTTCTGCCCTGCCTGGTGCTGGCTGGCAGGGTTCAAGAAAGCAGACTGATAGGCCTGGCTCAAGGCTTCCGCGACTTCGACCGCCATCGGCGTGGTCGCATTGTTGTCGACGTAAATCAAAGATTGGTTTCTTCTTCGGACGAGACCTCGGCTGCCGGTTCAGGCGTCTCGGCCTCATCCTTTTCAGGAGCTGGGGGAAGCTGATCGAGTGCCGACTTGGCTTCGGCGGAATCGGGCGAGAGCCGCAGGACTTGCTCGAAACAGAAACGAGCTCGAGCGTCCTCTTGAGCGTCTTGAGCTGCTTTGCCTGCCTTCAAGTAAAGCTCGATCAGAAATGGATTCAGGCTCGCCTTGCCGATTTCTTCCTGCTTGCGGGTCGCTTCAGCCTTGGCTTCATTCGACATGTCCGAGATCGGCTCGTCGTAGCCCGATTCATCCTCTTTCAAGGTAGGCTGCTTGATCGGATTGTCGTCCTGCTGACTCAGGGAGACCATGTGGTGAATGATGTCAGGAACCAGCAGATACATGTTCCCTTCGGCCATTTTCTGGATCTCGGACCACATCAACGAAGCGTAACCTGGGTTTGCTCGACTCCACCGAGCCAGGTTGATGACTGAGTTTGGCTGACTCATGTCGAGGTAGCTCACCAGGATGTTGGCATCGCTGACATAGGTGTGACCATGCATCGTATGGCTGACCGTGACCCAGTCGGTCTTTTTCGCTTTGCCGGACGAAGTAATCCACTTCTGTTTGACCAGATCGTTCTCGAGATTCCCGGTGTTATTGAAGTACTCGGTCGCGGTCAGTCGGTAGCCGAGGATCTCGAAATAGCTGAACTTCCGCCGCTCGAAGCCATCAGCCGAGAACTGCTGACCGGAATGACTCGATGTGCTGAGGATGACCAGGAAGGCAACGAACAAGATGACCAGCCCGATCAAAACCACCACGAAAACGCGGGTCATGATCGAGTTGGGCGAGGCGTTGGCAGCTACGGTTCGAGTGGAGGAACTCAAGCGATCGGTCCCCTGGGAATCGATAGATCGGGCCGGAAAACGGGACATCGACGTTTTCCATTACTTCCCAGTTTAGTATCTGACCGCGGCGTTGACGAGAATCGAGTCCCCTACCGCAGGTTTTGCAGGGCTCCGAAGCCGACCAGACCGAGACCTGACAGGGCCATGACGCCAAAAACAATGCTGAAGATCATGTCTCCCTGACCCATGATTATCCACATGATGCCGGCCATCAGCACGTCGGAGGCCCCTGCCATCATGAGCAAGGTTCCTGTGCTGATTTTGCCAGAGCGGCGCGCCAGGTGCTTTTTCAAAGGCATCAATCGGTCTCCTGAAATCAAAGAAGCAATCATCGTGGTCGGTACAAGAGCCTAGGCGGGATCATGTTCGGGATCGATCCCAGCAGGCCGTTATTCGCCGAGAAACCACGGGCATTGGTCATTTTGCCGCGGAAATCGCGATGTACCAAAGAAAAAGACGGATACCACCAGCCCAGAAGCAGGTGATATCCGTCGATGATTTTCAAGATGCTGGTTGAACTCTATTTGTAGAGGAACAACGGGCAACCGGCCGTTTCTAACATCTGGTTGGTCGAAGAACCGAACAATGTTTCTTTGAAGCCACCTCGGCCATAGGCCCCCAGCACAACCATGCGTGGGCTCAGTTCCTTGACCTTCTCGGCCAACAGGTCGACCACGCGACCTGTCTTAGGAACGTAGTGCAGTTGAGCATTCAGCCCATGGAACTTCAGGAACTTGTCGGCTTGTGCCAGACGCGTTTGAGCCTTCTCTTCTTCGCCACTGATGCTCACGACGTGAATTTCGGTCTGTGGGCCACGAATTTCGAGCAAGGTCCACATCTGCAGGGCGTGGGCTGCGGGATTGCTTCCGTCGTAGGCGATCACCACGCGATGGTTATCCGGCATCTGCTCAGGATAGACAATCACCGGACGGGCGTTGTCAATCAGCAACTTGCGAACGGTGGCTCCGACGTCTTCGCTGGTTTCGTAATGGAAGTTGGTATCGCGACCGATCAGGACAACGTCGTGGCTGAGGGCCTGGCTTTCGATTTGTTCGTAAGGCAGACCTTCGCTACGGATCGCGGTGAATGGAATGCCGGTCGAGCTGCAACGATCTTCGAAATCCTTCAGAATCTGTTCGGCACGTTCTTCCGCTTCTTTGATCAGCGTGTCGTCGCGATGCTTCTTGTACGCGCCGGCTCCGATCGGAACGCTGGTAGGTGCCTTGATGCCAGGGATGTCGACCACGGCAACGCCTGACAGATGAATCGCGTCGGTGCGGCCGTCATTCTGTGCCGCGTAGCGCTGGCAAAACGCGATGGCCATGTCCAGCGCGGTTTGGCTGGAGGGAGAATTGTCGAGGGCCAATAGTGCGCTGCGAATCATGATAGTGTTCCTTCCCGAAGGGTCGTAAAGACGGGAGTGAGACCGCAAAACGGATGGTCGCTTCCGATCGACCGGTACCTGCCGTCGCCGTACCTGCATTGTAGCATTGGATTAACGTCGTCGGGATGGTGATCGAATCGAAATTGTCGTCCATCCACTAACTACATTTTACGGCATCACCTTCATGCTGCGGACTAACAATTGGTCGGAAAAATCGGGCCAATACGTCATCAACGGAATGGAGATGCTCATCGAGAGCCACATCAGCGCGATTATGATGCTTGAGAAGGATCCGTGCTCGACACCACCCACTAAGGTGCATTGATCTGGTCGGCTCGGATTGTAGTAGACCTGGACTTTTCGTCCTGGTTGTAGGATGTCGCACAGCTCTTGGTGGTCTTCGATTTGTTTGGTCGGATGGTAACTAAACGAGATGCGGTTTCCCGTGTGTTGGTCCCCTGCCCTGTCCTGGTAGTGATATTGCAGCTTCACCAGGTAGATGACTTCTTCGCCATGCTTTGTCTTGCGTTTGCAGGGGTCGAGTGAACTCTCTTCGATCGTGGCGACGGTCTCTTCCCAGCGACGTGATCGCCAGGCCAGATGCAGCTCGCGAATGCCGGCCACCAGCAGCAGTATTCCGATCAGGTTGAAGAACGCCAGCATCGCCGCCGGCAACCAGAAATCAAACATTATTCGATCACCGTGATCCGCGCCGGAAGGCTGTCTCGACTGCGACGATTGCTGATTAAAATCGCTCCCCCCAGCGAGAAGACAATCCACAAGATCCCTGCCAGGATGTTGAAGCGGACACCGCTAAAGACGCCGGGGATCAACGCCGAATCCTCGGGCCGTTTCGGGTTGTAGCGCACTTCGACCTGTTTGCCCGACTTCAATTTGTTGACGATCTTTTGCGGAAGCTCTTGGCTATCGGTAACTCCATAGCCAAACCCAATCCGCTCTCCTTCGTAGTTGGCACCGTTGACTTGATAGGTGTACTTCACCTTCGCTTCGAATCGTGTGCCCCCTTTGCCGCTGGCGAACGAACGGAGCCGAGCATCAACAATGTCTCCCTTGGCGGTCGGCCATTTTTCGGCTGAGTAGCCTTGGACCACGTCGATCATGCCATAGCTCAAGATGGCGACTCCAATGAGCACCAGAGCAAAAAACAAAACCTTGACATAGATATTCATGAAGTAGCTTCGCTAGTGCACGACCAGGTCATGCACCAGTCCTGGGTCACCAGCAGCAATCAGGAAATAGCCGATAGCAATCCCCAAGGTGATCGAAAGCAAAAGGACACCTATCGCAATCTGAGAAAGCATTCCACGATCGACGCCCGGAATCAACACGCTTCGCTCAGGAACGACCGGATCGTAAAAGACCGTGAACTGAGGCGTCGACTTCAACCACTCGAGCAAATCTTCATGATCCTGCCGATCTTGCGTAGGGCAATAGCTGGGGGCGATCACGGTTCCTTCGTAAGGTCGGCCGCCGGCCATGTATTCGTACTTCAGTTCGACCTGATGGACAGTTCGCGACGACTTCCGATTTTTTTGAACCGTCTCTTTCACTTCGGACTGAATCAACTTGCCAGGCGCCCGCTCGTACCTGGTCGATTGCCAGCCGCGGTAGAGATCGCGCAGGCCATAGCCAAGGACGTACAAGGCACCCAGGTTCAAGGGGACAAGAATCAGTGCGGCGATGATGTCGGATGTCATGGCTTACCTCACCGACCGAGAGATTTGAGCGGAAGGACTATTCCAGTGCTCTAGTCGCTGGATGAACTTTCGTACTGGCACGTCGCACACGACCAAGGTCATCATCGATAGGGTCAACCCAAGCCAAGCCAGCCCGAATACGATCATCAGAAATGCCGAACGGCGAACCCCAGGTACCAGGCAGCTTTCGCTGGGATTGGCCGGGTTGTAATAGACATCGACGACTTCGGCAGCTTTCAGTTTACGATGCAGGTCAGCATGTAGTTGCTCGCGATTGGTCCCATCGTAGCCAAACGCAATTCGGTCGCCGCGATAAGACACGCCTTCTACCTGATAAGCGTATTGCACCTCGCACCTCCACGAGTGCGAATTCTTATTGGTGTGCGATTTCAGCTCGGACGAAATGAGTTCGCCTTGGACCATCGGCCACTGGGTTGCCTGATGCGCTTGAAAGATCTGACCGAGTCCATACCCCAGGAAAACGACGCCAAAGGCGACGAAGATCATGAGAAACAAGATAGGAAACAGCCGGGCCATTGCGAGCTCTGATCGAAGTCAACCAAATCAATCCGTTGGGGTATCCAACGGATTCTCTTAGTAAGGTTTCGACCTCCGATCGTGAATGTTGTCGAAATTTCGAAGTTCGCCAGCAGAACGACGACATGTGGGTTACCGATGGTAGCGAATCTGCCGGCTGATCGGTCTTTCGCTATCGGATCCCCTCGAAGGTGGAGGTGCTGGACTCAGTTTGACAAGAAAGGACGGATACAGCCCCCGAATGGCAAAAATTAACGTCACCTGGATCACGGAATGTTGTCTCTGAAAGTCTGTGAGCAAGCCCCAACTGCTCCGTACCCATCGACATACCCCGATCCCCGTACGAGGTGCCCCAATGTTGCTAACAACCCTTTCCGGCGGAGCGTGCTGCGTCTATGCCTTTGCTTCACTCTTTGTGACGGGGTACTGGGCCTGGCGCGTCTGGCTGAAGTAGCCAGACCAATCCTCCTAGGCGATCACGCGAAGATCTCACGACGACGCGAAGCCGAATGCGGCCGGAAGAGCCGGCCGATGCTTCCCATAGATTTTTTAAAAGACCGATCGCTGCAGCGATGAAATCAAATCGCGATGGCGCGCTTCGCACTGTCGCATTTGTTGTTGGATCGCTTCTTCAGCCTCGGCGGAAGTCGCTTCTTTAAGCTGCGACTTGTAGCGATTCATTGTCGAATCGAATTCTTCCTGAGCAGCTACCATGGCGTTCTTGCAGCCATCGACGTGAAGACCTTCCATCGTGTTTTTCCTTCTTTCGGGATGCCACGAAATGCCTCTATTGTTCTGGTTTAATCCATCGGCACCTCGAACGCAAAGCCCCACAAAACGATCGCACAACTTCGCGGTTAAAACAGAAAAAGTCGCGGAAATTTCATTCGCCCGTTCTGCAGAAATGCTCTACATTCGGAACTAACACCCCTTAACTCAAGTCTTGAACTGCCAGTTCGCTAACGTCTTTTCTCCTGGCAGATAACCGAGCGAGATGGCTACAAAATAGCCACCTCACGTTCCGAAGGCCTTGAGTCCCACACCTATTCGTTCGCGATGCCCCATGAGTGCTTACCTGATCTTGATGGCAATGTTTGCCGTTGCCTGGAGCGTGGTCGGGTATGGCGTGGCGAACCTCTGTCTAAAGATGCGATGGAACCTGGTGGGCGGGTTTCTGCTGGTTGCTTTGGTAGCCATCGTACCGGTCGGCTTCGCGATGATGGTCTTCGAACACGGGGCCACCCAAGCGGGAATGCCCTGGACGATGGTGTTCTCTTCTCTGGGAATGATTCAGTTCTCCTACGAGGTCATGCAGATCAGCAGTTGTGCCGGCTATTTGATCGGTGCATTGGTCGGCGCGATTACCGGTCTGCTGCCTCATCAAACGGAAGAGGGTAAACGCGAACGTTCTGCCCGTGGTCGCACGACCTGGAAGATGATTGTCTTAGGACCTCTGAGCGTGGCAGTCGTGTGGGCGTTGTTCTTTCTGGCCGATATGCGTGCGATCGACCGACTCAAAGAAACACGTCAGAAGCATCTGGCGATCCTGGAAACTCAAGAGGAGGTCGCTCCTCGCCAGGTGAACGATGCGGCGCATGTCCACGACTCGCTGATCATCTCGTTGATGCAAGATCCCAATCCAGATTGGGTGCTCAAGCTGAAGCAAGACGCGGCAGAGCGAAAGATCGCGATCTCGACGACCGACAGCGAACTGCTCAAGATCTTTCTGCCCAACTTCGACCAGACCGACCAGGTCCGCAGGTACGTCCATCGACATCAAGAAGCGTTCGAGAAGCTTCGCGGAAACGTGCTGGATGCCGGCCAAGAGTATCGTCACTGGAACCCGGCCGTTGCCCGGTTCACGGCCGTTCATGCGTTGGTCGAAGTGCTCGACAACGATGTCGACTCGGCCCTGCTTGATCTGCAATTGCTGGGGCTGATGCAGCAGCAGTCAATCGATGCCCGGGTCGAAGACTCGATGGACTTCGCCGAGATTGAAGCGTTTCGGTATCTCGTCTTTCAAGCGTTTCTCGGTCACATCAGTCCTGTTCCAGACAACGTGTATCAAGAGATGCTCGTCGATATGGGAGACCTCAGCGGGGCGATCCGACGCAATCTGAAACGCGACCTCAGCCAAGCGGTGATTCGTTCGATCGACGATCAACTGGCGATGAGCGAGGTGAAGCCGAACGAGTTCAAAGCATGGTATCGAATGGCGGCCGAGCGGATCATCTATCAGGAAAACATCCCGAATCAATTTGCTCGGCTACAGCAGCAAACCAACACCGGCTTTCTGCCGACGTCCGATCGCTATGCCAACTCGGTACATGCGAAGTTCCCTGGAATTTTGGTCGATCGTAGCGCGTGGGTAAGTACCTCCGCGGCCTTCTATCATTGCCAACAAGCGACCATGGTTTGGTCGAATCATCACTCGAGGCTGGAATTGACGCGAGCGATTCGCCTGGTCGAACAGCACAAGCTGAAACAAGGAACCTATCCTAGCGCGCAAGAGTTCCTGATGGCATCCACATCGGAAAGTTGGAGTCCGCCATTTGTGATTGGCTATCACACGCTGCAGCAAGGCCAGTTTGGGAAGGTCGACAGTGCGGTGGTTTTCGCGCCGACGCATCGTCAGCTCGATGATCACCTGGCGTTGTTTCTGGGCCCATCGGTGTTTGTGCTGATCGACAATCAATCGAGATCCCCTGCCCCGCGCCAAAGCTTCATGGTGCCGACCTGGGGGACGCTGGCAAGCGTGAAGGACCCGCTGAAATTGATCATTCCCTCCAGCACCGCTAGCGGATCGAATCAGCCGGCGCCGATGCCAAAAGATTGATCGGAACATCTCGAACCGTTTCTTCCTGGTGACGTACCCAAGGCTTCAAGGATTCGCTGCACCGATTCCCCGCGTCTGTAAGAAACAGCGTTTGGAGAAATGATTCTGTGAGAAAGATTATCTACTTCGTCACGGCCAGCCTGGATGGATACATCGCTCGGCCCGATGGGGCGATCGATTGGCTAACCCAGGCCGAAGGAAACGAGGACTTTGGTTTCTCGGAGTTCCTCAATTCGATCGACACCGTCATCCAAGGTCGGACCACCTACGAACAGGTCCTCACCTTCGGCCCCTACCCTTATGCCGAGAAGCAAAACTACGTCTTCTCTCGTAAGCTGCTGCAATGTCAGCATGCCGAGATTGTCCGTCAGCCGGTGTCCGACTTCGTTCGCTGGATCCAAAAGCAGCCTGGCAAAGATATCTGGCTGGTGGGTGGCGGTCAGCTAGCAGCGTCGTTCCTGCATGCCGGAGTGATTGACGAACTGAAGGTTTTCATCCAGCCGATCGTCCTGGGACAAGGCTTGCCGCTCGTCTCGTACGTGGGACGCGATACCCGTCTGAAGCTGACGAACTCACGCACTTTCCAGCAAGGTTTGGTCCAGATCGACTACGACATCTTGCACTAGTTCCCTGCCCGTTACCCGCCTTCCGCCTGAACGACCCGCCGAAACGCTATATCTTCTCAGCCATGGACTGAGGAGATGAAAGCCGCAGTTCTTTTGCGTCAACGCAGTTTGTCTGCTCTGCCGAAAATTCCCACAGTGTGGATTGTTTCGATATTCGCGATGGCACTGCTTGCAACGTCTGCTGGCAGCACTGGGGGCGACGATGGTGGACTGGAAAACGAATCGTGGAAATTGGTGGATCGCCCTTGGCCTGACCGGCATCGTGGGTTGTACCAGCGGGCCTGGTTCGTGGAACCAAGCCTATCACGAACCAGCCGCTCCGCCGGAAGTCTCGGCCGCGGCCAAGCTGCCCGCCGAGGTCGCCAAAGTCGCTCCTGAAGCGGAACTGGTTTCGCACGAACAACGCCACAGCGTCATCGAATCGACGACGCTGATTCCGACCGCGATCTTGCCGCCGCAGAACGAACTGATTGAAGGACCGGTCTTTAACATTGCTCAGGCCCCAACGCCACCTCGCGTGCCGACCACCGTCGGACCAGGCGTCACCCTGCAGTACATGCAAGACCTGGCCTTGGCCAACAATCCCACCATTCGTCAAAGCTCGGCGTCGGCGCTTGCAGCATCCGACTATCAATACCAGGTCGGTCTGTCGGCGAACCCGATCGTCGGATACCAGGCCAGCCAGTTGGCCGACGCCAATACCGATCAGCATGTGGTCTCGGTCGAACGCGAGTTCGTCACGGCCCACAAGCTTGGCCTCAACCAGAATGTGCTGGGACATGCGGCCGAAGCTCAACGCTGGGATGTCGAGTCGCAGCGTTACCGGGTGATGACCGACGTTCGCCTGGCGTTCGTCGATGCCCTGGTCGCTCAGCGCCGAATCGATGTGATCGACGACTTCCAGACCGTGGTTGCCAAAGGTGCCGAGCTAGCCAAGAAACGTTTCGAGGCCCGCGAAGCTTCGCAGTCTGATCAGCTTCAAGCCGAGATCCAACTCAACGAAGTCGAAGTGCTCCGTCAGCAAGCCGACATTTCGTGGGAAGCTGCCTGGCAAGAGATGGCCGCAACGGCTGGTGTACCTGACATGGACCGAGCCCGCCTTGATGGCGAGCTGAGCCCTGATTCCGCCAACATGAATTGGGACGACATCTACTCGACGCTATTGGGTAGCAGTCCCGAACTGCATGCCAGCTACAGCCGCGTGAACCAGGCCCGAGCCAACATGTCTCGCCAAGAGGTTCAGGCCATTCCGAACGTTACCGCGCAGCTTCAAGCAGGTCACGACAATGGCACCGGCAGCGGGATGATCAACCTTTCCGTGGGTGCCCCGATCCCGGTCTTCAACGATAACAGTGGCAACATCTCGGCGGCCTATCGCGAGTACTGCCGTGCGACGCACGATGTGAAGCGGATCGAGATGTCGCTGAAGGCTCGCCTGGCGGGCGTGTCGAAGGAATACGATTCGGCCCTGGTCGCCGTCAAACGGTACGAACAACAAATTCTGCCGAAGGCGAAGCAAACGCTCGACCTCGCCGAACAGGCTTATACTGCCGGTGAGTTCTCATTCATCCAGGTGTTGATCGTGCGACGGACGTACTTCGATACCAACCTCAACTACATCACGGCCCTGGGCGATCTGGCCAAAGCTCATGCCCAGATCGATGGTCTTCTGCTGACCGGCGGCTTGGATCAGCCAACCGACTTCCAAGGTGGCGATGCCCTGCGAGGCCAGACATTTGGCCAGCAATAAGCCAATCGGCTAGCACCTGGCGGCTGGCCGAATACCGATAGCCTGCAAACCATTACCCTGGGAAAGGTCGCCTTTCCCGGGGTTTTTTCGTGCCTTAATCCACCTTAAGGGAGGGGCACACCACTTTCTTTTAACGGTTTCGTTAGTAGAAAGCGGAACTCTTTTGCGTTTTCGTGGTTGAATGGATTAGGGACAATGGCAACGTGTCCCTGGCTTTTCGACTATCGCGTTGTCTGCAGAGGAGATTTCATGAACTCGTCTCGATTCGGTTCCGGCCGACGTGCTTTCCTGGGTTTGATGGGCTCGGCGTTCTTTACGACGCCAGGGCTGTTCGCCGAAGAGTTGCTCAAGCCAACTCCGGCTCTGACAGAAGGTCCCTTCTATCCCAACAAGATGCCGCTCGATCAAGACAACGACTTGATCATCATCAAAGACAGCACGACGCCAGCCGTCGGACAGATCACACACCTGACCGGTCGCATCCTGACCGAGAGCGGTTCGCCGATGAAGGACGCGACGATCGAAATCTGGCAGTGCGATGCCAACGCTGTCTATTTGCACACGGCGGACAGCAACAAAAAACAAGATCAAATCGACCGCAACTTTCAAGGCTTTGGTCGGTTTACCACTGGGAGCACCGGAGAGTATCGCTTCCGCACGATCAAGCCGGTCCCCTACCCAGGCCGGCCGGCGCCTCACATTCATATCAAGGTGAAGCAAGGGGATCGCGAGTTATTGACGACGCAGTTGATGATTCGAGGTTTTGCCGGCAACGATCGTGACGGCGTGTTCTCTCATGTGCGAGATCCGAAACTGCGTGAGCGGTTGGTCACCGATTTCAATCCAGTACCCGATTCCAAGATGAACGAGCTTGCCGCTTCGTTCGACATTGTGCTCGGGGCGACTCCGGACGAACGAGATATGCGTCGCCCAGGTCCTCCTCCGGGAGGCGGTCGCGGACCAGGTGGTCGTCCTCCGGGACCAGGGCCTCGTCGCTCGTAATCGTGCAGTTGAAACAATCACGAGTGTGGCAGCACACTCACCCATAAATCTCCCCATGAATGCTTAAGAGTAAAAGAACTATGAAGAAGATTTGGAAACACTCCTTAGTTGTGCTTTCGCTGACCATGGTCGGCGCAGCGTTCTCCACCGCCGACGCTCAAGGGCGTGAAGGTGGTGGTCCCCGTGGTCCTCGCGAAGGACAACGTGGCGGCGGCGAACGTCAGTTCAACCCAGAAGTGATGATCGAACGGATCATGGGCTTGGACAAAGATGGCGACGGTAAGGTCACCAAAGAAGAAGCAGGCGAAAGCCGCGCTGCCGGCATGATCGAACGTGCCGACGCCGATAAAGATGGTGCCGTTACCAAGGAAGAACTGACCAAGATGTTCGAGCGTGGTCCTGGCGATCGCCAAGGTCCTCCACGCGGCGAAGGGGATCGTCCCCAGATGCGTCGTGGCGAAGGGGACCGTCCTGGTCCACAGCGTGACGGCGAACGTGGTCCCCGCGGACCTCGCGATGGGGATCGTCCGGAAGGCGACCGACCTGAAGGTGCTCGCGGTCCTCGCGAAGGCGGCCGTCCCGGTCCCGGTGGTCCGGGCCGCGGTGGTTTCGATGGTGCTTCCATGGGCCCTGGCATGCTGCCTGGTTTCGTGATGGACCGCCTCGACCTGAGCGACGAACAGAAACGCGAACTGCGTGCTCTACAGGAAGAGATGCAGAAGAAGTTCCAGTCGATCCTGACCGAAGAACAACGCGACAAGCTGAAGGACATGGCCCGCAACCGTCCTGACTTCCAGGGTCCACGTGGCGAAGGCGATCGACCTGAAGGTGCTCGCGGTCCTCGTGACGGTGACCGACCCGAAGGTCGCCCACAGTTCCGTGGTCCACGCGACGGCGACCGTCCAGAATTCCGCGGCCCTCGTGATGGCGAACGTGGCCCACGCGGTCCTCGCGATGGCGACCGCCGCGAACGCGACGACGAAGAAAAGGACGATGCCTAGTTTGTCCCTGGCGAATCGATGAGCTTTGCCTGAATACGCGATTCGCCCAAGTCTGTTCCGGAAGACCGGCTGCCTGAACTTCAGGTAGCCGGTTTTTTCATGCGCTGATGATAGCTTCCCCAAGGAATGGGGGAGGCTACGGTAAATCCCTATTTGCTTGGCCCTGCAAGTGCTTTACTATAGGGAACTTCAGTAGATGGACCTACGCGAAAGAAGTGCTTGTGAACTCGGAATTTACAACGATTCGTTCCCTGATTGTTCTCGTCTTTTTGGTGGGACTGCCAGCCGTCGCGATCATGCCGGAAGGTGTTCAGGGAGCTTTGAAGGGAATCTGGCCTGAGAAGGAACCAGCTCCGGAATCGTCTTCTTTGCCGATGATCAACCCAACGACCGAGCTGGGTGGCTTTCCGATGGTCCCGACGACTCACGCCCCGGAACCTGCTTTACCACCGGCGACCCCGGTCGGGCAGATGTCGAGTTTCGATCGGCCTCCGATGTCGCGCGAGCCTGAGTTCAAGCCAGCCAGTTACGAAGTTGCTTCGGAAGTCGTTGGCCAACGCCAAGAGCGGCTCGCGTTCCCCTCTCCTGCCAGCGAGATGTCTTCCGACCTTCCGCTCCCGAGCGACCGTTTGACTCCCCCTGCAGGAGACGACTTTGGCCTGGTCTCGCGCGGTACGCAAGACCTGCAAACCGAACTCGATCGCCTGGGTGCGACGTATTACCGTCTGGAATCGTGGGGCAACTCGCCTCGCGTCTATCGTTTCCACTGCACCGTCGCCATTAACATTGGCCAGTCGGAATACTCGCAGCGGTTTGAAGCCACCGGCGAAAGCCCGATGGCGGCCATGCGTCAGGTGCATACCGAGGTCGAAGAGTGGCATAAGCGTTTCTCGGCTTTGAGCCACTCTGACACGATCCACGAGATGCCGCAGTAAGCTGGCGGCACCGTTGGGTTACTTCGGATTCAACGGAATATCGAAGTGATGCTCGGAGGCACTCTCCGGCACTTCGATATGATCGGTGAAGACTGGAAACAGCATGTTTCCCTTCGGATGAAAGTCGTTCTTCAAGGATGGCTGGCCATCGAAGCCTTCGACCCGAACGTCTTGGGCTCCAGGGACCACTCCCTTCGCACGACCGCTATTGGTGTCGTAATGCCCGTCGACGATGTCGGCGTAACCGCCTGGTCCGCTGTTGCCTGCTTCGGTATCCGGAGAGAAGAAGATCTTGCCCGCCGGCAACGGTTTCCCGTCGTACATCACATCGCCAGAGATCCGATAACGCTGGGGACCATCGTCACGCGAACTGCAGCCAATGGTGGCGAGCATGGCCAGCGTCGCCGCCACGATTGGCCGCAGATTCTCCTGCCTGGGCATGATCGAGTAAAACCAATTGCTCACGGCGAGATACCTCCCAATGGACCACCATCGGCCCGGCGTCCCAGCGAGCGATACGTTGCCAGGTCCATGTTTTCGCTCATGAAGCGAACCGAAGCATCACCCAGCGTGAAGAGGCATCCGCCAGGATGGCGACTTCCGAAGGTCGAGGTCATCTCGGCCAGTTGATGGACGTTCGAGAGGGGCTCGGCACTGTTGATCGGGTTGGCGGCCGCGGTCATCGTGATCGGTGTGGCATAGACCGAGTTCACCAGCTGCCCCGAGGCCCAACTGGTCTCGCGGGTCGCAATCGACGGATGCGAACCAAGCAGGAAGTGATACATCGACTCACCAACCATGAAGGTGTTCGTCGTGCCATCAACCACGTCGCGGAAGCCGATCTTCGCGTTGTTATAGAACATCCCGTTGGTGAAGAAGTACCGCGTGGGACTGCTGGTCCCGGCACAAGCGACATGCAGCTCGGCATCGACCGTACCTGGGTTACCGCCCCCTTGGCAGGCCATGTAATTGAGTGTCGGTGCATCGCCGCCAGAGTTCGGATCGGACGGGCACTTATACATCTCCAAGGGCTCGAACTGGAACGCCTTGTTCGGCGAGCTGCAACTCGAGCTGAACGGCGAGAAGATTCGCTTGAAGTCGAACTGATCGTGCAGCGAGCTTTGTTCGGCGAACGGCAAAATCAGGACGGTCCAGGGAGCTCCGGTTTGGGTGCATTCGCTGGAGTTGCCTCCCAGCGGCGTTGTTCCGTTCACGCACGTTTGATGGCCACTGATGGCCCCCGGCGGAAAGCGACCATGGGTATCGTGATAGTTGTGCAGGGCGATCCCGATCTGCTTCATCTTGTTCGAGCAACTCATTCTTCGAGCCGCTTCGCGTGCTTGTTGAACCGCCGGCAATAGCAGTGCGATCAAGACACCGATGATGGCGATCACCACCAATAGTTCCACCAACGTAAATCCAGCGCATGACGACCGCCGACGAGCTTTTCGGGCCGCCAACCGTGACCAGACAGCAAGCATGGAAATCACTCCCTTTCACCACAGCCTTAAAGGGGATTTTGGCATGGGTAATCGAGCCGAGGAGCTGCCGAAGGCTGAGTGGAAGAAAAAAGAATAGAAAAAAGAAGGAAGTTTGATTAGATAGAAGTTTCGGCGTTCTCCCCGCGTAGGTCAACAGAAATTCGCCGAAAAGGGGGTGAATTGGAGAAATCGAACCCACTACGGCTGAACTAGTGGTGACTGATCTTCAATACAACGGAAAGAGCGTATCTGGGGCGAGCAGATCGAGAGGGCTCGCCTTATCGCGATTGCTTGCCAGCCTCCGGCTGTCGGTCGGCAATCTGTGGGATTGGCTTTGGCAGATAGCTTCCAGGCGGAATCACTGCGATGCCGATCTGCAGCGGCTGCGAATCAGGTGCTTTGGTGTGTTCGATTTCGATCGGTGCCTGAACGATGGCCACCGGGAACCGCTCCAGCCAGTCGGCGATCTGTTCGCGAGGCGTATCGTCGTCCCAGAGGATCACTCCGCCCTGTTCGACGAACAGGTCTTCATCGATCCAGGGAGCGAACTTTGGATCGCATTCGGGATAGACCGTAATCGGATGATCGGAGTACACCGACGCATTACCGGCCGGCCACCAGGCACCCGCGATCGTCGGGATTTCTTCTTCCGAGAATTGGTGCCAGCGGCCTTCGACCTCCGCGGCAATCTTCTGACCAGGGTAGTCGACCCGCAGGTACTTGCCGCGCAGGACGGTTCCAAACTCGTTCCGCACGCCCAGAGCCAACGCCAATACAAGGCTGAAACTGGCACAAGCGACCGTCAAGCGGCCACACATGACAGGATCTTCGCGGCGGCGTTCAAAGCACATGACCAAGAGGGCTGGCAGGAAAATCCAGATCGGAGCCCCAAGCATGCTGCGAATCATCCCGCCCGTCATTGCCGAAGCGGTGACAGCGATCAGCAGCGGACCCAATACAACCGCGGCCAGGTAATCACGTGCGAGACGATCTTCGGGACTCAGGTCGGTTCGCCATCGCCAGAAAACGCCCAGTATGGCCATCGAACCGATCAAGATTCCTGTGATCGCACCAAGTTGTTCTCCCAGGAACTTGGCCGGCATCACCAGGTGATTCCAGTCACTTGGCTTGGCCTGGGTGCGATCTTTGATGTATTTCAGCGTGATGAAGTCGTTCTCGACCATCCACCACAAGTGCGGAGCGAACAGAACCAAGGCGATGCCGATCAGCACGTACGGACCTGGCGTCTTCCACAGTCGACGGACCTGGGGATGAACGGCCGCGAAGACCAACAAGCTGAAAACCAGCATGCCATGGTCGTACTTCGACAACATGCCCAGGGCGACAAACAAACCAGCCGCACCCCAATAAACGAGCTTTCCGCGGGTGATCGCCCAATACAGAAAGACCACCGTCAACGCGGTCATGGCCCGGCGGACCATGTTGTTGTTCAACTCGAACGTCGTGAAGTTGTAGAAGGCACATGCTTCCAGCAAGGCGACCGAAGCCAACGCGACCCACGGTTTGTTGCGGTCGCGAACGATCTCCCAGACCGCCCAGAAACAAGCCAGGATACAGCACTGAGCCACGATATACGTTGCCCACGCCGGGTCGCTGAAAAGCTGACTGGTGCTGGCGGCAATCCACGCCGGAAGTGGCGGATGTTTGTAATAGCCCCACTGCCACTGCTGACCCCAATAGATCATCTCGATCGTATCGAGCGGGCCGTTGGTAGCGGTCAGAATCGGAACCAGCGACCACACGGCAACATGCGAAAGCGCGAACAGCCAGAACCATCGCGTCCAGTTCGACGACGAAACGTCTGCGTCCATATTGGCTTCACATCCTTGTGAGAATACCGTGCTATCGAAGAAGTGGCGGCAGAATAGCAGTTCGCAGGTAGGATCGGAAGATCGATCAGGCAGTGCCGCCCTGGAAGCCCCGGTTTTGCTCGACAAACCACCCGCGCAAGGTCGCTAGCGGAGGCAAACCAGCACCCCCCTAGGAAGTCTTCTTCAGCCGCTCTGCTAGCATCGTGATCGCTTCGTTCATCTCGCCCTGCATCAGCTTGGCACCGGTGGCCAACAGCATCGAGGCGATCATTACCGGAATGGTGAGCATTAAGAAGGTCAGACCGTAAAGAACAGTCCGCAACAGTTCCGGGGGCAGCTTGATATTCGGAACGTTGGGATTGGCGGCTTCCGCGGCGATCTTTTCTTCCGCCAACGCCGAGATCCGCTCGATCAGCGGAACCGGCGTCTCGGAATAAACGACCTCGAAGGCGACGTTCGCCACGTATAGGCCCAAGGCGACTCCCATCAGCAGCAAGAGCGTGCCGACCATCAGTTTGAAGATCGAGGCGGCACTCATCTGACTGCCGCCGCGTAAGGCCTGGTGTTGGAAGTCGTCGTGCATCGGGGTTTCCGATTAGTTCTCGGCTTGGACGAACTGGCTGCCGCCCGACTTGCGGTTGTCTAGATTCAACAAGACATTGGCACCTCGGGGAATGATACTGACGGCAGCTTTCGATTCCAACAGTTTACCGACTTCCATGACCTCAAGCACCGATTCCAGGATTTCGGGATCATCTTTGCCGATTTCGTTCAGCACCTTGCCCACGATGTCGGGACGTTTGGCACCTGCTTCGGCCATCTTCTGCGAAACCTCTTTGGCTGTTTCGCTTTTGATCAGACCGACGCGGTTCTCACCATCCTGCTTCATGGCACTGGTGACCTGGATCAAACGCTTGACCACCTTGTCGGTGATGTTGTGCACCATTTGATGGTCGGTGAAGAACACCTTACGAATGTAAACCGAACCAAGTCGATAGCCCCACTTTTCGCTCAACGGCGAAACGGTCGCACGCACCGTGCGGCTGAGGCTATGTCGGTCTTCGAGCATCTTGTCCATTTCCAGATTGCTGAGCGTGCTGATCGCACTCGAGGCGACGTTGGCCTGCAGCGAGCCTTCTGGATTGGTATTGATAAACAGGTAAGCGACCGGGTCGTTGACTTCCATTTCGTACCACAGGCCAACACCCATCGGCGTCCCTTCTTCCGAGTTGACCATTTGGCCGCGAAGGTAATGTTGCCGCAAGGCGGTACTGACAATGTGTCGCTTGCCGAAGAACGGAACCAGCAGTGCGCCGAGTCCAAACTTCGAGATCGGGAAATGGAGGCCCGGCTCGTCGATCGTGCCGATCACCTTACCGAACAATGTGTATACGTGCGCTTCGCACTCGTTCACGATGACATACAGTCCGAACATCGTGGCGATGGTCAGCAGAATCGGGATGGCGATCAGGCCGCAGAAAACACCAGCGAAAAACAACATGGGAATATCTCGTCGAAAGTCGTTGTATGGTTGGAATACCGAGGAACACAATCAGGACTTGGCCAGATCGCGTTACTTCTCTTCGCGGGTTTGAACGACGCTCACAGCACGCGACAACAGCGGCACCCGCAAGTCGCGGATATAGGCTCGCACGGCTTGCGATCCACCTTCCTGCTTAATCTGCATGAGCGTTCGGGCCAGTTCCCGTAGCGGGGCGACTTCGGCTTGAGCATTGTTCGAGGCGATCTCGACGGCACGCTTGCTCATGGTGATTTGTTGTTCGGCATCGGCCTGGGCGGTACTGATGTCGGCAGCGACCTGGTTTCGGGTGCTGTTAATGGCCGACAAGGCCCGGTCGACTTCCGGTGGAGGATCGATGCTGGTGATCAGCGCCGCGTCGAGTTCGACGCCATAGCGACCTGGGGCGCAGCGGCACTGCTCTTCCATGAACGAATTCAACAGAGGCAGGTTCTTACGGAGGTCGTTGATCGAGACCCCTTCTGAAAGATCGACGCTCGAAGGAACATCGTCTTCGTCACCGGTCGGCTTGGCCAGCAAGCTCGCCCCCTTCGGGTCGCTGAACGTGGCGATCCGTTCGCGAAGCACGCTGACGAAGTAACCCATGATGTGTTCCAGCGGACTTTCGACACCAAACAGGAAGGCATACAGATTGTCTTCGCAGACGCGGTAACGAATCTGACCATTCACGCCGGTCGTCAGGTTGTCTTTCGTGACCGCTTCGATGGTGTCCTGATTCTTGGTCGGGTCCCATACCAGGTCGACGCTGTTCGTGGCGACGGTCACTTTGTGGACCTTCTGCCAAGGCATCTTGAAGTAAGGACCGCCAGGACCGACCACGCGTACCTTGGGATAGGTATAGCGCTTCTTTTCTTCTTCGGTCAGATTGGGGTCGTTCAGCGGTTCGACGAAGTCGTTGCTCAGCCGCTCGGCACGACCAAAGGTGGTCACGACCGCTCTTTGATCCGGAGCAATCACATAGAAGCCGGTAAAGATGCAGCGAAAGAACGCATAGGTCATGAGCCCAAACGCGAGCCCAATTAAAAACAACGTGAAAGTCATACAGAACATCCCCCAATAATTATCTGGTCCAGGAACCAATCCCCCGAAACTGTAGCATCGTCCTGGCGAAGCGCATCGATCGTATCGAACGACAGTCGGGTTGCAACGACTGTCCCCTCTGTAGGGTCCGTCAGGGCGACATCGCCCTCGAAATCAAGATGCTTTTCAGCCGTTGCGCGATGGTTAGTTCGCCATCGCCTGAGAATTCTTGGCAAGAAACCACCTGGAAAGTGGCATTATTTAGAGGTCTTTGCCGCGGGAGGTGTTCTTTCAAACCACCTCGATTGCAGGGTCACTCGACTGTCGTACTCGATAAAGCCTGCGTCTTGCAGCCCGTCCATCGTGACCGCGACCCCCCAATCCGGAAGCACACCCAGTTCACAAAGTTGGGGGGCGCTTTTCAAATGCTGCAAACCGTCATCCGTGATGCGGGTCTGACAGATATCGAGTCGCTTGAGCGAAGGATGCCCTGCCAGG
Organism: Bremerella sp. JC817; assembly: GCF_040718835.1. Classification (NCBI taxonomy): domain Bacteria; kingdom Pseudomonadati; phylum Planctomycetota; class Planctomycetia; order Pirellulales; family Pirellulaceae; genus Bremerella; species Bremerella sp. JC817. Next base: position 616,312 of record NZ_JBFEFG010000280.1, on the reverse strand, counting down.
TGCACCATGTCGTCGTCTTCGATGAAGCTTCCGGGAATTTCCAAGGTTTCAACAGAAGGCATCCGCGCGACGACTTCCATGGACGCACCACCGATGCGAGCCAGCGGCAGTTTGATATGCGTCAGATGCCGCAGCGATTCCAGTTCCGCAAAGCCTTCGTCATCGAACCGAGACTGGACTTCCCACTGGATGTCCAGCGAACGAAGTTCCTTCAACTGGGCAATCACGACCATCTGCTTGTTGCCGATGGGAATGGTTCGCAACGTCAGCGACTTCAGTTGCTGCAAGGTTTGAAGCTCGCGAAAAATCGCCTCGACAGACGCGGGATCGTTGCGATGCGTCCAGATCTCTAATTCCCGCAGGCTGGGAAGCGATCGCAACGAGGCGATCTTCGCTGGGTGTAAGTCTTTGTACGAAAGGGAAACAGTTTCCAGCGATCTCGACGCCATCAACCGCTGCCAGTTTTCGTCGGAGATAGGACAATCGGAGATCGTCAATTGGCGAAGCTTCGGTAGTGCGACAAGAACTTCGACTTCCGAACGACCCAGCGGAACCTTCACGAGATCTAGCGTCTGTAGGTCAGGCAATTGCTCGAGCAGATGAATCGCTTCGACGGCTCGCTCTTCTTCACCAGTGCGTGCGCTCACTTCCACGGAATGGAGGGTCGCAAATAGATTCTCCCCAAACAGACCCCGAAGCCAACTCGGACCGGGTGGATCCTCCAGAAGCAACTCGCGCGTCCGGACAAACTGGTACTCGTAAAAGGCCCTGCCCCCCAGATTCGCAATCGATTCCGCCACCGCTTCCTGTTGCAGCATCCGGACGTAGTAGCGGCCGATCCCGCCCAGCAAAACGCACGCGACGGTCATTCCAATCAGCATCGTCCGCAATCGAAAGCTCAACCATCGATGGCCCGATCGGGTTGGGCTGGAAGCGGTGTCTGGCGTCGGATCATCCATCATCACGTGAGGCCGGAAGGTCTTCAGCTTTTCGCGTATACAGAGACCCATGTTTCGGATCAGGAAAGAAGCCATGTTCGGTGGCATCTTCGTGCGGAATGCTCGTTCCGTCGAACACCAGGGTTGTCAGTTCTGGAAAAGTCGCAAGGGTTGGCATCGAACGGCCGTCTACGGCGGGGTTGAATATCTCGAAGGTCGTCAGGTGCTTCAGCGAAGCCAGTGATTTCAGTCCTGCTTCGCTGAACGGTTCCTTGGGACCTGGCGAAATTGCCAGGGAGCGGAGTGATTGCATTTGACCAATCGTTCGCAGCCCTTCATCGCTCAGTTGGGTTCCTTTGACTGTCAAGTCTTCCAGCTTAGGCAGTGTTGCCAGACTTTCGAGTGACGACGAGGTCATGTTGGGAACTAACACAAAGCCTAGCCGGCTCAGGTGGGGCGCACCCGCCAATGTTTTGATCGAAGCATCGGTGGCTTCTGAGTTCCAGATACTGACGTGTTCCAAATTCGGAAACTTCGCCAACAGTTCGATATTTGCATCCGTTGCCGTGCGACCTTCGATTTCAAGCGAACGAATGGAGGGGGACCTGGCAATCGAGGCCATTTGTGCTGGCGTGACGAGCGTATTCCTCAAAACCAATCGCTTTAGATTTGGGATCTTTCCGAGAGCTTTCGCCGAATCATCCGTCAGTACATTCGACCCAAGCTGAAGCGTCTCCAACTGCGGCAGCGAAGGAAGCAGCAACAAGACCTCGTCGTCGACCAGCCCCAAGACTCCGATATTGTTCAGATGAGCAGGCTTCCCTTCCCCTTCCGACTGAAATTTGATCCAGCCATGACTCTGATTGAACTCGGCAATGACAATTCGTACGACGCGAGCTTGATAAAGTGGTTTGCCGAGAAAGACAATGCCGATGCAAATCACGGCGATCGCAACCAGCAGGGTGGCGAGGCGAAAGTTGAACCAGCGTAGTTTGGTTGGTTGATTTTCCATCTCACTTCGCTTTCAGAAACTCGCTTGAACTGCTCGACGAACGACCACGGCGTTGCCGATACGCCGGCGACCCACCGCGACGTCCTCGCTGATGACGACGACTTCCAGGTTGGGCAGTATCGCCAAGTGGTTCAGTCCGGCCTCGGTGACCTGGGTACCGCTGATGTTCAACTGATTCAGATTCCTTAGATCTTTGAGTTGAGCCATCCCGGCGTCGGTCAGGTGCGTGTGTCTTAAGCTCAGTGATTCAAGCTGACTGAGCGATCCGATGACCGGCATCGTACGATCGGTGATTGCCGTGCCAGAAAGATCGAGATGCCGTAGCTCGGTCAGCCGGGCCAGTTGCGTGCAGCCCGCGTCGTGAAATGAATGATCCCCCTTCAGCGGATGAATCGTGAGCCGCCGCAGATTCTTCCAGCGGCTGATCGTTTGCAGCGACTGATCGGTGAGCAAGGTCGAGTCGGCGCTGAAGGCCTTCATGTTGGAAAGCTCTGCCAGCGAAGCGAGCCCTTCGTCGGAGATTGCCGTCGAATGATCCAACGCCAAGCGTTCCAACTGGGGCATCTCGGCCAGTACGGCCAGGCCTTCATTCGAGATCGCCGCGATGTTCAGGCGAATGTGCTTGACGTTTGGCATCGAGGCTACGTAGCGCAGATTGTTGTCGGTGGCCGCGGTCGCCGAGAGCGTCACTTGTTCGATCGAACGTGATTTGCCGAGCAGCGCGAATTGATGCGGGGTGAGCTCCGTATGATGAAGCGTCACAAAACGAAGTCGCGGACTCTTGGCTAGTGCCTCGACCGATTCGTCCGTGAGACGGCAGAGATCGAAACGAACGTCCCGCAAGTCATTCAACTGCGGAAGAAGTTTCGTCTGCTCGTCCACTTCTGCCCTGGGAACACGAAACGATACCTGAAAGACGCGGGCATAAAGCAGATCGCCAAACCACTTCCGCATCAGGCGGTTGCCAGGCGGCTGAGGTGGCGAAGACAAAGCGGCCTGCGGACCAGCCTTCAATTCGTAGTCGTACTTGATGGTGGTATTGCCGAGCTTCGTCAACTGATCGACGACCCGCTGTTCGGTTCGGTGCCGAACGACATCTCGCCCGACCCAGCTGAACAGCAAACAGATGACCGTCACCACACCCAGAGCGCCGCGAATGCTGAAACGGAGCCAGCCGCGTCGATTCGATCCTGGCGTATCGGATTCGGTCGTCATTGCAATTCGAGGTTCTAAGTGGGCTAAAGAGGGGCGATGCCGTCCGAATGGGGATCGTGGGGATGCTCCAACGATGGCATAACGATGATCGTACTGATTATCAGGCGAGAAAGCGAAGATTTTGCATCGGTCTGCTGTCGGTTGTTGTGGTATGAGCTAGGTTTTCACGGAATCTATGCAAGTCCAAGCAACACGAATACTTCTGACCTGAAGGGACCCAGCCTGATGCCACCAGCCGCCCGAATTGCCGACATGCATACCTGTCCGCTTTCGACCGGTCCGGTGCCGCATGTGGGTGGCCCGATCATGCTTGGCTGTCCGACCGTGTTGATCGGTGGCATGCCGGCGGCACGCGTTGGCGACATGGTCGTCTGTTGCGGTCCGCCCGACACGATCGCCATGGGCTCGACCTCGGTGCTAATCGGCGGCATGCCGGCCGCTAGGATGGGCGACATGTGTGCCCATGGAGGATCGATCACGCTTGGATTTCCTTTGGTCAACATCGGAGGGTAGTCGCTCGATTGCCCTTGCCTATTGGTCATTTACTTCGCTGGCAGCACGCTCTTTTCGTTCGGAAGAAAGTCACGACTCCATGTTCGATTTACAAAACCAGATGTTGGAATCTCTGGCGATGCTTTATCGTTTCCTGGAACAGCCATTGGACGGGCTTCGTGAATCGGTCCGGACGAGTTGCTTGAAGGAAGTGCACGAACTGCAATATCGAACCCAGCACCACATGCTGGAGTCGGACCCGCATCATCGACAGCACTTGCTGCTGCGTCAGATGCTCGATCGGGATGCCTTTCCCTTGCCGGTTGCCGTTGCTGCCGAACGTTATTTGCATCTCTACGAAAACGAAACGTTGCCTGAAGTGGCGCTCCCGGTGATGGATTCGCATTTCACGGTCAGTGGTATTCCCTTGATCCAGGTCCAAAACATTCCCTGGGAATCTTGGAGCTACGAAGGGAGTACCAGCGGAAGGTTCCTGACGTGGGCTCACCTGGTGAGTAATGCCGACTTGGCCCGATATGGACTCGCCCAGCGAATTGCCGATACCGGAATGCAGCCTTGCTATGAGGACGACACCACCTCGCTGCAATACAAGTTGTTTTCGAAGTGGAACCTGGCCGATACCATTCCACAGTATTGCGCCGAGCTAGAGCTTTCTACCGGCGTGTTCATTGCCCTGCATCCCAACGCTGTGGCGACCGACCTGCTGATTCACATGCAGTTCATGTTCACCTCGTGGATCGAAGCGAAGCCGAATCGCCGCGAGTTCAACCTCAGCGACGCCGTACTGAACTACTGCCGCGAAGTCCCCGCCGACTTCTTCGCTGAACTCATGCCCCCTCTCGCCCAGATCGTGGTGATCGACTTCGACAACAACACCCTATTCCAATTCGGCAGCGACCCCACCGATGTCGCCAGGATGCTACGGAACTCGCAACCGGCTGTCACGACGACGTCGGCTTGATAAAGACCGGCTCTCCTTCGTGGTCGAAGATTCGGTAGGCGATTAGTTTCAGGCGGTCGACGATCAGGAACTCGGCGAGGGCGTAGAGCCAGACCAGACCGGCTAGTTTCCAGCCGATGGGGGCCATGAAGATGCCAAGGCCAGCGATCAGCGTTGCGGCGACTTGGGTGCCGAGGGTTGCCAATAGCAGCGCTTTCGCCGGAGCGATCGACCAGAACGGTCCGCGGGTGCGTGTATTGAAGATCGTGAAGTGCCCTGCCACGGAAAGCTTCAGATAGATCAGCGACTGGATGATGTCGCGATCGAGCTTATAGACTTCCTGGGCCAGGTAAAACAAACCAAACGACGCCACCACGCCGGCCAGTCCCAGCACGGTGGCGATGCCAAGCACCAGACGCATGTTCCATTTCTCAGGCTCTTGCTGAAGCCGGACGTTATCGTAAGCGATCGTCAGGATCGCTCCGTCGTTGAGTAGTGCCAACAACACGATCATCACGGCGGTGACCGGATAGAAGTTGAAGACCAGGATCGAAAGCGTCATGAAGATCAGCACGCGACAGGTCTCAGAGATGCGGTAGATCGCGTAACTGTTCATCCGCTGGAAGATCTTTCGAGCTTCGCAGATCGCATCGATCACGACCGATAAGCCTGGCGAAAGCAGCACGATGTCGGCAGCGGCTCGGGCCGCATCGGTCGCGCCGGAAACCGCGATGCCGCAGTCTGCCTTCTTCAAGGCGGGAGCGTCATTCACTCCATCGCCGGTCATCCCGACGATGTGCCCATGCTGCTGTAGCACGTCGACAATGTGATACTTGTGTTCCGGATAGACCTGAGCGAAGCCGTCGGCCTCTTCGATCATCTGATCGATGCGAGCCGAATCGTGATAGCTGACGTCCTCGAAGATCTTAGCGTCGATCAAATGCGTCCCGATGTTAAGCTGCCCGGCGATCTCTCGGCCGATTGCCAACTGATCTCCCGTCACCATCTTGACCTTGCAGCCCAACTTCTTCGCTTCGGTGATCGTTGCTGCCGAGTCATCGCGTGGTGGATCGAACAAAGGTAGAACGCCCAGTACCTTCCAGTTGCCGGCGGCATCGGTCTGGGCAACACCCAACGCACGGAAGCCTCGCGACGCAAAGGCATCGATCGCGCTTTCGTATTGCGAGCGAATCACGTCGGCGTTGGTTGCCAGGGCCAGTATGACTTGCGGCGCTCCTTTGGTGACTTTCATGGTCGTTCCGTCGGTCAGGCGAACTTCAGCCTCGGTTCGCTTATGAACCGGATCGAACGGTTGAAAGTGGACCACTTCGCCTAGACTGGCGGTGGCCTGTTCCCCTGACCCTTCGAGCACCGCTTTGTCGATTGCATCTTCATCTTCGGCGCGCGAAGCCAGCGCGGCGGCCTTCAAGATCTGGTCGATCGTCACTCCATTCAATAAGAACGGGTCGCCCAGCTTCAGGATGTTTTTGGTCAGGGTTCCGGTTTTGTCGGAGCAAAGCACGTCCATGCCAGCGAGCTCTTCGATCGCGGCGAGTCGACTCACGATCGCTTGTCCGCGTGCCAGTAGCCGGGCACCGACCGCCATCGTGACCGACAAAACGGTTGGCATGGCGACCGGGATCGCCGCCACCGTCAGCACCAAGGCGAATTGCAATGTTTCACCCAAGGCATCGCCGCGGAAGAGTGCCGCCAGGAAGATCACCACCACCAAGGCAACCGCGACCACAATCAGAAAGTCGCCGATCTTCAAGATCGCTTTCTGAAAATGGCTGGTCGTGTGCGCCGTTTGCACGAGGCTTGCGGTCCGACCAAAGAAGGTGTTGGAACCGGTGCCATAGACCAGGGCATCGATCTCTCCCTGACGAATGATTGACCCGGAATAGACCGACTCGCCTGCCTTCTTGCTGACCGGGAGCGACTCGCCGGTGAGGGCCGATTGATCGACGTCGATCGGATCGCCTGACAACAAACGGGCATCGGCAGGAGTGATGTCACCCAGGCGGATTCGGATGACATCGCCCGGAACCAGTTCGCGTGCGGGGACCTGGCTCCACTGGCCATCGCGACGAGCGCGAGCCATCAGGGCCAGTTTCGATTTGAGAGCGGCGATCGCGTTGCCCGCTTGAAATTCTTCCCAAAAGCCAACGACCGCGTTGACCAGCAGAAGTGTCAGAATGATCGCGAAGTCGGCCCAGTGCTGCACCACGGCCGAGAGGATCGCGGCGATCTCGATCATCCAGGGAATCGGTCCCCAGAAGTAAGAAAGGAACTTGAGGACGACGTTGGTTTCGCCCTCGTGGCTCAGTTCGTTGAAGCCATCTTTGGCGAGTCGTGCCTGGGCCTCGGCTGTGCTAAGACCCGCTTCGTCGCACGAGAGTCGTTCCTTGAGTTCATCCAGCGAGAGCTTCTCGAGCGGCGTTCCCGAAGCAGATGCATCGGTGGCCGCAGCCTTGGTGTTCATCGCGTTGTCCTGCTCGCAGTGGCGGTTGGAAATCGCTGACAGTGCACGCATCCTTCTTCAAGGATGACGTATCCCGCCACCAATGCAAGAATCCATTTTGGGTTACGGGAAGCTCCCTCTTTTGATCTACATGTATCGGCTCGGTAAACTGCTATCCACTATCGCCAGACATCGGCAGAGATGCGTGCCTTGTCTGGCGATGGTCGAACATTGCGAGCGAACCTCTCCCTTCTTCGCCAGAGACAATTTCGATGAATAAAACCGAAGAACCGCTGATTCCTGTCTTTATTCCTTCTTTGGGGGCGGTGTTACTGTCGGCCGAGAATAAGAAAGGGGAACCGTTGACGCCGGACGAGGTGATCAACATTCGCGACAACGCGGCCTGCATCATGATGGAAGCCTCGCGGGCCAAAGCGATGGCGGAGAAGCGAGGTGAAGACCTCGATCCTGAAAACTGCTGGTTCGATTTTCAGATGCTGCGGCGGGAACTCGATCGGAAGCCAGACCTCGATCCAGGTCCGAAGTTTCGTCAAATCAACTCGAATGACGACGCCTACAAGCAAACGGTCATCGACGCTCAGAAGTCGCTCGACACGTTCCGGGCCATGTTGCCGGCCGATGGAAGTCACCGCATGGATGCAATGATCAAGTTCCGTTTCACCGACGGAGACTTCTCGGCGTTCATGTGGTTATTCTCGACACGCCTAGACGAGCGAGGTTTCGCCGCGGTTTTCTTTGAAGTGCCGGAGCAGGTTACCTCGGTCGAAGTCGGCGACGAGGCCGTGGTAACGCCGGACGAGGTAATCGACTGGATGGTCAACGACGACGGCAACCTGCACGGGGGCTTTTCGATTCGCTATCAACGGGAACGAATGCCTGAGGCGGAGCGAGCCGCTTACGACGAGTACATAGGCGTCCAACGTTATCTTTAATCGGTCTCGTCGTCATGCCATCCGACCCGCGAATAGATGACATCGGGCTCGCCGACGGCGTCGCTGTTGGTCAGATGGCCGTCGAAAGGACCCAGTTTCGTGACGCGTAATCCTTCGCGGAGCACGATCTGCAGGCCATGTTCGTCTTCCCATTCGCAGTTGTTCTCGATGGAAGCGTAGACGACTTCGTCACCGATCTGGTTGCGAGCGATATAGACCGCTTTGCCCAGGTCGACAAACTGCCAGACATCTTCGGGCTTCTCGATCACGATCCAGTCTTCTTCGTCCCTATAGATATTGCAGTCGCAGTCGAGGTAATACTGGTAGACCTCTTTTTCGACATCCCGCAATACCTGAGGTGTGGCGGCTAAAAGGTTGGCGATGGCGTCGTGAAAGTCCTGGGGCTGGTCGTCCGATTCGTAGCGTTCCAAGACGATCGTGCAAGGTAGTCCGCCGAGGAGCGGAACTGGGATCGGTTCGCTTTCGAGCCAGGTTGGGAAATCCGAATTGCGCTTCATGACACCTAGCAAAGGAACTTCGATCGCCATCGAAACCTCCAAATCAGGAACAGTCTTGGTAATCGCAGGTCGGACAGGACCAACGAAAGCGGATGCTATCACCATTTGACCTTCTTACAGCTTCCGCTAGAAAGTAGGACTTAGCGATTTTTTCTATGGGTTAAGGACCTGCTGTTTGCGGCACCATGTTGGCCATCTGATGAACCGACTTACCGCCCGTCGTTGGGGGCAGTTGGCCTCTTGCGCTGGTGGTTCGAGAAATGCCCGCAAGAAACTGGTCCGGGTTTGCCGAAGAAAACGGCGACAGCAACCGAAAAAGGGCAAAGGTCCGGTCGTTCGGAACCGTCGAATGCAGAGGTTGGAGGCGATTTTATTCCTCGCCAAGCAACCCCTAAGTTCTCGCAAATTGGCCCAGCTTGCCAACTTGGCGGACGGGACCGAAGCTCGTACACTAGTGCGTTCCCTGAACCGGCTCTACGATGCGGCCCATCGTGCCTTTCGTATCGAGGAGCTGGCCGGCGGTTATCAACTGCTGACGCGAGGGAAATTTGCCGACTGGGTTCGGCGCGTGGTAGGCGGAGACGATCCAACGCGGCTGTCGACCCCTGCCATGGAAACGCTGGCGATCATTGCTTATCGACAACCGGTCTTAAGGGCCGATGTCGAGGCGATTCGCGGTGTAAATTGCGGCGAAATCATTCGCCAGTTGATGGACCGAGACCTGGTCCAGATTCGTGGACGGAGCGAGGAACTGGGACGCCCATTCCTGTATGCCACAAGTGCCGCTTTTCTGCGAATGTTCGGGTTTCGATCCCTGGAAGATTTGCCCCGTAAAGAAGAGTTTCGACGATTCGTAGCCGAGACCGACGTGTCTGCGGCCTGTCAGGTTGACGATCAAAAGGAGACATCGGTGACGATCACACTTGCCCCACACAGCCCTGTTATCGATAGCGATACCCTGGTAGCCGAAGGCTCTGCCGTGGCTGTCTGGAGCCCGGAAGAACCGTCCGCTCAAGCGCCCCCGATCGAAGACGAAGAAGACGAACTCTACGACGACGACGACGGCGATGACGACGAAGTCCCAGACGAGGATGAAGAAGAAGGCGACGACGAGGACGAAGACTACGACGAAGACTGGGACGAGGACTTCGAAGACGACGACGACGATTTTGAAGACGAAGAAGAGTCGGAAGAAGAAGACGACGACGAAAGCGACTGGGAAGAAGTCGAAGACGACGACGACTGGGAAGACGACGAAGAATACGAAGACGAAGATGATGACGACGACGAGGAAGATGAAGACTGGGGCGACGACGAAGAAGAATAAGTCGCTGCCAACCAGACTTTGGCTCGTCCTATCGGACAATGAAAGAGGCTCGTTTCGCGAGCCTCTTTTTGCTTCTTGAGGCAGTCCCCTGCCCGGCCAGGTTTGTTACTCTTCCAAAAACTGGAAGTGGTAAAAGCCGATCAAATCGACTTTATTCTCCGGCAAAATCTCGTTCAAGGCTGTGTGGATCTCGCCCCGCAGTCGGGTCAGGTCGGGATCGTTCAGCGAAGGGCGATCGAACTTTCGGACCCGCAGCAATATATCGTGACGGAACCGATTCTGATGTGTTTCCAGCATATCGATCAGTTCTTGCGACTTGTACCGCGGCATCTTGGCGAAGACGTGGAAGTCGATCGTGATCGTGCTGTTGGTTTTGTCGTTGGGTATGGTGCACTCGAACTTGCCCAGATCGACCTCGACCGGAACCAACGCATCCGGCATATCTTTGGCGGCTTTCTCAGGCTGAGGATGGGGTGTCCCACAACCGACGACAAGGAATAGCAGCATAAGCGCAGCGGCGACCAACTCCCCTGACCTAACGGTCAGATTTCGCGAAAGGCTGGTCTCGATACGTGTAGCAGACATGTTTCCAGGCTATTGGAGCGAACCGTTTTCCGAGTTGTATTAGTTTAGGTCGCAATTGGGTGCCTTGGTGTAAATCTTAAGCTGTTGCAGCCGAACGAGTTAGCACGTATTCGATACGACCTGACCCGTACGGGATGCGGGGTCGCGCGAAATTGTCGATAGCTGTTCGACGGATGCCCTGGGTGGCCTATCTTTTCAAAAGTGCTCCGATTTCTCTTCCTTTGACCTGGGATGCGACATCTTCAGATGCAAACGGTTTACCAAGCCACGAAATGGATCGATGCCAAGGCGTTCGTGCTGGGGCTGATTTTGTTGGGTAGCGTCGCCACGCTCGGCTGTGAAAGCTCGGCTGCGGCGGACGAAGAGATGTTGTTCTCGCTGGAAAAGCAGGACTGGGTCGAGATCGACTTGGGGCATTTCACAATCTCGGTACTGATCGCCGACGATCCAACGCGTCAGCCTGACTTGAACAGTTACCAAGAGAGTGTTTCGTTGAACTACCAGCTTCACTGCCTGGTGGGCAAGCGGGACGAGACTCGGGTTAAGGCGTACCTGGAAGAACGCAAGGGCGAGCTCTCCGACGAGATCATTCGGACTTGCCGGCATGCTAACCTCGTCGATCTGGCCGACCCAGAACTGCAACTGATTCGCTCGCAGCTTCGCGACTACACCGAAGAAGCGATTGGACCAGGTACCATCAAACGGTTCGTGTTTTCAGACGTTGCCCTGGAGCGTTTTTAAGATGCGTTGGCCTGCGATCACTCGTTATTTCTGGTTGATAATCCTGGTTCTGGCCGTTGGCTGCGGAAGCGAGGCAACCGACGCCACTGCGGAAGGAGAGGCCCCTCCGGAACTGCCTCCGACCGAAGTGGCGATCGGCGACTATGCATTTCGGGCGTACGATCCGGCCTCGAATACGCAGACCCGCTTCGATTTCTCGTTGGCCGGCCTGGTCGACGCCAGTATTCAGGATGGCCTGGAAACCGAGCTTGAGAAGAAGAAGTTCCGCATCCGCGACCGGGTGATGATTGTCTCGCGCGAGTCGACGATCGAAGAGCTGGAAGATCCGGATCTGGTGATGTTCCGCCGCCGTTTGCTAAAGGAAGTGAACCGTCTGATCGAAGATGGCCAGTTCCGCGACATCTACGTGAGCCACTTTCGGGTGAAGACTCGGTAGGTTTCCGTCCGCAACGATTAGCCTGCAAACGAGTCATTCTCCCGATTTCTGGCCAGGAAATTGCCCTGTTTTGATGGCTCTAACGGGGCCGCAGCATTTAGGGTATGTGAATTTTCGAATGTTTCGAACAAACCGAGGCATTCGGAACCTTTTCCCATTGACTCCACTTCTCGGGGGTCGATACATTCAAACTGAATCTAAGCATGGCCGTCAGCCTGCCTGCAAAGTTCGACCTGTTAGATGTGTTTTTTGAGAGACGTAATGGCGGATTGGACCTTCTTGTCCAAGTTTCGTCCGTTTGTTCGGATGCCGTGGAGCATCGCTCGAGCCACCTACTAGTTGACAATTTTGGCAACGGAAAGACGCGGTGGACCTGACGCCACTGCATAGATGATGTGAATGGCACACCGAGCCTGCCCGGCGATAGTGTGACGCTTGATCAGCGAATCGATCATTTCCGATTTTCTCTGTCTCTCTCTTGCTAGTAGGTTAGATCTGTGAAGAAGAAACTGTACGTGGGGAACCTTCCCTACACCTACACCGGCTCCGACTTGGAGAACTTGTTCGGTCAGTACGGTACTGTTGCTTACGTGAGTGTTATTTCCGATCGTGAAACTGGCCGTTCGCGCGGTTTCGGTTTCGTCGAAATGGACAACGATCAGGACGCTACCTCGGCTATCGACGCCCTCAATGGTTTCGATTGCGAAGGTCGCAAGCTGGTTGTCAATGAAGCTCGCGAACGCGAAGGTCGCCCAGGTGGCGGCGGCGGTGGCGGCCCACGCGGCGGTGGCCGTGGCGGCGATCGCGGTGGCGATCGTGGTGGCTACCGTGGCGGTCGCTAAGCCTTAAGGCTTGCCATCAGGTCTTTCCCCTGATGAGCGCACCAAAACAAATGGAAGCGACCCGAGAGAATTCTCTCGGGTCGTTTTTTATGCGCTTATCCTGGTCGAAGGTGGACTTAGTCTTCCATCGTCAGCAGCCACGAAGCGAAGTTCTCGAACTTCTTTCGCGTATTGCCACTTTGGTGATGCGAGTTGTTACCCTTCGAGATCCAGGCAAAACCGAGCCCGGTCAACGCGTTGGGACATCGCATATGCAGCGCGATACAAAGCGCCCGGAAGTTCAGCTCGCGGCTGGTATGCATCTTCAAGCCAGTCGACTTATAGCGGAACTGGCTGCGGTCGATTCGCATCCGCAGCGTGGGATCGACACAGACAATCTCGAGAAAGACACTTAGCTCGAACCGGGTCGTCCGGATCGAACGCTTCGCCCTCCGCGTGTCCGAAGTGCCATCGTCTGTGGTGCTGGGGACTAGCTCGGTAATCGATTCCAGCTCTTGGACGATATCGACCAGCCGGATCTGGTCCCAGGGGATTCTTCCTTCCCATTCCAGTGAACGGAAGACGAGGCAGTCGTCGTAGAACTCCATTTCACGGATCGTGTTCCTGGGGGTCGCTGGCACCAGGACGAGCTGCTCTTCCATCACCACGCGACACGGCATGCCTGCCAGGATCAAGCCTTTGGCAGCTTCGCGAGCGACGTCCGCCGAGATGTTCCGGGCCAGGATGCCTGGTCGATCGTGCAACTCTTGCAGGATCTCGGCCGGAGCCTGCTTCAAGCAACGACCCAGGATCGCCGCCGCCCTGGCACGATCGATCCGGCAGTCGGCCTCTCGCAAAATGGCATAGTCGTCGGACATAAAGATCCCTGCAGGAAGTGGAAGCGTTCGTTTCGTTGTACCAGTAACCTTGGTTTTGGGCAAAGCTTCCGGGGGGCCAAGTGGAAATGGCTGTCTGGGGTCAATTAGAATGGGTGGGAACATTCCTTTCTTGCTAATCGAGGTCCTCACGATGAAATTGACCCAAGCGTTCTGCATGGCTCTACTACTGCTATTTCCGCTCGTTTCCACGGTTCAAGCCGAAGAGAAAGAGCCGGCCGCGTTGTCGGAAGAAACCTTCGATCTGCCCGGCGGCAAGCAGATGCACTTCCTGCTGTACCTTCCCAAAGGTTACGAAGAACAGGAACATTGGCCGCTGGTGCTCTTTCTGCATGGTGCCGGAGAACGAGGCGATGACCTCTCGAAGGTCAAAAAGCATGGCCCACCCAAGCTGGTTGAAAACGGCCAAGACTTTCCCTTCATCATGATCGCGCCACAGTGCCCTCAAGGGACCTGGTGGATCACCGAGGACCTGGTCGCGTTGATGGATCACATTGTCGAGATTCACAACGTCGACGAAAGCCGTGTCTATGTGACCGGTTTGAGCATGGGTGGCCGCGGTACCTGGCAGGTCGCCGGTGCGATGTCGGACAAGCTGGCCGCGATCGCTCCGATCTGCGGTCCATCGCAGGTCGAAGTTGTTGAGAAGATCGTCAACATTCCGACCTGGGTGTTTCACGGAGCCAAAGACCCTGTCGTGAAGGTCAGCCAATCCGAAGAAATGGTCAAGCTGCTGAAAGAAAAGGGTGGCAATCCGAAGCTAACCATCTATCCCGAAGCGCTGCACGATAGCTGGACCGAAACGTACGACAACGAAGAAGTCTTCAAGTGGCTCCTGTCGCATCAGTTGCCCAAGAAGGAAGACGAAGCGAAGCCAGAGTAGTCGCTTCCCAGCAATTCGAACCCCTCTCCCGCTTCTTTTGGGAGAGGGCTTTGTCAGCGGCGTTATGCGAAAGCTGCGTTCGGCCCGCCCACCAATCGCCTCGAGCCGGGCAGAATCCGGAACTTGATCGACGCGAACGATCCCTTCTCGCCATCCAGGCTGCAAGGGACTTCTGGCGTGGCGACAAACTCGACCTCTTCGGCGTTGTATGTCACGATTCGTCGCTGAGCATCTTCATTGGTCAGTACGAAATTCAAACCTGACGCAAACAGTTCAACGGTCGAAAGCACCGGCAGAATGGTCACGTGAATCTTGCCATCGTTCAACTGAGCCGTCGGTGCGATCACGAAGCCACCGCCGGCACAGCGTCCGTTCGCAACGCAGAACGCGAAGACCTCTTCTTCAATCACTTGCTGCTGATCGAGCTTCATGCGGATCTGAAACTTGGGCGGATCCGAAAGAACCGACAACGCCGCCATCCAGTAGGCTAGTGCCCCGTAGGTATGCTTGGTTTCGGATTGGACTTCTTCAGCCACGACACCGCCAATACCTGCGGTTACGGCGTTCATCAGCAGATGGGGCTCGTCGATCGAGGTCTCGATCAGATCCATCAACTTCGCTTCCCCTTGGATCGCCAGATCCCAGGCCGCTTCGACCTGGTTCAAGGGAATGTCGAGGGAACGCGCCAGGTCGTTACCGGTACCGGTCGGAACGATGCCGAACTCCAGATCGTTCGGCGTAGAGAGCGTCGCCAGAGACCGGCTGACAGTGCCATCGCCCCCCACCAGGATCACCCGCTGAGGTTGACGTTCACCGATGATATCGACCAGCTGCTGATCTCCTTGAAGCTGGTCGAGACGGATCCAACACGACCCATCACGCTCGGCAAGCTTTTCGACTTGAGGGCCGATCGTGTCGGCCCCGCCTGATCGGCCGTTGAAGAGCGTGCAGGTTTTCATCGACGTCCATTCCGTTTCTATGAACTACTCGTCGAGCAGCATGATTTCCACTTTACGGAACTGAACCGGATGGCTTTCCGATTGCAGCGAAATTGAACCGCCCGAGAGCATCAGTTCGCCGCCAGCCTTTTCAATCAGTTCTTTGGAGTGGGCATCGCTAGGGTCGAGCTGTGACTTTTCGTATTCGAGCACGACCTTGCCGTCGATAATGTGTTTGATGGTACCGTTGCCGTGGGCTTCAATTTCACACGTGACCCACTGGTCGCCACGGTAAGTGTCTGACGAACTATTGATGCAATGTGGCTTGAACAGCTTGCCGTCCATCACCACGTTGGTTCCTGGCGTGCACAAGTTGACGGTCGGACGCGAACCTTGTTCTCGGCCGCCGAGCAGTTGCACTTCGATCGAAGCGGGAAAGTCTTGATCTTTACCCATGGTCTTCGGATCTTCGCCATGAATCATCACACCACTATTGCGGAAAGCCCAGCCCGGTCCACCCTTGCACTGGTCGCCCAGGAAGCGGTATTCGACACGCAGACGATAATTACTGAATGGTTTCTCATAGAACAAGTGGCCGAACGTTTCTTTGAACCCGTCTTCGTAGCCATCGGCATACGAGACAGTCAGCAGGCCGTCTTCCACGCGGAAGGTATTGGCAGGATTCTCGCCTAGTTCGTGGTAACGAACCTTCGGGACCCAACCGGTCAGGTCTTTCCCGTTGAAGAGTTGAATCCACTCCCCTTCCGATTTCTTGTCTTCCGTTTCCTTTTCCGCAGCTGGCAAGGTAGCGACGCACGACAACAGCAACAACAAGGCGAGCGCGGAGGAGAGATGCAATTTCATGGGTGGAGAACCTTCGGATACTAGGAACCTGCCGCGGGTCAGCGGCGTGCAGAAAGGGAAGGATGGCGACGTAGGGCGTCGACAAACCGTCCCTCCAGTGTAATCGACCGGAAAACGACCCTGTAGCCCGCAAACCCTTTTTCGAAAACGACAACTGCCCACCAAAATGGCGGGCAGTTGCAATTGGGATCGGATCAACGGGGTCGACTAGTAGCCGATAATCGGCATGCCAACCGAGCGCGGCACAGGGGCCGGAGTCGAATACCAATAG